>NZ_JAUMYS010000046.1 GCF_030528505.1 Tannerella sp.
CTGTTTTTGTCCTGGAAACTGAGTATCCGGCATTCAAACAGCTGTTTTTGCCTTGGAAACTGAGTATCCGGAGATATAGTAAAGGTAGAAGACGAAGAAAAATATTTCGGATGTAATTTTTTCTTGAAAAAAACACATAAACAGGTCCATTATTCAAAATGATTATCGTATATTTATGCCCGAATAGCGATCAATGAACTATTATGATGTAAAATTTTAAAAAAAGGAGACGAAATGAAAACACTGCATGTTTACAACGTTGCCCGCTTGCAACAGATGGAATTGATTCCGATGTTACGTGAAACGGTGTCCGACACCGAGAAGAAAGCAGCCGTGCTGCTGGGAACCGATGCGCCGCTGAAACGGTATCTGTATAACGTGAAAGACGGGATCGACCCGTTCGAAGTCGTTACCCGTAATCCGCAAAAAGACCCGTACACAGAGGTGCTGAACGAAAAAGACCGCTTGCGCGATGTGGCCGTGAGCCGCTTCGGGCGTAAGCTGCAATACTATGAATATTCCGAAAAAGAGGCCGAACGGAAAGCCTTCGATGCGCTCAACGCGCTTTGGGCACACCACCGCAGCCTGCCCCGGCTCAATGTGAAGAAGCAGACGGGAGCCACGGACAACTTCCTGAACGACCTGACGAAGGAACCGTATGCCGCGGCCATCTCGACGCTCGGCATGCAGTCCGAAGTCGATGCCGTACGCGCCACGAACGACGATTACCGCGCGGCAGCGGCCGACCGTCGGGCAGCCAACGCCGAGCAACCCGTGGCAGATATCAAAGCGATGCGTCGTACGCTCGTGGCCGACTATACGACGCTCTGTAACTACATCGTCACCATGGCCAACGCCTATCCCGACGATGCGGCGTGGGACGAGCTGCTGACGGCCATCAACGTCATACGCAAACGCTATGCCGACCTGCTCGCGCGCCGCGCCGGCACGAAGAAAGACGAGCAGCCGTAAGAAAAAAACGACCGCAAGCGACGGGGCGGGGGAGTGCCCGCTCCGTATGGAAGGTGAATGAACGCATGGAGGCCGGATTGAAATATCAATTTTCGATCCGGCCTCTTAGTTCGCCCTTTCAGGGCTTTTGAAGCGTTCAGCGTTCAGTCTTTCGGGTGTTGATTCGTTGAGTTGTTTAATTATTGAGTTATCAGTCAGCGGTCAGCCAACAGCATTCAGTTCGTAATTCGTAATTCTTATTAGCGGTCAGTATTCAGTATTCAGCCAACATTTCAACACCTCAACACCTCAACAATTCAACAATTCAACAACTAAACGCCCGGAAGGCAATACCCCCCCCGACCATACAGCTCTGCTTTCGGGAAGACGAAATATGCCCGGAATGTATTTTTTCTGTTTTCGCTCCCGTAAAGTATCAAGGAATTAAAAGAAAATGTTATTTTTGTGCCTCGAACGTAAAGAACAATCAAATTAATGAATTACAATACACAGATATGGATGCTAAAATTCAGGAACTGACCGACAAAATTTATCGGGAAGGCGTGGAAAAAGGGAACGAAGAGGCCGGCCGTATCATTGCGGAAGCGAAGGCAGAAGAACAGAACATGTTGCGCAATGCCCGCAAAGAGGCGGAAGAGATCGTAGCCCAAGCCCGGAAAGAGGCGGCCGAATGGAAGAAAAACACAGAATCGGAACTGAAAATGTTCGCGTCGCAGGCTGTGGAAGCTTTAAAAAGTGAAGTCACGAATCTGATTACCGGTAAAGTGGTTGCCGATAACGTGAAAGCCGCATCGTCCGATGCCGAGTTTATGAAGAAAATGATGCTCGATATTGCGCGGGAATGGGCTAAAAACGGGGCTATCTCGATTCAGACATCCGATGCGCAGGCACTGACTTCGTACTTCCAAGCCAACGCCGTCGATCTGCTGAATAAAGGGGTCACCATCGAAGAAGTGAACGGACGGAAGGCTTCCTTCTCCATCGCTCCGGCCGATGGTTCGTATAAGATCAGTTTTGGAGAAGAGGAATTTATCGCCTATTTCAAGGAGTTTTTGCGCCCTCAACTCATTGACATCCTGTTCTGATGAGCAAATATTACTACTTAATCGCCGGGCTGCCCGATATCGCGCTCGATGATGGAAAGCGCACGTATACGGTGGCCGATTTCAAGCACGAAGTAATGCCGATGCTGTCGGCAGGCGACCAAAAACGGTTCGCTTATTTTTTTCTCCAATACGATAACCGGAACGTTTTGTCGTTTCTTCAAAAGAAAGAAATACCGTGGGACGAACGGGGAAATATCCCCTACGAAGCCATTGAGCAGCTTTATCAGGCTTTGAGAGAAGATGAAGCGCCTCCGCGGCATACTGCCGTTCCTGCATATATCCGGGAATTTATGAAAGAATACCTGGTGGCGATGGAAAAAGGCGAAACGTCCGAAGTCCCGTGGGAAGACAGGCTTTCGGCACGTTATTACCAGTATGCGATGGAGGTGAAAAACGATTTTATGGCACAATGGTTCGAGTTGAACCTGAATATCGGCAATATCTTGGCTGCGCTTAACTGCCGTAAATACGATCTGGACAGGAAACGGTTCTTAGTTGGCGAAAATGAAGTAGCCGAAGCATTGCGCACCTCCAATGCTCGCGACTTCGGGTTAAGTGAGACACTCGACTATCTCCCGGAGTTGCTTCGTATAGCTGAAGAGACGGATTTGCTTATGCGTGAAAAAAAGATCGATCTCTTGAAATGGAATTGGCTCGAAGAACATACATTTTTTAAGACGTTCGATTTCGAGAGCGTCTTTGCTTACCTGCTACGGATTGAGATGATCGAACGCTGGACAGCACTCGATAAAGTGTCTGGCGAGCAGACTTTCCGCAGGATGGTGGGGGCCATGAAACAAGAAAGCGCGGGAGTGCTGGAGGAATTTAAAAGAAATAATACAAAATAAGATATGACTACGAAAGGTATTGTAAGGGGAATCGTATCGAACCTGGTGACTGTCGAAGTTGAAGGGGCTGTTTCCCAGAATGAGATCTGTTATATCACCGTCGGAGGTGTGAGACTGATGTCCGAGGTAATTAAGGTAATCGGAAAAAATGCGTATGTGCAGGTGTTTGAAAGCACGCGCGGTATGAAGGTCGGCGATGAGGCCGAGTTTATGGGGCACATGCTCGAGGTAACGCTGGGGCCCGGTATGCTCTCGCGCAACTATGACGGATTGCAGAACGACCTCGACAAGATGACCGGGGTGTTCCTCAAACGAGGCGAATACACGTATCCGCTGAATGATGAGCGGCTTTGGGATTTTAAACCCCTTGCGCAAGCCGGCGATATGGTAGAGGCCGGTTCGTGGCTCGGCGAAGTAGATGAAAACTCGCAGCCGCACCGTATCATGGTGCCGTTCACCTTCGAAGGAAAATATAAAGTGAAATCCGTAGTTGCCGAAGGACAATATCCGGTAACGCATACGATTGCGGTTGTGACTGACGAAGCCGGTCAAGATCATGATATCACGATGATACAGAAATGGCCGGTGAAGAAGCCGATCGTTTGTTATAAAGAAAAGCCGCGCCCCTATAAGCTGCTTGAGACCGGCGTGCGTATCATCGATACGGTGAATCCGATCGTCGAAGGCGGTACGGGCTTTATCCCCGGCCCGTTCGGTACGGGAAAAACCGTGTTGCAGCATGCCATATCGAAGCAGGCCGAAGCCGATATTGTGATTATTGCAGCCTGTGGCGAACGTGCCAACGAAGTAGTCGAAATCTTTGTCGAATTCCCGGAACTGATCGATCCCCATACGGGGCGCAAGTTGATGGAACGTACAATTATTATCGCGAACACCTCGAACATGCCTGTCGCCGCACGTGAAGCCTCCGTTTATACGGCTATGACGATTGCCGAATATTACCGTTGCATGGGACTGAAAGTGTTGCTTATGGCAGACTCTACGTCGCGATGGGCGCAGGCGCTGCGTGAGATGTCGAACCGCTTGGAAGAACTTCCCGGACCCGATGCTTTCCCGATGGACTTGTCGGCCATCGTGGCCAACTTCTACGCACGCGCCGGAATGGTGGTGCTGAATAATAACCAAACCGGCTCCGTAACCTTTATCGGAACCGTATCGCCCGCCGGAGGTAACCTGAAAGAGCCGGTGACGGAAAATACGAAGAAAGTAGCCCGTTGCTTTTATGCTCTCGAGCAGGCGCGTGCCGACCGTAAACGTTACCCGGCCGTTAACCCGATCGACAGTTATTCGAAATATCTCGAATATCCCGAGTTTGACGAATATATCTCGAAGCATATTTCGGACGACTGGATCGGCATGGTCAATGAAGTAAAAACGCGTATGTTGCGTGGAAAAGAAATCTCGGAACAGATCGATATTCTCGGTGATGACGGGGTTCCGGTCGATTATCACGTGACTTTCTGGAAATCGGAGCTGATCGACTTCGTCATCCTGCAACAGGATGCTTTCGATGCGATAGACTCCGTATGTCCGCTCGAACGGCAGGAATATATGTTGAAAAGAGTCATCAATATCTGTCGCACCGACTTCGCTTTTGAAGACTTTCTGCACGTTTCCGAATATTTCAAACGGATGATTAACCTCTTTAAGCAGATGAACTATTCGGAATATAAGAGCGATAAGTTCTTCGAATACGACAGGCAGATAGAGGCATTGGTCGATGAAAAAAATAAAAAATAATCCATTATGGCAACAAAAGCATTTCAAAAGATATTTACGAAAATCACACAGATAACCAAAGCTACCTGCTCCCTGAAAGCTACAGGCGTAGGGTATGACGAACTGGCTACGGTCGACGGAAAATTAGCACAGGTCGTAAAAATCGTTGGTGACGAAGTGACCTTGCAGGTGTTTTCCGGAACCGAAGGCATCCGGACGAATGCCGAAGTCGTATTTATGGGTAAAGCTCCTTCGCTGAAAGTGGGTGACCAGTTGGCCGGACGCTTTTTCAACGCATACGGAGATCCGGTAGACGGCGGCCCTGTACCCGAAGGACGTGAAGTCGAGATTGGCGGTCCTTCGGTGAATCCCGTTCGACGCAAGCAACCTTCAGAGTTGATTGCTACCGGTATTGCGGGTATCGACCTGAACAATACGCTCGTAACCGGGCAGAAGATACCGTTCTTTGCCGACCCCGACCAGCCCTTCAATCAGGTGATGGCGATGGTTGCCTTGCGTGCCCAGTCCGATAAAATTGTGCTGGGAGGCATGGGGATGACAAACGACGATTACTTGTTCTTTAAGAATACGTTTAGCAATGCCGGAGCGCTCGACCGTATCGTCAGCTTCATCAATACGACGGAAGATCCTTCGGTAGAACGCATTCTGGTGCCTGATATGGCACTGACGGCGGCCGAATATTTCGCGGTCGAAAAGAATGAAAAAGTGTTGGTTTTGCTGACCGACATGACGAACTATGCCGATGCGCTTTCCATCGTATCGAACCGTATGGACCAGATTCCGTCGAAAGACTCCATGCCGGGATCGCTCTACTCCGACCTGGCGAAAATTTACGAAAAGGCGGTGCAGTTTCCCGAAGGAGGATCCATTACGATCATTGCCGTAACGACCCTTTCGGGGGGCGATATTACGCACGCTGTGCCCGACAACACCGGATACATCACCGAAGGACAGCTTTATCTGCGTCGTGACAGCGATGTGGGTAAGGTCATCGTCGATCCGTTCCGTTCACTGTCGCGTCTGAAACAGCTTGTGACCGGTAAGAAGACACGCGAAGATCATCCGCAGGTGATGAATGCCGCCGTACGTCTCTATGCCGATGCCGCCGACGCCAAAACGAAGATGGAGAACGGATTCGATCTGACCGATTACGACGAACGCGCGTTGGCTTTCGCCAAGGACTATTCGGAGAGATTGCTGGCCATCGACGTGAATCTCGATACGACGGAAATGTTGGATGTGGCATGGACACTGTTTGCCAAGCACTTCAAACAGACGGAAGTCAACATCAAACAGGAGCTGGTAGATAAGTATTGGAGCGATGCTCATTGAGGCTTCGCACAGGAGATGAACGGAAAACGATATGGCGATTAAATTTCAATATAACAAGACTTCGCTTCATGCGCTCGATAAACAGCTGAAGATGCGTGAACGCGCACTCCCTACCATAAAAAGTAAGGAAAGTGCGTTGCGTATGGAAGTGAAGCGAACGAAAGATGAAGTCGCGGCGCTGGAAGACCGTTTGGAAAAGGAAATCCGCACGTACGACTTCATGATGGCGCTTTGGAACGAGTTCAGACCGGAGCTGATTTCGGTGAAGGACGTCAAGCTTTCTTCCAGAAAAATCGCCGGTGTGTTGGTACCTGTGTTGGATGAGATCGAATTCGAGACGGCGCGGTACAGCTTGTTTAACATGCCGTCGTGGTTTGCTGATGGGATCGAACTGTTGAAAACGCTGGCTACGACCGGCATCGAAGTAGAGTTTACGAATCTTAAACTGAGTATGCTCGAACGTGCCCGGCGTAAGACGACACAGAAACTGAATTTGTTTGAAAAGGTACAGATCCCCGGATATAAGGATGCCATCCGGAAGATCAAACGGTTTATGGAAGACGAGGAAAGTCTTTCCAAATCATCGCAGAAAATTATGCGTAACAATCAGGAAAAGCGGAACGCGAAAAAAGAAGAGGAGGTCGAAGCATGATCGTAAAAATGAGCAAATACGCCTTTATGGTGTATCATAAAGAATACGATGTATTTCTCGAGCGACTTCGTGAAATGGGCGTGGTGCATATTCAGGAAACTCGTTCGGAGAAAGACGATGAAGGCTTGCAGCAGTTGCTGGCCGAACGGAAACGCTTGCAGAACGAACTGCGCTATCTGACGCGTGTGCAGGAAGACCGGCTCGCGAAGCTCAAAGATGAGGCCAAGAACGCGAAAAGCAAGGTGAAACCGGAGCTGAATATCGCACCGGAACGGCCGCTTACGATGGAGGAGGGGCGAGCCTTGCTCGAACGTATTGAAACGCTGCGTAACCTGATCGAAAAAGAACAGGCTGTCGAGCAGGTTCTGGAAAAGGATATCGCTGCGATGTCGGTCTGGGGCGAGTTTGACTATGCCAGCCTTGACCGGCTGCGTGGTGCAGGTTACGAAGTGACGTTTTTCTCGTGTCCGGCGTCACGTTACGATACCGCTTGGGCGGAGGCTTATAACGCGATACCGATCAATGTGGCGCAGTCGGCCGCGTATTTCGTGACGATTACGCCTGTCGGAACCGTGTTGGAGATCGATGCCGAACGGGTGAAGATGCCTGAAAAAGGGTTGAAGACTTTGCGCGAGGAACTTCAGGAGCAGCGAAAGAAAAAAGCGGAGCTGAATGAGGAGATACTCCAAATTGCTATTAACGACTACAAAACACTGCAGGCGTACGACCGTTTGCTGTCCAACGAATATGCATGGGACAATGCCAAGGTACAGACGAACCGTGAAGCCGACGACCGGCTGATGCTACTCGAAGGCTGGATACCGACCGCTCAGGAACAGAGGCTTGAGAACGAGTTGGATAGGAATGGCTACTATTTCCGGAAATTGGAAATACAGGATGAAGATAATATTCCGGTAGAGTTGAAGAATAACCGTTTCAATCGACTCTTCGAGCCGATCACCAAACTGTATTCGTTACCTAATTCGAAAGAGTTTGATTCGACTCCGTTTTTCGCTCCTTTCTTTATGCTCTTTTTCGGCATTTGTTTTGGAGACGGAGGATACGGACTATTGTTGATCATATTTGGTACGCTGATGAAATTCAGAGCTAAAGAGAGGATGAAGCCGATTCTTTCACTCATGCAGTATTTCGGCCTCGCAACGTTGGTTATCGGAACATTGTCAGGTACATTCTTCGGTGTCAATTTGGGACAGATCGATGCACTTGTATCTATAAGGAAATATTTCCTGTCGAGCGAAAATATTATGACGCTATCGATTATTATCGGTTTTTTCCATGTCTTGTATGGGAAATTTATTGCTGCTCTGAAGGTTAAAGTGCAGCGTGGATTTAAGTATAGCCTCTCTGGGTTCGCATGGGTCTTTTTGATTTTGGCGTTGGCTTGTGTGGTCGGATTGCCGATGATGAATGTTCAATTACCGAAAATTATAGTTTATATATTGTATGGTATTGCCGGTGCAGGAGCATTTATCGTATTTTTCTATAACTCGCCGGGCAAAAATATTTTGCTGAATTTTGGATCGGGATTGTGGACGACGTATAATACAGCCTCCGGTTTGTTGGGGGATACCTTATCGTATATTCGTCTGTATGCGATCGGGCTGACTGGCTCTTTGCTGGGCGGAGTATTTAATATGATGGCAATTGATATGACGAGCAGCATGTCCATCTATATCCGCTGGCTACCTATGTTGCTGATCTTGTTGTTCGGCCACGCACTGAACATTGGACTGAGTTTGATCAGCTCGTTGGTACATCCGATGCGTCTGATTTACGTCGAATATTACAAAAACTCGGAATTTGAAGGAGGGGGTAATGCTTATACTCCATTTAAGAAATTATAAATTATAAAAAAATAAAATCATTAAAAAAAATTAGAATTATGGGACCAGTTTTATTAGCTTATGTGGGAGTTGCACTGATGGTCGGTTTAAGTGGAATCGGCAGTGCATATGGATTGACGATTTGTGGCAATGCGGTTGTCGGAGCGATGAAGAAAGCACCTGAAAAAATGGGTACGTATATTGCGTTGAGTGCTTTGCCCAGTTCGCAGGGATTGTACGGATTCGTCGCATATATGATGATGCAGTCCTTTTTGATACCTTCCATGCCGTGGGTTGCTGCTGCCGGAGTGTTTGGTGCCGGACTCATTATGGGTTTTGCCGGACTTTTCTCGGCCATCCGCCAGGGACAGGTATGTGCTAGCGGTATCGCCGCCACAGGTGCGGGACACAATGTGTTTGCCGCAACGATGGTTATGGCCGTATTCCCGGAATTATATGCTATCTTGGCATTAGTTGTATCGATCTTGATCTCGTTTACTTTCCCAGCGGCAGTTGTATAATCAATAAATACATGAGAGAGGGAAAGTGTTATGGGCTTTCCCGAATCGGAAAGGGGTATTTGTCCAAGTTCGGTGTTTTCTCCTGACTTGGACAAATCTTTTATAGCTCTATATGAGTTCTAATACAAAAAGAAAACGAATCAATAAAGCGTCAAAAACATCTTATGAATGAACTTTATGTTGTATCTTTGCGCCTTTGTTAAGAAGAACAGCTATGAATTATAAACTTTTATCGATTTTGAGCCTGATAATGATGCTGGGGGCATGTGGTACGCCTCGAAATGTCGCATATTTTCAGGGAATAGATGAGTTGACAGCTAAGCAGCGGGAGTTGATGACGCAGACGTACAATCCGAAAATCTGTGCGGATGACTTACTAACTATTAATGTGTCGTCAAAAGATCCCACGGTTGCTGCTCCCTATAATCCTCCCGCATACAGTTATTATACACAGGGAGAACAACAAGTGAATACGTCGACTGTACAAAACGTCTATACGTATTTGGTCGATAAAGAAGGATATATCGTTTTTCCGGAGTTAGGGCGTGTCCGTCTGGCTGGTCTGACGCTTTACGAAGCAAACGAAAAATTGCAGGAAATGATCCGAGAAAGTCTTCCGGAAGTGCTTGTCAATGTACAGATCGTTAATTTCAAGGTGGCTATTATGGGAGAAGTCAGCCGGACCAATGTCTATACGATCAAGAATAATCGGGTATCGATTTTAGACTTGATTGCCATGGCAGGCGATTTAACGATTAACGCTCAACGTGAGAATATCCTTCTGATACGGGATAATAACGGTGAAAAAGAGATTATACGTCTGGATATTACCGATCCGAATATTTTTGCCTCACCTTATTTCTACCTGCAACAGAATGATGTTGTTTACGTAGAGCCGAATAAGGCAAAGAAACGGAATGCCAATTTTAGTTCGGCACAGCAATATACGTTGACGATGTTTTCTACCATACTTACCGCCGTGTCGGTTATTACCACTATTATAGTTGCTCTTAGAAAATAAACGAATTTATGGAAAATAACGATGAAGTAATCGGACTGAAAGGCATCATTGTACGTTACCTCCGTCATTGGAAATTATTCCTGATTGTCTTTCTTCTTTCTTTTATCCCTGCGATCCTGTATTTGGTCTTTTATCCGCGTACGTATGAATTTAAGACGCGCATTCAAATACAGGAGGATCAATCTCTGGGCGGGGCGAATCTGGCTATGGGCGAAGCGGCCGGATTGATGAAATCGTTCGGTATCGGTGGGGGATCGGCCGGGAGTATCAGCATTGATGATGAAATGTCGATCCTCTCGTCTAATCAGCTCTTTTGTAAGATGATTCTCGATATGGGGTTATATGTGGAATATACGAAACCGTATTCTTTTTATAAGATGTACGGTGACGCACCGCTTGTACTTACCCCCGACTCGGCAACACTGGCCGCTCTGGACGATGAATATCTTTTTTCCGTATCGGTTAAGCCCGCTAAGATTAAAGTAAAAGCTGCGAGTAACACGGATAGCCGGAAGTTTACATTTACATCGCTCCCGGCAGAAATAACCCTCGGAAAGAATAAGTTCGTACTCGATTTTAAGGATGCAAAAGAAAAAGAACAATCTTTCAGTCTGAAAATACGTTGTGTGCCTCCCAGTTGGTTGGCTGAAGAGATGATCGACGGATTCCTTGTGGAAGATTATTCGAAGACTTCGAACATTATTGAAATTACCTGTCAGGATCATGAAAAAGAACGTGGAAAAGACATGTTGAGTACCTTGATTCATGAATACAATAAAGATGCCAGATCATTCAAGCAAACGGAAAATATGAAGCTTCTGACGTTTATCGACGGTCGGATTCATAATATCATGGCCGAATTGCAACAAGTCGAAGCTAATATCGAAGGGTATAAGACGAAAAACAGAATGACGCTTCTGGAGTCTGATGTGATGTTTTATGCCGAACAGATGAGGGAGCTACAGGTGAAGATCATTGAAGTGGAGGCTGAATCGCAAGTTATAAAGATGATGGACGATTATATCAAAAATCCGAATAATAAGTATAATGTGATTCCTTCACTGCTGTCTGCCGATGGTGAAAAAGGAGGGGCCATAGCCGTATATAATGAAGCCATCGTGGAACGTAATCGTCTGTTGAAGAATTCGAATGAAAAGAACCCTGCTTTTCGAAGCGTGAGCGATCAGGTGGATAAACTGCGTGAAGGCGTGTATCAAATGATCGACAATTCGAAAAAAGGCTATCAGATCGTTTTACAGGACTTAAAGGGCAAAGAGAAGCAACTGCTTGACAAAATGCGCAGTATACCTTTGCTGGAGCGGGAATATGTAGATTTTAAGCGTCAACAGGAAATTCTTCAGGGTGTATATTTAATTCTTTTGCAAAAGCGGGAGGAGATAGAGCTGACTATTGGGCAACAAACCGACCGTGCTCGGATAGTTGATAAAGCGTATATGTTGCAGAAATCGGTGGGCCCTCGCAAATTGTATGCTGCGATTGCGATGCTGGTTTTGACCTTGATCATCCCCGTAGTTTGGATAGAGTGCCGCGATATATATGCTTCCATAAAGGAAGAATATCAGCGTGGAGACAAGAGGGATAAATGATGGGGTGAGCAATGAAGCAAAGAAGTGGGCTCGTAGGGCTTTTATTTGCTGCTTTTCTTCTGAATAGCTGTCATACGACGTATGTCGATATCGAGGAATCGATGGCGCATATTGCTGTGATTTCTCATGCGGGAGGCCCGTATGGCCCCCCGAATAGCCTGAAAGCAATTGACGGCTCGATTGAAGCCGGAGTTGATGCGATAGAAATAGATATCCAAATGTCGAAAGATGGAGCATTAGTTGTTTTTCATGATGAATCAATCGACCGTTTGACCAATGGTTCGGGCAAGATCAGAGAGATGACTTTGGATGAGATTCGACAGCACTCTCTGAAAGACGTAGGTCGTTCTTTTTCAATAGAAAAAATCCCGACACTCGAAGCCGTTCTCGATAGCGTTGATAAGAGAATTCCTTTGATTCTGGATGTAAAAGACTATGAGAATCCAAAGTTGCCCTTCAAACTGGCCGAGATGATCCGAGAAAAGGACTTGTATAAGCATGTGGTAGTTATTTCATTCGGTTACAACTGTCTTAAAGCGATTCATGAGGTCGATTCGGCTATTACCTGCCAATATCTCTTGAACAGGAAAGAGCAGTTGGATGATTTGCTGGAAAACAAATTTATTTCGACCATTTTGATCGACTACAATTCGTTTGATGCTGAAATGGTTCGTAAGATACATCAAAAGAGGAAGAAGATTATCACATATACATTGAACTCGCAGAAAACCATTCCGGCCTGTTTATATTCTATTGTGGACGGTATTATTACGGATGATCCTGAACTATGGATGGGAATCCGAATGAGAAATATGTTGTACTACAAAACTACGGAATGAGTTTGTTAAGAGATTTCTTCAAATCATCAAGTCTTTATTTCCTAGGTAATGTGTTGACAAAACTCATTGGTTTTGTGATGCTACCCATCTTTACCGAATACCTTACTCCTAATGAATATGGATATTATGATGTAGCGAATACATATCTCAATTTGGTTATTTCGTTTTTATTTCTCGATATCTATGTGGGTATTATGCGTTTTATCTACGATCAGAAGGAAACGGAAACAGCCTATAGACCCATCTTTAACGGCTTTTTGATTTTCATGGTATCGTTAGTCCTATACACCTTAATTTCTTGGGGGGTATGGCTTGTTAATGATATTCCGTATTTTATGTATATCTATGGTTATGGTGTCTGTGTGGTTTTCAATAACCTATATGGATATATGGCTCGTGCATTTAAGAAGAATCTCTTATTTGCCGGGTCGGGTATTATAGCTACATTGATTACTGCGGCGATTAATTTCATAGGGTTAAAATATTTTCATGCGAACATAGAAATTTTGTATGTCGCCTCGATCGTGGGACTGCTTTCTCAGATTAGCGTGATAGAGTGTTACGTGCCCGTACTTCGAAAACTTACATTTTCTCTCTATGACCGGAAATTGTTACTCCGTCTGTATAAATTTTCGTTACCGTTATGTCTTAATTCTTTGGCTTTCTGGTTTCTTACTGGCTATGGGAATGTGATGATTTCAAGGTTATTGGGATTAGAGCAAAATGGAATTTACTCGATTGCGATCAAATTTGCGCTTGTCATTAATCTGGTTTCCATGTGTTTTAATATGGCATGGCAGGAAGTTTCTTTCGAAAGAGGAAATGATGACCGCATTTCTTTGGGCATTTTCTACAGCAAAGCGATTAACCTGCTGATTTCTTTTTTGTGTATCGGAACCCTTTGCTTGATCCATTTTTCTCATATTGTATTTCCATATATGGTCGATACCCAATATGCTGAGGCTTTTTTTATTATCCCGTTGGCGATCCTTTCGGCTGGCATTGCAGTGGTAAGTAGTTTTATGGGACAAATCTATGCCGCGCTGAAAAAAACGGATGTGATTATGTATTCGACTGTTACGGCAGCCATTGTAAATATGATATGTATGCCTTTATTTATTTCCCGATGGGGGACTAGCGGTGCTATCCTGTCGTTAATTCTTAGTTATTTGGTGAATGTAATCATGCGGCTTTTCTGGATACGAAGTATGGTGCGTATACGCCTCAATTATGTATTTCTTGTTGTCTTTTCCGTTGCGTTGTTCGTTTCGGGATATATTTATTATCAGGGAGAAATGATGACCAACATCTTGGGGATTATTTTCTTTTTCTGTTTGGGAGTGATCTATCAAAGAGATTTTCTGTACACACTGTATCGCAAGATTTATGGGCGTACTAAATGAAAGAAAGGGTATGACGGACATTTCAAAGATAAATGCCGAAGGCACGCAGCTTAGGAAGCATCAACTTAAAATGCTGGAGATGCTGAAATATGTCGATGGGCTATGTCGGAAGCATGATATTCCCTATTATTTATCGGGAGGAACCTTGTTAGGAGCCGTGAGGCATCAGGGCTTTATTCCGTGGGATGATGATCTGGATATCATCTTGATGAAAAAAGATTTTCGACGCCTATTAAACGTATTACGTCATGAACCTTCTGATGACTATGTACTCCAATGTCATCAGACGGATCCGTATTATGTATCATCCTATGCTAAATTGCGCAGGAAGAACTCTTTTATACAAGAAAAAGGAGGTACACATGAATCTTATTATCGGTATAGAGGCATATATATAGATATTTTTTATTTGGAACCTGCTCAGCCTTTTTTTATTTGGTTATCAAGTCATTTGCAGAATTTGTTGATGTCCGTTGCCAAGTGGTCTCCGGCTGTGAAAATAAAACGGATTACCGTTCATCTCATTTATTTTTTGTTGTATCGAATTTTTTTCCCTGTCTTTGCTTGCTTTTCTTATTTGTGGGATAAAGAGAGCCTTGGTTATCCTTTGGGGTTCTTTTTCTATACTCAATTTAAACGTGAGTGGTATGCTGATTCTCAGAAACTTCTTTTTGAACAAGAGTTGTTTTCTTGCCCGATGAATTCAGATGCCGTTTTGAGGGCGCAATATGGAGCATATGAGATTCTTCCTAAAATAGATGCCATAGAACCTCATATTATATCTATCTCGTTTGATGCAGAAGAGCCTCCCTCTTCAGCAACGGTTTAGGCTTTGCTTAATTTTTTTAAGTGTAATTTCGTCGATAAATAAATGAATCGAGTCGATCTTGTCTTTAATAAGATATTGAATATCTTTTGATTAAATGTTAGTCCGAAATTCTTCTTTAAAGCATATCTGATTAAAGGATCATTGGCTATTTTGGCGAATTCTATATACATCTCTTTTCGGGGTAAATGAGACTGAGCTACGATTTGCTTACAAAATACTCGGGCGCAGGAAAGTAAGTTGTTGTTTAATCCGATCTCTCCCCTTTGATAATGGTCTTCTGCTAATACGTTTATCTTGTTTAAGGCTGCTTGATAAAAAACTTTAAAATGCTCAAAACGATCTTTTCGATAAGTGGTTGTTAATGAGTTGTTGTTCTCACAATAGAAATATAATGCTCGAGGTACGAAGCTAATACGTTTGCAAACCAATAAAAAGTCGATATTGAAAATGACGTCTTCAGAAATATATTGACGTTCGGAATAGAATCGAAGTTTTTTTTCTCTAAGTACGGCCGAAGAATAAATCGAAGTCCAAGAGGAGTTCGGGAAGCTTTCATATCGAAGCGTAGAGGTGGGAGCTCCCAATGTAAGTAATAAGAAGTCCGTTATTTCTTCCGATGAAGCCAGGCTCTTTGTTTGCAGGAGCGGATGGACTATATCTTTAATCATCCCATTGCTCTTAACCCGTTTATATCCACAGAAACAAATATCAGATGATTGCTTTTTCGCTTTTGTGTATAAAGCCTCGAACATCGAAATATCCACATAGTCATCCGAATCGACAAATGCAAGATATTCCCCTTGAGCAATATCGATTCCGCTGTTTCGTGCGAAGCCAAGTCCTTCATTTTGTTTGTGGATCACTTTAATACGTTTATCTCTCCGGGCATACTCGTCACACATTGACGGAGAGCAATCAGGTGAACCGTCATCAACGAGAATAATTTCAATGTTTTCTAACGTTTGTCCCAAGAGTGATTGGATACATCGGTCTAAGTATTGTTCTGTTTTATAGACTGGAACGATAATGCTTACAGCAGGGGTATTCATGGCCGTTTATTTATTTGTTTATATTCGTCTTTAAGCGGATTGGTTCTACATTGAGGACTGATTCCCCATGATCTTTACATAAACCTCAAACGTTTGCCGGGCAATATGCTCCCAATTGTAAGGGCTTAGATCATAGGTGTGAAAGACCGGGTTGCCTAATTTCTTTTCAATGGCTTCGCTTAGTGAAGGGACGCAATGCTTACTATAATGGAAGTAGCAATCGGCAGGGAGGTCGACAGCCTTATTGGCGGGTATATCGCTGACTAACACAGGGGTCTGATAACTCATCGCCTCTAATAGCGTAAAAGGCAGTCCTTCGTGCGATGATGGAAGTACAAATAGTGCGGCATGCGCATACAATTGTTGTAAAGGAGCGCCTTTAATCATACCTGTCAGAATAACATCATGTTTTTTAGCGATAGCCTTCAGGGACTTTGAATAATGGTTTTCGTGATCGGCATCTCCCGCAATCACCAACTGATAATCCTTGGCATAGGTCGTTTTTGCATAGGCTAGAATGAGTTTGTCAAAATTTTTTTCTTCCACAAAACGTCCGACAGCTAAAAGGTATTTTTTCGGCTTTAAACCCAATTGATGAATGTAATCGGTTTCATCGACGGGAGTGGTCGGTGGATTTACCCCGTTGTATATCAGGTGAGTATCCTTCCTATGATACTTCGTTTTGAGTAGGTTTTGAATGACCGTCGAAATGACGATTACTTCATCGGCCCATCGGGCTACACAGAACTCCCCAAACCGTAAAACGAACTTAGCCAATCGTCCCCATTTCCTGCGATCATAATCGGGGCCATGGTGGGTTGCAACTACCTTGATCCCGAGCAGTTTGGCAAAAGGAATGGCAATCGAGGGCCCAATCGCCTGAAAATGGATGATATCGGCTTTGGCCCGAAAGGCATACCAGACGCTTCTGAACGTATGAACAGCAGCTTCCAGCCCTTGTTTTTTAGGTGTATTCAGATTTTTGAATTTTACACCTTCATAAACGGTAAGGGGAGAAGCCTCTCTAACGAAAGGCTTCCGTCTGGTAACCGTCATGTCACATCCCAATTTGACCAACCGGGGACATAACTCTTCGCAATGGGTCTCGACTCCTCCCTGTATGCGGGGAAATCCTCTCAGCCCGGTGACAACAATCTTCATGATCTCAGATCGCCTTGTGTTGGGTCTTGTCCCACATCATACCATTTACGTTCCAAGCAAAGAGGTTGGTTAAGAAGACTCCGTACTTTATTCTTCAGCATCCATTTAAGCGGATGACGAATATACTTTTTCATCACAGGGGACGCTGTCCCAACCATCCAACAGTTTTTCGGACAACTGCGTACCTGAGCTCTTACTCTCTCTGCTTGCTCGCTTTCCCATATCTCTTTGAAGGAAGAAGCTTGCCGGATATTTCCCATGCTTTCCATCCAATATCGTTTTTCCAAGCCGTTACATGGATACACTTCGCCGTACGGGTCTACAAAGAAGTTGACTAAGCCTGCTTCGCAAGGCAACATTCTTCGGTTTCCTTCAATATAGTTTATCAACCCGTTGTTGAAAAAGGCACGCGCCCACGATTTCGGATGATTTTCTTTTAATTGCATAGCAATTAGCTCTTCGAAATCAGCGATTACTTTTTCCTTATTCGTGATCTGGTTGTCGTATTTATGAAAATAGTAGGAGTTGTGAAACGCAGCCGTAGCAAATTCCATACCCAAACTCTTGGACAAGCGGTAGAGAGAAAGCATATCGGCCGAATTGTTGTTGCTGACCGTGCAGCCGAATCCGATGTCCTTCACTCCCATTTCTTTTAATAAAAGTAAGGTACGAAGACCGCGGTCAAATCCTCCGGATTTTCCACGCAATTCGTCATTTTTCTGAGATAGACCTTCAATGCTGATCCGGATTCCGATATGAGGATACTTTTTAGCCAGATCGATGATTCGATCTTCAAACCAGCCGGATGTTGAGATAACAACTCGCGGCGACTTTGTGAATAAGACTTTGACAATCGCTTCGAGATCTTGTCTGACAAACGGTTCGCCTCCAGTGATATTTACAAATTTTACATGGGGCAGAATCTCTAATTCTTCCGGTTGAATCTCTTTTTTTGCTTCTGTCGGATTGTTCCAAATGTCGCACATTTTACAACGCATCGGACAACGATAGGTCGTGATAATGCACATGTCTGTGGGGGGATGTATCTTAGTAGCCATAAATTTTCATTAGTTTTACATAAAACGTTTCGGAAGAAAATTTATTTTGTGCGTCAATCGCTATTTTTTCAAAGGAATAATTTACAGTGAAATGCCCAAAGCAATCGATAATCTTGGCATGCAGTTCTTTGGTGTCGCCGGGGGCAAATAAATATCCGTTTATTCCGACATCAATCAGTTCGGGTATGCCGCCTATTGCTGTCCCTAAAACAGGCGTCCCCAAGCAAAGCGATTCGATTGCGCCATACGGGTTATTCTCGTAACAAAGTGATGGAATGACTGAGAAGCGTGCCTGCTGTATGATGGGGAGTAGCTCGTCTTGTGGCAGATACCCTAAAAATTCGATATGATCCGAGGCATATGTTCTACGGAGATCTTCTAATAATGGCCCTCCCCCGATCACTTTTAACGGATAGGGTAGATCTTTTGCCGCTTCAAGCAGGGTGCTGACTCCTTTTTCCGTTGAGAGGCGGCCGGCGTAGCAATAGTAGTCTTTTTTTTCGTAACAGGGACGTACTTGCTTATACATGAAATTGTGCAAGACTTCTATTTGAGTGTCCCGATAACCTGCCGAAACCATTTTTTCCTTTAAAAAAGAGCTCGGACTGATAAAACGATCTGTGATGTGTTCCAGCTTGGTGCGATTCCAATGTACGGCTTCCATCCATGCCAACAGACTGGCTACACGACTGTTCTTCATACAGCGCAGCCTAAAGACGTGGGTTTTGTTTTTGAAACAAAGTTCGCAGGGCTTGTTATCTCGTAAGCATAGATAAGTAGGACAAATTAATTTATAATCGTGCATCGTCCAGATCACACGAATGCCTCTCCGATGAGCTATCTGCGCAATTACGGGAGATAAGTATGAATGAATATTGTGCAGATGTACGACATCGGGTTGGAAGTCAGAGAGGAGCCGATTGAATTTTTTGACGACTTCGGTATCTGAAAAGACGCGCTTGACGGCTTTTAATTTATTGACAATGCCTGCCGTAGAGAAACTCACTTCTTCAGGAAAATACTCTTCCCACGATGTCGGCAGATTTTCGGCATAACGCATGCTGAATACGGCTACTTCATGCCCGTGTTTCTTTAATAACCCTTCTGTAGTCAGTACGGCCGTGCAGTCTCCTCCCCTGAAATAGTAGAATTTATTCACTAAAAGTATCCGTGCCATATTATTTTATTTTTTCAGGGTCCGACATGTTCAACTTATACTTGATGTCTGAAAAGATCAGTCCCAACAACATCATCATAAAAAAACCTCTGTTGTGGGTCAAAGTCGCATCCGAAATCGATTCAATTAAAAAGAATGCGATAATGATGATTGCCATGACCGCTTCTTTCTGACATCCTTTACGAAAGGAGACAATCGCTTTATGAGTTAAGTAATACCAAAACAGAAAAAAAAGAAACAATCCGACAATGCCGAATTGTGCTAATGCCGGATAATAGGTGTCGGCGATAAAGCTCGGACTGGCTTCTGTCAGACCATGCATACGTTCCATATTATACTTCGTATAGATCGGCGAGTAATATTCCCCTGAAGCATATGTCCCGTAAGAAGCAAAGCCTGAACCGAATGGTATATAGTCTCTGAAGATTCGTAATGAGAAATAGTAAAGGGCCATGCGGGCGTATAAATCTTCTACCCCTCTTCCGCCTCCAAAACCTCCGGTAATGAAATAAAGCTCGATCTTGTCTTTGGCTACGATAGCGGTTGCTACGATGGCAAAAAGTAGGAAGATGGTGTTCTTCGCATTGAACTTCATTTCAAACGACTTATTGATGTAAAGCATCATAAGCGTACATAGTGCTAAGAAACCGAAGAGCTTGGAACGTCCGGAAAATAAACCGACGGATAAGAGAAGAATAAAAATCAGTTTGTCTCTTGAAGTATAATTACTGAAATAAACATAACATAACGATAGAACAGAGGCCGCAGTCGCATACCGAGACTCGTGTGATAGAAACAATCGCATAAAGTCTTTGATAAACAGATCGCCGATCCCTATCAGTAGGAGATAAAGACTGAATAAAAGAGCCAACTGCCGTATAATCTTTTTCTGATTCGCATTCAGTACAGGCCTCATCGAGTAAACACAGAAGAAGGCCAGATAAGGCTTGATCTGTATGACGAAATCCATCAGAATGGCTCGAGGACTATTGGAGCCAATATATAACGAGTAGACCAGATAGAACAGAAATATCCCTAAGATGAGAAGGAACATTTTATCAAATGCCCAATCCTTGGAGCGGAGAACATTTATTCCGAACAAAATAAATAAAAGAAGTGCGCATATCTCATCAATATAGCTGAATCCTGCCATATTGAAAAGATCGTAGAAGATCACGCCTAAGACGAGCGTGAACATCGTTAGTCTAAAGAAGTTCTTATTTATAAAGTCTTGCTGCATACGGTAATTTACTATGTTGTTTGGTTGGGATATTTTACGGATGATGCCGTTTCCGTTTCTATACGCTCTTCCCAAAGAGGCTCTTCGGAGAGAAGTTCGTCCGAGGGTGCCTGTGTTGTTTTTGTGAGGCATTTATTCTGCCTCAGATTGCCTGCCAAGAGACCGAGAAACATCATCATAAAGTATCCTTTATGGCTGGTGAATAATGAGTCCGAAATGTTTCCGATGAATAAGATGCAGGCCGTGATCAGCACCGTGACAAATAGCTGAATATCTCCGTGCCGTTTGTATTTCCATAAAGAGAGGCAGACGATAAATGTCCAGAAAAGCAGGAATAGGACGATGCCCGTAACGCCAAACTGTACCAGCGAAGGGTAATATGTGTCACAAACGGAGTGCCATGCGTGCGGAGCCAGTCCCGAAACGGTATGAACGCCGTATTCGGCATAGAGGGGGGAATAATACAACCCGGAAGCATACGTCGCAAAGCTTGCCAATCCGCTTCCGAATAGGGGGAAGTCTCGCCATACCTTCAGTGCTGCTTGGTATAAGATGGCTTGTGGGTCCAAAGCCGAGAGACTGCCTCCCTGTGCGTCTGACGGTGAAAGGTAGCTTGCGATCTGTATGTAGAAGATGTATGTCGCGATCCATACGACAACCCCTGTCGCAATTCCCGTCCTTATCCAAGAGTTCAAAATGCTGCGGTGGTTGAAGTAGAGAACGATACCGCATATCAGGAGGAAAAGACCGATGAATCGGGGCGAGGCCAGCATGGAGGCTGAGAGCATGACCAGGAACGTCCGCCGTGCTATTGTCGAAAAGTCGCTGCAATACAGATAAACGAGCGAGAGAGAGGAGACCACTGCCACAAAATTCTCCGGTCGATTCATGACAGACCGGTAAATATCGGGCAGATACAATCCGTAGGCTCCGATAGGGAGAAAGAGCAGCCAGAGCAGCAGGCATAACCGTGCCATTTGTTGTTTCTGCACGTCTGAGAGGGACGGGGCCAATTGCGAAACGATGAAAAAAGTAGCGTAAGGTCTTAGTTGTATCAGGAAATCGAGCAGAATCGCTTGACTTGTGTTGTGCGAGAGATAAAAAGAATAGCCTGCATCAAGCATAAATACGGCCGGGATAATCAATACCGCAGGATGGAAATTCCGATTCTTTGTCCTGTAAAGGAAAATGACGTATGCAATCAGCAGCAGCACTCCTGAAAGCTCGTCCGTGAATCTCAATTCTGCCATATGATACAGTGACACTCCGAAAAACAACGTAAACGCAAACAGGTAGAAAAAATAATGATGCGTAATATTTCGTATAATACGTTCAACCTCCATGCCGATCCTTTCATTGGGTCGCAAAAATACGATGTTTTTTTCTAAATACTGAGAAAACAGCATGGAAAAAGGGGCAATCCTGAAAAAAAGCACTACTTTTACGCCCGTTTACAAAAAATGAAAAAAGCATGAAGATTGCAATCGTTGGTACGGGATACGTCGGCCTGGTGACCGGCACCTGTTTTGCGGAGATGGGCATGGAGGTCTATTGTGTGGATATTGATTGTCATAAGATTGAGAACCTGAAGAACGGAGTCGTCCCGATCTATGAGCCCGGGCTGGAGGAGCTGGTCGTCCGTAACCACGAAGTAGGACGTTTACATTTTACAACTGAACTGAGGGAGGTGCTCGATGAGGTCGAAATTGTGTTCAGCGCTGTCGGTACCCCGCCCGACGAAGATGGCAGCGCCGACTTGAAACACGTGCTGGATGTGGCGCGAACCATCGGACAGACCATGACGAAATACCTGCTGGTCGTAACGAAAAGTACCGTACCTGTCGGAACGGCACAAAAGATCAAGCAAACGATTATCGACGAACAGGCCAAGCGCGGCGTTTCGATCGACTTCGATATCGCTTCCAATCCGGAATTCCTGAAAGAGGGCGCTGCTGTTAAGGATTTTATGCACCCCGACCGTATCGTTGTGGGGATAGAGTCGGACCGGGCAAAAAAGCTGATGGAAAAGCTCTATCATCCTTTTATGTTGAACAACTTCCGCATCATCTACATGGATGTACCGTCGGCCGAAATGACGAAATACGCGGCCAATGCGATGTTGGCCACACGCATCAGTTTTATGAACGATATCGCCAACCTCTGTGAAATCATTGGTGCCGATGTAAATATGGTTCGTAAAGGGATCGGTGCCGATACGCGGATCGGTAGCAGTTTTCTTTATGCCGGCTGCGGTTATGGCGGTTCGTGTTTCCCCAAAGATGTAAAGGCTTTGATCCATACGGCCGAAGAGCATCATTATCCGATGCGCATCTTGCAGGCCGTCGAGGCAGTGAATGAACATCAGAAAACAATTTTATTTCGTAAGCTCGAACAGCATTATCAGGGCGATTTGGCCGGTAGGAATGTCGCTATGTGGGGACTGGCGTTTAAACCTGAAACGGACGACATGCGTGAGGCACCTTCGCTTGTGCTGATCGATCTGTTGCTCAACGCCGGATGCCGCGTGACGGCTTACGATCCTGTCGCTATCCCGGAAGCTAAACGCCGTATCGGTGACCGGATTCATTATGCGAAAGATATTTATGAGGCAGTGACTGATGCCGATGTGTTGATGATTGTGACGGAATGGAAAGAGTTCCGTTTGCCTTCGTGGCCTAAAATCAAACAACAGATGAAGACGCCGTTGATTTTAGACGGACGCAATATTTACAATATTCATGAAATCGAAGAGGCAGGGTTTACGTACCACTGCATCGGTCGATAAAATCGAGTAGAAGAGCATGGGACGAATCATTGAAATATGCGCGAATTCGGCGCAGAGTTGTGTCGAGGCTGAAGCCGGAGGTGCGCGTCGCGTGGAGTTGTGTGCCGCTATTCCTGAAGGTGGAACGACTCCGAGCTATGGTGAGATACGGGCGGCGCAAGCGCTGACTTCGCAAATCGATATCAACGTCATTATTCGACCGCGTGGGGGCGATTTCCTTTATACGCCGGCCGAGGTGCAGGCTATGCTGTATGATATTGAGATGGCCAAACAGCTGAATGTACACGGAGTTGTGTTCGGCTGTCTGACCAAAACAGGAGATATCGATGTCCCCTTGATGAAGTGCCTGATGGAGGCTGCTAAACCGCTTTCCGTCACGTGCCATCGGGCATTCGACGTGTGCCGCGATCCGTTTGTGGCGCTTGAGCAACTGATTGAGCTGGGATGTGACCGTATCCTGACGTCGGGCCAACAGCCTGATGCGGTGAGTGGCATTCCGATGATTCGCGAGTTGGTGCAACGTGCTGCCGGACGTATCATCATCATGCCGGGTTGTGGGGTGCGCGAGCATAACATTGCCCAAATAGAGGCCGAAACAGGTGCAACGGAGTTTCATACCTCGGCGCGCAGCACGGTGTACAGCTCCATGGACTATCGTAAAGAAAGGGTGCCCATGGGCAGTAGCGCTGTTACATCCGAATTTGAAACGGTGCAGACCGATCGCCGCAAAGTAGCGTTGTATATCTGATTTTGTTTGTCCGTATAAAAGTGCGTATGCTTTTGCCGGGCTGTGTAAACCGATTCGGCATTTGGGATAACAACAACCCGAAAGTACCCGTAGAGCTGTTTTTGCTCTGGAAACTGAGTATCCGGCATTCAAACAGCTGTTTTTGCTCTGGAAACTGAGTATCCGGCGTTC
>NZ_JAUMYS010000047.1 GCF_030528505.1 Tannerella sp.
AAGTATAATTATTTTATTGATCAATAAAAAATTGTCTGTTTTTAAGGGGAGACTACTTAAGAACTTACGTGAGAATTATAACACATAATGTATTAGGACAACAAGTAGGGCCATATTATTATCCATATGAACACCCAGATCATTCGCCAACTCATTCTGCAATAAAAGACCCTAATACTTTTATTTTTAAATATGCATGGTCAATGATCGAATGGTGAAAATAAAAATAGGTTGTATCAAAAACTTCAATTTTGAAAAAAGAAACCTGTAATTTATAATAAGTTTCTTTCGCTTTACACATTACGACAAAAACCATATCCAAGCTCAATAATGGGATTGGATATGGTTTCTGTAGATATAACATCTCGAGCTAAACCCTTCTCTTTTTTTAGCATTACATTGCCGATAGATTAACAGATAAATTATATTGATGATCATTCACAATAATAGAAGTCATATACACATCTGGTTTAATTCTTAGTAAATCAAATGATATTTCATGCGCAGCCCAGCAAGAATCTTTCCAACAAAAACTATTTGGTGAGGAATAGATTTTGATAAAGATATTTTTCTTCTTTATCTCAGAATGAATACTCTTTATTGTATCATTTTTATGAATATGAATTGTACGCACTTTGCATTTCAACGTATCTCCAATTAGCTTATAACCCATACTTATTTCAGCTTTATTAAGCTCTTTTATTTCAATCGGAATTAATCTCTTATTGACCACATGAATTGGAAATACTTCCTCATTATCTTTCGAGCAGCAACTAAAGATAAAAACAAAGAAACAAACTAAGACTAAATTTTTATTTTTCATATATGCAATTGAAATGAATTAATATCGATATAATAATAACGTAAAGATATGTATCGTTATTGTGTGTATGCTGTTCCGGTATTCCTTCCTTTTTCTCTTCCGGACGATTCCATCAAACCACACAGGCGTTCCGCCGAAACGGAACGCCTGTGGAAAGAGATCGTAAGATCGAGAAAATTAGCATCACTTTTCTCCTCTTTTTTCGGCAACGGTATGCCGTATCGGTCTATGATCTTACGTCTTTCGCAAGACTTAAGCTATTTTACAAACGAGTTCTCTTCTGCCATCATGCTTGTCCGAACCATGACGAAAAGGCCGGGAGCGTCTGACTGACTGTCTCGAAATAGAATCCGCTGTATTCTTTCACTGCCCAGACTCCAATCGCGCAAACGCCTACCAGCGAGGCCAGCCAGACGAGGAGCAGTATCCATTTCACGGCCCCGGCCATCGGGCCTAAGTTCAACGAGCGTCTGAACAGCCGGTACAACAACGCCATCAAAGGAATTCCGAGCAGTAAGATGCCGGAGATACTTCCCCATACGGCCATATAGTTGGGCATCTCGGATACGAAGTACATGTCCGAATCGATCCACGGCAGGTAACTGAATACGGCGCTCCACCCTCCGACAATCAGCGCAAAGACAACGATCAGTAGAATAAACAACACAAAGATACACACGGGTATAAGCAAGATGGCCAGCAGCACGGCGACTACTTTAAGCACGGCGGCAAAGAACGAAACGATAGAATCGGCGATCTTCTGCAACGGCGTGCGCGGCGCGTTTGTACGGATATAACTCCGCATATCGTTCGATACTTTCTCGAACCCGTCCGTCACTGTCCGCCCGATATTTTCGAGATTGACCGGTTCTCCACGCATCACGAGGCGGTCGGTAGCCGTGCGCGCCAGCGGCAGCACAAGCCACAGCACAATGTATATAATCGTGATGGGAACCGTCATCGACACGAACAGGAGCAAGATCATAAGCAGTCGCAGCAACGTCGTATCGAGTCCAAAATAAGCGGCGAGTCCGCTGGCCACTCCTCCGATCATCTTGTCGTCCGGGTCTCGCATCAGCCGCTTGCGGAACTTCCTTTCGGAAGCGCCGCCCGTCGTTTCCGTAGCGGCCGAAAATTCACTTCCGGCATGTTTTTCTTCTCCGGCAAACAGTTCTTCGGGCTTACCCATGCGCTGAATCACCTCTTCCACATGTTCAATCGTGATCACGCTAAAGCCAAGGCGTATCCGCTCGTTGAGCAATTCGGAAATACGCGCTTCGAAATCACTCATAATCTCGTCCGAGCCTTCTTCACGGCTGAAATGAATGCGCAGATTGGACAGATAGCTCTCCAATAATTGATATGCATCCTCGTCGATATGAAAGACGGTTCCGTTTAAATTTACGGTTAATGTTTTTTTCATTGTCTTGTTCTTTTATTCGTTATTTCTAATATGATTTATCGTATCGTTCAGCTCTTGCCACGAAAGCTCCAGCTCCTTCAGAAACGCCTCTCCCGCTTCCGTCAACCGGTAATATTTCCGGGGCGGCCCCTGCGTCGACTCGATCCATTGATAACTTAACAGTCCGCTGTTCTTCAAACGCGTAAGCAATGGATACAGTGTACCTTCCACAACAATCAACCGTGCTTCTTTCAACTTCTGAATCAGATCGGAAGTGTACGACGGCTCCTTTTTTAAGAGCAGGAGGATACAATATTCCAATATCCCCTTTCTCATCTGCGATTTTACATTTTCTGCATTCATACTGTTCTATGTTTTGATGCAAAAGTATGTATTGCAAACAACCTATGCAATGCATAATACCATATTTAGAGTTATTTAACACAATATCGATTACCATCTTCCCTCCGTTTCGTTGTCTACCGGGCTGTTTTTTAGTTTTCTTCCGAATTTACGGCGTGTGGCCGTCTGCCGTTTCAATTCTTTTATTTATCTTCGTCCGCTATTTCGGACAACCGGAATAACAACGGACAAAGCGCTTTATGAAGCGTGCGCCCGAAACCGTCGAAAAAAAAGAAAAAGGAGAGACTGTCTGATGGAAATCTTGCGTTATACGTTTTTTCAAAATGCCCTCTGGGGCGGTTTGTTTACGGCCATTGCCTGCGGTATCGTAGGGACATACGTCGTTTCGCGCCGGCTGGTATTTATCAGCGGAGGCGTCACGCACGCCTCGTTCGGCGGACTGGGATTGGGCTTTTATTTAGGCGTTAATCCGTTTCTGACGGCACTCGGCTTTGCCGTACTGTCGGCCTTCGGGGTCGAATGGATGAGTCGTTCACGACGGGTACGCGAAGATTCGGCCATCGCCGCCGTCTGGTCGTTGGGCATGGCCATCGGCGCTATCTTTATCGTACTGACTCCCGGCTACGCCCCCAACCTCTCCTCCTATCTGTTCGGTAATATCCTGACCATCTCGCGAACCGATATTTACTGGACCGGCGGATTCGCGGCGATCCTGAGCCTGTTCTTTACCTTATATTATCGGGCAGTCCTGTATTCGGCCTTCGACCGTGATTTTGTCCGGACGCAGGGACTTCCGGTCAAAGCCGTCGAGTACGTGATGACGCTTTTTATTTCCGTGACCATCGTACTATCCATTCGGCTCGTGGGCATCATGCTGCTGATGAGCCTGCTCACCGTCCCGCAGATGACGGTCAACCTCTTCACCTCCGACTTTCGCAAAATCATCTTCGGGAGCATCGGCTTAGGCTTTGCCTCGTGCGTCACCGGACTGTATCTCTCTTACATCCTCCAAATACCTTCCGGCGCATTTATTATCGTCGTACTGATTGCCTGCTTTTTAGTGGCCAAACTCATTCACCTCATCGTTCGCAAAAAATCCTCCGCCTCCACAACATGTCCGACCACACCGGCCGATCGTTCGCGCTAAGACCCGAAAATGCCGAAAGCCCAACTTACCGGAATTGAAAATTATCCCGTACTTTTGTCCTGAAAAAAGCGAAAAAAAAGAAGCATGGCCGAAAAAAACGAAACGGGAAAGACGGGCGAACACATCGCACGCGCCTATCTGGAGCGGCATGGCCTGACGGTGCTGCATACCAACTGGCGATTTCATCGATACGAGCTTGATCTTATCGCCCGTACGCAGACGGAGCTGGTCGTGGTCGAGGTCAAGACCCGTTCGAAAGGCAGCCTGCTATCGCCCGAAGAAGCCGTCGACACGAAAAAAATCCGTCGGATCGTCACGGCAGCCGATGCGTATGTACGGCAATTCAATATCGATCTGCCCGTCCGCTTCGATATGGTTTGCCTGATCAAGAACGGCCATCGCTACGAGGTAGAACATATCGAAGACGCGTTCTACCCTCCCCTGAAACGCTAACCCATTTTCCGAAACGCAATGAATATAGAAGAAGTACGCGACTATTGCCTGAGCCTGAAGCATACGACGGAGTCGTTCCCGTTCGACGAGGTGACGCTCGTCTTCAAAGTCGAGAACAAAATGTATCTGTTGGTGGCACTCGACACGGCGGAACCGCATATCGCCGTCAAGTGCGACCCCGAGCAAGCCGAAGAGCTGCGAGCACATTACGCGGCCGTCGAACCGGCTTATCATCTTCACAAAAAATACTGGAACGGCATTTATTTAGAACGGGATATGCCCGACGACGAGATCCGCCGCTGGATACGTCACTCTTACGAGGAGGTGCTCCGAAAGCTGCCCAAACGAATCCGCGAAACGTATGGTCTCTGAAACGCCTGCCCTCATCCGTCTGCGGGAAACAGACTCGACGAACCGATACCTGCAGGAGCAACTGCAAACGGGACACATACCCGCCGACGAGACGATCGTGATCACCGACTTTCAGACGGCCGGCCGCGGACAGACCGGCAACACGTGGGAGTCGGAAGCCGGACAGAACCTTACGTTCAGCCTCCTCTATCATCCGGCGTCGCTGCCGGCCAACAAATCGTTCCGGATCGCACAGATCGCCGCGCTGAGCGTAAAACGTACGCTCGATCGCTACGTTCAGGACATAACCGTCAAATGGCCGAACGATGTGTACCACAGGGAGCAAAAAATCTGCGGCATCCTGATCGAGAACCTTCTTTCCGGTAAGTTTATCGCCCATTCCATCCTCGGTATCGGCCTGAACATCAACCAGCAGATTTTTCGCAGCGATGCCCCTAACCCGGTTTCGCTCGCACAAATCACCGGGAAAACATACGACCGGATGACCCTGCTCGAAGCATGGCATACGGCGTTCCGAACGTTGCGCCAACTGCTCGAAACGGGCGATGTCGCAGCCCTTCACGCCGAATATCTCCGTTCGCTCTACCGGCGCGACGGCTTTCATCGCTACCAAGACGCTTGCGGAGCCTTCGAAGCACGGATCGTCGATATCGAGCCGAACGGTCACTACATACTTGAACGGCGTGACGGAATGCTCTCCCGCTATGCCTTCAAAGAGGTGATTTTCATCTGAGAACACCCGAATGACCATCCGTCGTATCATAGCCGCGCTCCTCCCATGCAAAATTTCGAAGCGCGCTCTCCACAAAATGTCCCGCTTTTTCGCTAATTTTGCTCGCGTGAAAAGCAGAAACAGCATGAAAAGCATGGCTTGTTGCGAAACGTTACGCGTTCCGACACAGCTCTTCTCTCGGATGGTCGGTCTGGCATTCGGGATTATCGTTTGTTTTTGCTGTATGACCTGCAAACACAAGGAGCCGCCTCCAGCCGCGCCGACGGAGCCTGCGCAGGTAAGGTTCGGTAGCGAGAAGCGCACGAACGACGTCACCCGATTCATCGACAGCGACGACCTCGAAAGCGATTTTCTCAATCCGCCCGCTTATGCACAGCCACGTATCTGCTGGAGATGGATCGAGGGCAACATCTCGAAAGAAGGGATCCGGCACGACTTGACGGAGATGAAGAAAGCCGGTATCCGCGGGGCGGTTATCTGTGATACCGATTCATCGTCGTATGTTCAGGCAGGACGCACGGAGCCGGGCCCCGGCTTTATGAGTCAGGCGTGGCGCGACCTGTTCCGGTACGCCTGCGAGGTGGCAGACAGTCTCGATATGGAAATCAGCCTGAACCTCGGCAGCCGGTGGCATAACGGAGGACCGTGGATTACCCCGGAACTGTCGTCGAAAAAATTAGTCTGGAGTCAGGTCGATGTAGACGGAGGCAGACGCATCCAGACGAAACTGAATCTTCCGGAAGGTCTGCTCACACGTCCCGGCTCGGACGAACTCTACTATGTGCCGGTGGCGGTGCTGGCCGTCCGCCTCGACGAGGATAACCTATACACCGCCCCACTCGAGCGTTTTAAAATCAAGGCGCTACACACGACTCACGATATTCCCAAAATCAGTGGGCTGGGCTACCATTGGGAGGCCTTCGTCAAAGAAGAAGAGTCGTACGACGACGATTTCAACACACGCCTCAACGATATTTACGACATCAGCCACAAGACGGATGCGGAAGGCAGCCTCTCGTGGGAGGCGCCCGAAGGACGTTTTCGCATCTTCCGGTTTGTTTATACCGGAACAGGGCTTCGAGCTTCGTCGTCCGGCTCGGGAGGACTGGCCATGGATTTTATGAGCGCCGAAGCAATGGACGTCCACTTCGACCATACCGCGACGATTTTGCTCCAAGACATGCAGGGCAGGCATTGCGACAGTTGGAAATACCTTCAGGACGACTGTTGGGAACCGGACGCCGCAAACTGGACGGAATCGTTACCCCGGGAATTCAAGAAAGCCAACGGCTACGACATCATCAAATACTTGCCCGTCATCACCGGGCTGATTGTCGAGAACCGCAACGTGTCCAACCGTTTTCTGTACGACTTCCGGCGTACCATCGCCGACCTGATCCGCAAGAATCACTACGCGCGGTTTAAGGCGCTGGCGCGCCAATATCATCTGAGCATCCATCCCGAAAGCGGAGGGCCTCATCCGGCGCCGATCGACGGCCTGCAAAATCTCGGGCAGAGCGACATTCCGATGGGACAGTTCTGGCTTCGTGCGACGACTCATCGCATCCGGCCCGAAGAACGCCTTTTTGTCAAGCAGGCCGCTTCGGCCGCCCATATCTACAACCGGAGGTTCGTCGCGGCCCAAGGCCCGATGAGCATCGGCCCGATGTGGGAAGAAGACTTCCGTTACATGAAACCGACGTTCGACCGTGCGTACTGCGAAGGCATGAACCGTGTCGTGCTTCATGCGTTTACGCACTCGCCCGTGTCGGAGGGAAAGCCCGGCAACGTCTGCTTCGCCGGCACCCACTTCAACACGAACGTAACGTGGTGGAAACAGTCGAAAGCCTTTCTGACATGGACGGCCCGCAACTCGATGATGCTCGCACAAGGTAAACCCGTCAGCGATGTCTGCATCTATTACGGCGATAACACCCCGAATCAGGTTCATCTCAAGCACCTCATCCCCGGACTGGGTGAAGGCTACGACTACGACTACGACGTCACCAACACCGAGGTCATCCTGAACCGCATGAGCGTGCGAAACGGACGGATTGTCTTGCCCGACGGTGTCAGCTATCGCATACTCGTGCTGCCCGACCGCAGAAGCATCAACGCCGAAGTGCTCACGAAAATCAAGGAACTCGTAAGAGCCGGTGCAACCATCGTCGGGCCAAAGCCGCGCACGTCGGTCGGACTGCGCAACTATCCGGCTGTCGAGAAAGAGATACAGGCCGATGCGGATTCGGTATGGGGCCAAACGTTCACCGGACAGCATCGCTTCGGAAAAGGACGAGTCGTCTGGGGCAAACCCTTGCGTACCATTCTGCAAGCGGCAGGGGTCGCTCCCGATATGGAATACAAAAGCCGGCGTTACGGAACGCATATCGATTACATTCATCGCACGACGAAAGACGCGGAGATTTACTACGTGGTCAACCGCAAAGAGCAGCCCGAATGGGTCAGCCTGACTTTCCGGGTGAAGAAAATGCAGCCCGAAATCTGGGACCCTGTCGACGGTTCCCTTACGACGCAACGCATTTTCACCGTCGAGAAAGACAACCGCATCACCCTGCCTGTTTTTCTCGAACCGCACGGCTCACGCTTCGTCGTGTTCCGCAAACCTGTAACGGGCACATATTTTACCGAGCTTTCGCGCAACGGCATTTCGCTCTTCCCTCGTCTGCCGGCTCACACATTCTCCGGGGCTCCGGTCGTGACGCTGCCGGACGGCTCTTTCTATTTCCTGTCGGGCAAAAAGTACGAACTGAAAAAGCATACGGGACGAAGAATCACGCTCTACAATTACGAAACGGAGACGATGGTGATTCGTACTCCGTGGAACGTATCTTTCGATCCGGCCTGGGGCGGCCCCGAAAAGACAACGTTCGACCGACTCATCTCATGGCCGCATCATCCCGATAAAGGCATCCGTTACTACTCCGGCACCGCCGTGTATGAGAATCGTTTTACACTGACTCCACAACAGCTAAGGAGAAACCGGGTGATCCTTACGCTCGGCGAGGTATACCACGTCGCCGAAGTGACGATTAACGGCCATTCTACGGGTATCTGGTGGAATGCGCCTTTCGAAAAAGATGTGACCGAGTACGTCAAAAGCGGAGCGAATACCCTCGAGGTGAAGGTTGTCAACCTCTGGCCCAATCGTCTGATAGGCGATCTTCAGCTGCCGGAAGAGGAGCGGTTTACCCGCACGAACGTCCGCAAGTTCACGAAAGACGCTCCGTTGCTGCCATCCGGACTGCTCGGCCCGGTCGGATTAACTTTCCGTCCCGTCAAAAAACCATAACCTCTTCCAAAGGAGGAACTTGTCGGGTACATGTTACCCGAACGCAAAGGAAGAGTTAAAGAAAGTAGTAGAGAATGACAAGTTACGAATTAAGAACGCAAGTAAGTGAAAAGTGAAGCGCTGCGGGCGTTGAGTTGTTGAGATGTTTAGTTGTTGGCTGACAGCTGAACGCTAAACCCAACACATCTAAACAACTCCACATTTTAACACCCTACGAGCTATCCATTGACGATTAAATTATCGATCACCGATACACATACGACAACCGCTCATCTTTTAATGATTACCGTCCGAAAGCCCCACCGATGATATCGAGCAGCTCGTTCGTAATAGCCTGCTGACGAAGCTTATTATACTCAACAGTAAGGGTGCTGATCCGGTTATCGGCATTCTCTGTGGCAGCATGCATGGTAATCATCCGCACCGCATGCTCCGAAGCATTTGAATCGAGCAAAGCAGTATACAACTTCAGCTTGACGCTCTTCGGAATCAATACACGAAGCAAGGCTTCGCGCGAAGGCTCGACAATATACTCTGCCACAGACCACGTATTCTCTTCTTGCGGTTTGGGGAGTGCGATCGGCAACATGGTTTCACGTTTTAGCACCTGCGTCCCGGCACTTTCGAAATGATGATAAATCAATTCCACCCGGTCGAGTTTCTTCGCTTCGAACTCCCGAATCAAAAAAGCAGCCAACTCTGCGATCGTGGTATAATCGGGTTTCTCCGCCAGTCCTTCGAAGTTTTTTTCCACGACGTGCCCGCTCTCGCGAACCGCGTCGAAAACTTTTTTCCCGACGGTATACAAACGAATGTCTTCAGCAGACAGCCGGTCATATTCTTCGATCGTCTTCAGCATCGCGCGTATGACGTTGCTGTTGAACGCACCGCACAACGATCCATCGGAAGAAAAGGCGACAATCGCCACCCGCTTTACTTCGCGCTCATCAGAGAGTGAATTCGCATATTCGCCTGACAGTAATAAACTCATCACATGATGCAACGACGCGGAATAGGGAAGCATGTTTTCGATCGTATGCTGAGCCTTGTGCAGCTTTGCAGACGAAACCATCTTCATTGCCGAAGTGATCTTTCGGGTACTTCTGATTGACCGGATACGTTCTTTTACTTCTTTCAATGCCATTGTTTTTGATGAAAAAGCCACCGAAAATGTTCATTTTGAACATTCCCGATGGCTTTCTGCCCCGAGCACGGTATTTAAACAGACCGTGTATTAGCGATGGGCAAGTTTTTTTAGTACTGAACTTTAATCAAAGAATGAGAGTTGAATTTTGTACTTCCATTGATACAAAGCCATTCTGTCCGCCTATAGCCAATACGATATTTACTAACGTTATTTTTTATCTCTCCTAATCTGTTTCAATGCTTCCTCTATTACCACATCTTTTCCTTTCATAAACATATCAACATTTTCCTTTACTTCTACATCAGGTTTTATTCCGATTCCGATAAATTTATTTCCATCCGCATCCCATTCATTTTTAGTACAAATTTGAGCATTAATTCCGTAGCCAAGTTCTATCTGTATAGGATTGCCTGTGCTCCCTCCTGTGGGCGTACCAATAATTTTCCCTTTTTTAGCACTGCGAAAAGCCACACAGAAATTTTCGGCGGATGAAAATGTCACCGCATTTACTAATAACATTACCGGTTTTGTATATACATTTTCCTCATTCACAGGAATCAAATCATCAGGAGTTTCCATATACCACTCTTGTGGATATCCCCATGAGCCATGTGCGGCAATGTACATACGACTGCTCCAATTGCCCATCTTTACAGGTTTGCCGGACAAATGACAAATAATATAGTCGGCATTTCCAGAGTTTCCGCCCATATTGTCTCTCAAATCTATAATCAGAGCGTCTGTTTTTTTGATGTTTTGTATCAAAACATCAAATTCCTTTTTAAAGTCATTGCCCATAAAGGTATTTATTTTCAACAACCCCACATTGCCGTTTAATATTTTGTAATCAAATATATTATTAGCATTTATGTCCCAGTTTATGTTTCGATGACTTTCGACTGTAAAGGTTTTACCATCTCGATTTTTAAATAGAATTTTTGAGACTTTTGAACCTTTCTCCTTTGTTAATTCAAAGCCTGCATAAGGAGAATAATCCAACCATTGTGAAGTTGAAGATGATACGAATGGACGCTTATAGCGATTCACATACTCCAAAACATCCAATCCATCAATTTTTATGATTTCACTTCCTGTTTCAATACCTTGTTTTTGGAAATCGCTATTTAACACGTTTGTTACAAAAACCCGGTCATCTATCCGTTTTGTTTTGATTGGAAAAGGTCTTATCCAATCCAAGCTGTTGTCCGAATTGTCCTCATATATGGACGTGTGCCCGTCTTGTAATTTGGTAGCTAAACGTTGTAATTCCCGTACATATTCTTCCTTTGATTTTGTTGCCAAAAGTTTGGGAAGTGTAGCTAAACAAAGACTGTCCCAATCAAATCTCAAATCGTTATAAAATACATAATTATATTTTACTTCCGTACAAAATTTTGATAGGACATAGGCTTTTTGCCCATCGGTCAGGTTATTCGATGTATCTTGTGCTTTTAAAGCAACAACATTTAATATCGATACACAGAAGAACAATAAGAGAATTCTTTTCATTTTGAATTTGTTTTTTATGATGTTAACTAACAGAGAAACTAACGGATTACTTTTTCTTTAAGCTCGATGCCTTGTCGACCGACATGGTCACGGTGCAATCGCCTGTGTATATGACATCCGAACCGCCTCCGACTTTGGCCGATAACCGTTCCGTACAGTGGATATCGGCATCGCTTCCGCCCGAAACGGAGAGGTCACAGTCTTTTAGCACGAACCGATGCGCCTTGAAATCGCTACCGCCTGAGACGGACACGCTGCAAACGTCGGCAGAGCCTGACAAATCCGCGTCACTTCCGCCCGAAATTACCAAATCGCATCGTTCTGCTTCTATCGAAGCTTCGAAATCGCTGCCACCACTGCACGCCGCGTTCAGTGTCTTCACGTTGATGTCTCCTTTGAAATCACTTCCTCCCGAACAAGCTATCGAAAGGGCATTTCCCTGTATTGTAGTATTTTTCGTATACACGTCGCTGCCGCCACTGACCGAAATCGCAGTGAGTTGACCCGTATTCGACACAATGACTTTCGGACTTTTCCCATTAAAGCGATACCTGTAACCTTGCTTCATCGCAACCTTTAACGTACCGTTTTCCACTTTGGTCTCCACGTATTCCTGAAGGTTCTCATCAGCAACCACGACGATTCCCTGAGTCAGATCGCCGGAAATCTCAATATCCAGTCCGTTTCTTACACTAAGCGCCTTATAGGTGCCTACACTTCGCTGACGTTCGACCGTCTGCCCGTTTCCCTGAATGCGCCCTTGCGCAACAACACAACTCATTGTCGCCACAAGCGCAATGACCGATAATAACATTGTCCTCATCATCATATTTATTTTCATAAATTCAATGATAAGACGTAAGAAACGGAAAAATGTTACACTTTTCGCCCTTCAGACCCTTGCGAAAAGTCTGTTAAAACTCTGATGTAAAGTGGAATTTTATTTCCGGAAAATCTTGCTGCGCCATCGTGAGCACATACGCCGAGTCAGCCAGATACACATCCCTCCCCTCATGGTCGACAGCCATATACTGCGCCTTGCGCTTCTTGAAACTGTCGAGCATCGCCTTGTCGTCGCTTTCTATCCAGCATGCCTTATAAAGGCTGATAGGCTCCCAGCGACATTGCGCGCCGTACTCGTGCAGCAGGCGGTACTGAATGACTTCGAACTGTAACTGTCCGACAGTACCGATAATCTTACGACCATTAAACTGATTCGTAAACAGCTGAGCAACCCCTTCGTCCATCAACTGATCGACTCCTTTGTTGAGCTGCTTGGCTTTCATCGGGTCAGCATTCTCGATATATTTGAACATCTCGGGCGAAAAGCTCGGAAGTCCCTTGAAGTGCAGCTCTTCGCCTCCGGTCAGACTGTCTCCGATTTTGAAGTTGCCCGTATCGGGCAACCCGACGATATCGCCGGCAAACGCCTCATCGACGACTTCTTTGCGCTGCGCCATAAACGCCGTCGGACTGCTGAAGCGCATCATCTTCCCGAAACGCACGTGCTTGTAGTTCGCGTTCCGCTCGAAGCGTCCCGAGCAAATCTTCACGAACGCGATGCAACTGCGATGGTTCGGATCCATATTGGCATGAATCTTAAAGACAAAGCCGGAGAACGCCTCCTCATCCGGGCGTACGATCCGCTCGACGGCCTGCACGGGAGAAGGCGGCGGAGCAATGCGTACAAAGCAGTTCAGCAACTCGCGTACCCCGAAATTATTCAAGGCCGATCCGAAAAAGACCGGAGCCACATCGCCTTTCAGGTATGTTTCCTTGTCGAATTCGGGATAGACCCCATTGATCAGTTCCACATCAGCCCGCAACTTCTCAGCCAGCGAGACATCGATATGCTTCTCCAGCTCAGGGCTGTCGATATCTTTAAACTCAATACTTTCCGTCACCGTCTGCTTACTCGGCATATACAGATCGAGTTTCTGTTCGTAAAGGTTATAGACGCCTTTGAAACGTACCCCCATCTCGATCGGCCAGCTTAACGGGCGGACACTGATTTTCAGTTCGCTCTCAATCTCGTCGAGCAGATCGAACGGCGATTTCCCTTCTCGGTCCATCTTATTGACAAAAACAATCACGGGCGTCTTGCGCATCCGGCAGACTTCCATCAACTTACGGGTCTGTGCTTCCACGCCCTTAGCCGCATCGACCACGATGATCACACTGTCGACCGCCGTCAATGTGCGGAACGTATCTTCCGCAAAATCCTGGTGACCGGGTGTGTCGAGAATATTGATCTTATAACCTTCGTAATCGAAGGCCATCACCGAAGTAGCCACCGATATACCGCGTTGCTTCTCGATCTCCATCCAGTCGGAAGTGGCTGTGCGGCGTATTTTGTTCGATTTGACGGCGCCGGCTACGTGAATAGCGCCTCCGAAAAGAAGGAGTTTCTCGGTAAGCGTCGTTTTCCCCGCGTCGGGATGACTGATGATCGCAAATGTTCTGCGTCGATGTATTTCGTCTGTTAAAGTCATTTGTTTCTGTAATTAAGGGTTTGCTATCAAGGTGCGGACACATCCGGTCAGACTCTCTTCCCACTCCGGAATCCGGAGACCGAACACCTGTTTGATTTTCGTCTTGTCGAGCACGCTGTAGGCCGGTCTGGTCGCCCGCGTGGGGTATTCGTCCGTCGCAATCGGACGGAGCGTACATGCGCGACCGCCCGTCTCCATAATCTTCCGGGCAAAGTCGTACCAACTGCATACGCCCTCGTTCGAGAAATGATAGATGCCGGGCTCCCACACCGGATGCGCCAGTATCTTCAGCATGGCATCGGCCAGATCACCGGCATACGTGGGCGTTCCAATCTGGTCGGCCACGACGCTCACCTCGCTCCGCTCGGCGCCGAGACGCAACATCGTCTTCACGAAGTTCTGCCCAACCTCCGAATAAAGCCACGCCGTACGGATCATGACCGCATCGGGAAGAACTTCCTGCAAGGCCTGTTCGCCTGCTAGCTTGGTATGGCCATAGACCGACATCGGCGCCGTCGGGTCGTCTTCACGATAAGGGCGTTGTCCCTGTCCGTCGAACACATAATCGGTCGAGATATGGACGACGTGCGCGCCGTGCGCGGAGGCCACCTCGCCGATATTGCGCACCGCATCACGATTAATCCGCATGCACCGTTCGGCATCGTCTTCAGCCTTGTCGACAGCCGTATAAGCCGCACAGTTCAAGATACATCCGATACCGTTCGCACACACATATTCCGTCAACTGCGCCTTGTTGCAAATATCGAGGGCATCGACATCAGTAAAATAAAACGTCCATTCCGGGTGATGATTTACCCGTTGCTGCAGGGCGCTTCCCAATTGTCCGTTCGCCCCCGTCACTAAAATTGCTTTCATTTTGTTCTCGTTTTTTGTCAGGATACCGTTTCCGACTCCTTGTATTTGGCCGCCAGAAAAGAGAGAAACGTGTGAATCTGTTTCATCGCTTCCTGCGTTTCCGCACTGACGGGCTTGCCTTGCATCCGCAACAGCAGATAGCCGTAGAGGGCGATAAAGCAGGTCTCGATCTCCGGCAGATCGGTGCCCCCCGACTTGGCGCGCAACTGCACGATCGACGGCAACGTTTTGTAGTACAAGGCGCCGTACGTCGTTTCGTGCGGATTTGTGAGCAGCGACTGATGCAGCTCGGTCAACGAGAAAATCACATTCCGATTGATCTGCAAATGTCCGTGTTCCGTCACCCCTTCGCTGCGCATCATGTCGATCAGCTCTTCATACCAGCGGACTATTTCACGCTTCACCGTCTCCGGCTGGTCATACTGTTCGATAAGGGTCATCCGAATCTTGTCGATATCCAAATCATTGGCACGAATCAGGTCTTCCACCTGCCACATATAAAGCAGATATTCGACTATATTTTCCTTTCTTTTCTGTTGAGCCACCATCATAGCGGGTACAAAAGTAGCAACTTCCGGACAAATGTCAATTGCAAACAAGCAATTTAATCGTACTTTTGCCGAAGAAACAATTACGATAAACGATGAAAACATCCGTCCGACTCATCCATACGGGCTATTTTTATGCCGACGGGGGCTGCATGTTCGGCGCCACCCCGCAATCGGCGTGGAAGCGTCGCTATAAGGCCGATGCGCAAAACCGATGCCGCCTGGCCATGCACGTCGGACTGGTAACAACCCGATGCGGACGGGTCATCCTGATCGATAACGGCATCGGCAGCAAGCATACCGACCGACTGAAAACCTCGTTCTATCAGTTTCACGAGTTGACGGACCTCGATAAGGCACTCCGGCAATACGGTATTCGTCCCGAGGACGTGACCGACGTCGTGCTGACCCATCTGCATTTCGATCATTGCGGAGGTACGACCCGATACGGCGGAAACGAACAAATCATTCCGGCCTACCCGAATGCGACGTGCTGGGTGAGCGAAGCGCAATGGCACGAAGCGTTTCATCCCAACGCCCTCGAACGCGACTCGTTCTTCCCGGAAAATATGGAGATCATTCATGCGTCGGGCAAACTGCGTCTGGTCGAAGAAGAGACGTGGCTCACACCTGAAGTCAGACTGCGTCTGTTCGGCGGACATACGTGCGGACAGATCGTCGTCGATGTGCGGACAGATTCCCTCACCGTCGTCTTTGCCGGCGATGTTATCCCTACCTCCGCCCACCTCTCTCCGACATGGATTTCCGCCTACGATATTCGTCCGTTAGAAACGTACCACGCCAAAATCCGCTTGCTTGAAGAGGCTGCCGCGAACGAACAGATCATCGTTTACTATCACGACGCATATATCCCATGCTCGGCCGTGAAGAAAATCAACGATTTCTATAAAGCCATTCCCTGCGCCATGAATACGGACAGCAGAAGTGAAGCAAGTGAATAGTGAAAAACGAATAGTGAATAGTGAAGCCCGTCGGGCGTTGAGGTGTTAAATTGTTGAGGTGTTTAGGTGTTGAGTTGTTGATTTGTTGGCTGAATGCTGACGGCTTCAAAAGCCCCGCAGGGGCGCATTAATTCAGCCCAATGTGGAGTGCAGCGAAGCGTTGGGAAAAAAGCATTACCCCGACAGAGGGCTGAAAGTCTGAATTAATTTAATTGTCAATGGTTATGCCGGATACACGTTGTGGAGGTGCAATTCATTGCGTCTCTACGGGGCGTATACAATGATGTATTCGCGTTCGTACATTTGTCATTCAGAGCGTCAGCGATGAATCTGTTCTTTCTGCCACTTTTGGCTTGACCTAAAAGTAACCAAAAGGTCAAGGCTTCGTGCGCTTCACACGCCATCACTACGCTTGCAAGTCGGAAAATCAGGTAACTTGCTTCGCTTCGGACAGCCTGATTTTCTTTCGCCCTGCTCGCTGCTCCGTCGGCTCACCATCCGAGGCCGAAGGACGAACGCCGAAATTAATTATTAATTGTCATTCAGCGGTCAGCGGTCGGGTGTTTAGGTGTTTGTTGTTTAGCGTTCCACTCAACAAATCAACAACTAAACACTTAAACATTTCAACGAATCAACCCCTAAACATTTTGGAAGCATTTCTTAACAAAATATCCCCCATATTGGGGATAGGATTTAACATTTAGCCACTCTACTTTTGCCCCGATTTTTTTTTAACAAACTCAAAACAAAAATGAAAAAAACGACTATTTTATTGGTATTAACCATTATGTGTGTGACAACGGTCTTTTCGCAGAAAGCGACGACGGACGCGATGCTCTTCGGGCACGTCAAAAGCAAAGAGACGCAAGAACATATTCCTTACGCTACGATTTTTGTGAAAGGAACGAAGTTAGGAACGGCCGCCGACGGTACCGGACATTTCAAGCTGGCTCATCTTCCGGCAGGAAAACAGACGATTATCGCCCAGTATGTGGGTTACAAACCGCAAGAAATCGAAGTAACGATGACTCCGGGCAAAGGCACCGAAGTGTATTTCGAACTGGAAGAAGACGTGTTCAACCTTGAGCAGGTGGTGGTGACAGGTACGCGCACGCAACATTACGTAAAGAACGTCCCCATCCGCACCGAAGTCGTTACCTCACAGGCTTTGAAAAACAAGAATGCCTGGAACGTATTCGAAGCGTTGGAAGGCGTACCGGGCATCCGCGTAGAGCAGCAGTGTCAGTTCTGTAACTTCTCGATGGTGCGCATGCAGGGATTAGGTGCCGAGCATACGCAGGTGCTGATCAACGGACAACCGGTTTACTCGGGACTGGCCAGCGTGTATGGTCTGGAGCAGATCGGTACGGGCGACGTCGACCGGATCGAAGTGGTAAAAGGTGCCGGATCGGCCCTGTACGGCAGTAGCGCGGTAGCCGGAGCCATCAACATCATCACGAAAGAACCGTCGCCCGTGCCGTCCATCTCGGCCGATGTACAGTTCGGCAATCACGGCTCGAACGTGTATAACTTTTCTTCGTCCATGCGCAACACGCGCGGCAACATCGGGCTGAGCATCTACGCGCAGAAGATCGATCACGACGCCATCGATGCCACGGCCGAAGGAAGCACCCGCAGCGAAGTGAACCGGAAAGACAGCATCTCCGACCGTGTGGCCTCGAAGCTTCATAACCTCGGCTTCTCGTTCTATGTCAACGATCCTTTCTTCGGCGACGACAAACTGGTGCTGCGCGGTAAAGCCATCAACGAAAAGCGCGAAGGCGGAAGAATGGCCGACGACTATTACAAAAATCCGTTTACGGACGGTACGGAAAACATCACCACGAACCGCTACGAAGCGGAGATGAACTACACCAAACAGTTCGGCAAAAAATTCGAGCTGAACTTTAACAATACGTATATCCATCATAAACGGGAAGCGACGAACGACTCTTACCTGAACGATTACTTGAGCACACACAATGACTCGACTCCGAACGTGCTCGATATGCGTCCGTATCTGGCGAACGAAAAATCGTTTATCTCCACCCTCACGTTCGGAGCGAAGCTGGGCAATCACAACCTGCTCTTTGGGGCGCAGTATTACACGTCACGCCTCGACGAGTCGGGAATGTATGTCGTGGTAGATTCGACGAGCAAATACTTCGGCAACTCATATAAATCGGTAGCCCAAAAACATGCCGACGAGTTCGGAGCCTTCATACAGGATGAGTGGCAGGTTACGCCGCGTCTGACGGTCGTTCCCGGTGTGCGCATCGACCATCATTCGTCGGGTGAAGAATATACGTCGGACAAGAAAGTCTTCGACAAGGATTTCCCACAGACGCGTTTCAAGGAGACGAGCGTAAACCCGCGTCTGGCCATCAAGTACCAGTTATCTCGCAACATTACGCTGCGCGCGAATGCGGGAACAGGATTCCGCGCTCCGTACGGTTTCTCCGAAGACCTGCACTTGTGCAGCGGATCACCGCGCGTATGGAAATCGTCGGAGCTGAAACCCGAAACGTCGCGCAGCGCCAACTTCTCGGCCGATTATTACGGAAACCATCTGCAAGTAAGCGCCAACGTGTTTTACAGCTATCTGAAAAACAAGATCGACTTTGCCGATGCCGACGATAACGTGAAGAACCTCGGCTATACCTATCAATGGCGTAACGTCGACGACGCCGTTGTGCAAGGGGTCGAGTTGACGGTGCTTGCCAATCCGGTGCGTAACCTGAATGTAGGAGTAGACTTTGCCTTCAATCATGGTACGTATAAAAACGAACGTGAAGACTGGAAAGAAACGAAATACCAGGGCATCAGTAAATACATCCCGCGTTTCCCGACTACGACGGGTAGCGTCAAGGTAGAATATACGCCTTCGACATGGCACTTCATGCTCTACGGACTGTATCAGGGCAAGATGTACATCGATTACATCAGCGAAAACGAAGAAATGTCGAAGATTAAGGAAACATCGCCGTACATGACCTTCAACGCACGCGTATCGAAACGTTTCGGAATCGTCAGACTGTATGCCGGTGCGAACAATATCTTCAACTATCTGCAAGACGAGAAACGGCTCGATGATGCCGCTTTCATGTATGCTCCGGTTTACGGAACCCTGTTCTACGGAGGCGTTTCCATCAATATTACACATTAAAAGAATAACCTGATCTTTTTATTCTTTGGGTGGTTAGTTGAGAAGAGGGTGTGCGCAAAGTCACGACTTGCCACATCCTCTTCATTTTTTTTGCAGAAAAACCTTCATAACTTGCGGTTCAACGCCTGCAACCGGCAAAAAGTTTTGTTTTTTCACGTCCGTATCGTTATATTTGCAGACATAACAACCAAAAACACGACGCGGATGAAACATACATACAAGCTCTCCACCCATCAATATCTACGACGCGGATTCGAAACCGATCTTCCGCACATGGTCGCACTCGCTTCGTCGAGCCGCGACGAGACCGAGTTCAAACAACAGCTGAACGAACTGCTGCTCTCCGGGAACTTCCATCCCGATGCCGTGCGAAATATCAGGCGACTGATCACAAACGACGGCCAGACCGTTTTCGAACTCTCGACCGAATCCGAGATCGAACTCAAAACCATCTCGCTCCTCCGGCAATTCCTGAGCAAACAAACGACAGACGACAGCGACGTCTCCGTCGACTTCCTGACCGATCTCTATCACCAGTTCATGCGGCTGTACGCGCCGGTACCCTCCGCGCCCTCGTCGGCCCAGATATCGCAATGGATGAAACGTTGGCCGAGCGGCCTGAACGAAGATGTACGCGCCATCCGTCGCGAAAACAAAGAACGAATCATCGCGCTGCTTATCCGACGCATCGAACGACGGCATGCCGCATCGAACCGCTACGTCTTTCCCGAAGGATGCAGCGACGAAGAAAAGCGACACCTCGTGGAAACATGGTGGAACGACCACCGTTTTCATCTCGCTTTTGCCGTAAAGAACGCCGATGAACTCAACCGGATGCTGGGGCATACGCTGTCCGAAGAAACGATGCAGACCTACCGCAAGGCGCGGGAAAAAGGTATTCCCGTTTTCGTAACGCCCTATTATTTGTCGTTACTGAATCCCACCGGCCGGGGATACGACGATCAGGCGCTGCGCAGCTACGTGTTGTACTCGCCGCAGCTTGTCGATACGTACGGCAAGATACGTGCCTGGGAGAAAGAAGATGTGGTCGAGGCCGGTAAACCGAATGCCGCGGGATGGTTGCTTCCCGACGGTCACAACATTCACCGCCGCTACCCCGAAGTAGCCATCCTCATCCCCGACTCCATGGGACGCGCATGCGGCGGATTGTGCGCATCGTGCCAGCGCATGTACGACTTCCAAAGCGAACGCCTGAACTTCAATTTCGAAGACCTGAAACCCAAAGAAAGCTGGGAGATACGACTGCGTAAACTGATGAAATATTTCGAAGAAGATACGCAACTGAGGGACATTCTCATCACCGGAGGCGATGCGCTGATGAGCCAGAACAAAACGCTGCGCCATATCCTCGACGCTGTCTACAAAATGGCGGCAAACAAACGGAAAGCGAACCTGAAACGCCCCGACGGCGAGAAATACGCCGAGATGCAGCGCGTGCGGCTCGGCTCGCGCCTGCCGGTCTACTTGCCCATGCGGATCAACGACGAGCTGCTGAGTATTCTGCGCGAATTCAAAGCCAAAGCATCGGCCGTAGGGATCAAGCAGTTTGTCATCCAAACGCATTTTCAGTCACCGCTCGAAGTAACACCCGAAGCCCGCGAAGCGATTCGCCGCATTCTCTCGACCGGATGGAGCATCACGAATCAGCTCGTTTATAATGTGGCCGCCTCGCGTCGCGGACACACGGCCAAACTGCGCAAAACGCTCAACGCGCTCGGCGTGCTCTGCTATTACACTTTCTCTGTGAAAGGTTTCGAAGAAAACTATGCCGTATTTGCGCCGAACAGTCGTTCGATGCAGGAACAGCAGGAAGAGAAAGCGCTCGGCAAACTCGACCGCGAAGCCGAAGCCGAGTTTCTCTCACTTCTTAAGAACAGCAACGATCGCGAGGCTGCCATCCGGCACTTCTGCGAAGCGAAAAACATCCCTTTCGTAGCCACCGACCGGAACGTGCTCAACCTCCCCGGAATCGGCAAAAGCATGACCTTTACGCTGGCAGGCATCACCCCCGACGGCAAACGGATTCTGGAGTTCGATCATGATCATACGCGCAAACACAGCCCGATTATCGAACGCATCGGTAAGGTCTTTATTCGCGAGAACAAATCCATCCTCCAGTATATGCTTCAGCTTCACGAAATGGGCGAAAAGCCCGAACATTACGCCGGCATCTGGCATTTTACCGAAGGCGAAACGGAGCCCCGCTTCCCTCTGTACGATTATCCGGACGACGACCTCCCAGTCACCCCGGCATACAGCCATTGCGTACTTTGACGAACCGACTGCCGCGGAAAGAAAAAAAAACGAGTCTTCTCTTCCGCTAACGAACGGATCAAATCACAGGTACAACCTCGAAAGGTGTTAAAAAACATCTTTCTTTTTTTATTTCATTCGTCCGGTTTTTGAAAAAAACAGCTATCTTTGCCCATCAATCAACAAACACTAATTTTAACATGCAGAATCCATGGACAAACCTCTCTGTTTATTCCCGAAGCAATGGCGGCATACATTCCGGCTGGCATCCCGAGTGTTTTTAGCCATTTTACTATGTTCGTCGGCAGCTTGTAATCGCCCGGCCGACACCCAACTGATCGCCGAGATCGAAGAATTGAACAACACGGCCGCAGCATTACACCGGTCATACCCGGACTCGGCCATGATCCTGCACCGTATCGCGCTCGACAAAGCCCGTCGAACAAACGATCCCGGTATCGAGGCCTCGGTGTGGAGGCTGATGGGGATATGCCATTCCATCCGGTTAGAACTGAACGAGAGCGACAGCTGCAACTTCGAAACGATCCGTCTTGCCTTGCTCTCGAACGATCCGTTGGCCGTTTCCAATACCTATATTAATCTGGGGATCAATCAAAGCCGCCGAGGAAATGAAGACAGCGCCATCGTCTTGTATCGCAGGGCGAATGCAATGATGGCCGGTCACCCTGATAAACATAAGATTGAAAATCGCACATTCAATAATATGGGGCTCTCTTTCTACGGGAAGGCCCAACTCGACTCGGCCGTCGTCTACCTGACGCACGCGTTTCGGATCGCCGAACAGGACGGTGAGGCAAACAGCATGGCCAAAGCCTGTCAGAATATCGGGAACTGCTATCAACGGATGAATGACCTCGCCAATGCCGACCGCTATTTCCGGATGGCTGACAGCTTATATGCTTCGGTAGGGAACCGGATCGACCGGATGAATGTCAAGTCGAACCGTGTCACCACCTTGGCCCGCATGGGACGATTTAACGAAGCCCTGGCCACGGCCGACGAGGCCGAAGCGATAGCCCGCGAGGCCAACATGACCAAAGCCCTCGGAGCATTGTATAATAACAGAGGGCTTGTATTCTATTTGCAAAAAGATTACCGGCGCTCTTTCGAGAGCCAACTCCGATCGATGGAGCTCAAAAAGCAAACGGGCGATACCGTCGGTCTTATCGCATCGTATAATTCGATGATTGCCTTGTGTATGGAAACGAAGGAGCTGTCAAAAGCCGAGGCTTACGGTCTGCAAGGCCTTGCGCTGGCGGAGAAAAGAGCGCTGTTTAAAGATCGGTTGGACTTATACAACAATCTGGCTGAAGTTTACGGATTGTCGGGAAATTACCGCAAAGCCGCCGAACTGTTGAAAAAGAGAGAAGCCTTGAAAGATTCGGTCTTCTCGGCCGATAAATATCAGGTGATCGAAGAGCTGCGCACACGTTACGAAACCGAAAAAAAAGACCGTGCCATTCAGTTGGCCACGCTGAATCTGGACATGCAAAAGAAAACATCGCTTTGGCTCGCGTTCTCCTGTCTACTGCTGATCGTCCTCCTGAGCTCCGTATACGTGATGCAGCGAAAAAAGCTCCAGACCCACAAGCAGCTGGCCGAGCAAGGGAAAAAAGTAGCCGAGCTGACGGCCAAAACTTTTACTCCGCATTGCGGCAACGATTACGATAACAGCGAAAACGGTCTTTCGGAAGAAAAGAGCAACGCGCTTCTGCACGAACTGCTGCACTGCATGGAGGAGAAAAAAATGTACAAAAACCCTTCGCTTACGCTCGATATGCTGGCCGAAACCATCGGCACCAATCGCTCCTACCTTTCCGTGCTGATCAATAGCCGGATGAAGAAAGGATTTGTCGAATATGTCAATTTTTACCGGGTAGAAGAGGCCAAACGACTTTTGCGCACCGGTAACGACAAAATCGCTCACGTCTGTGCCGAAGCCGGCTTTGGCAGTACCCAAACATTTTATACTGCGTTTAAGAATTTTGAACACTTGACGCCCACCGAATACCGGAAAGCATGCGGAAAAGAGACTTCTACCCCCCCCCCCTAATATACTGTATAAGAAATTGTTACGAAGTGTTTGATTAAAAATTCCAAGAACAGACTCTCGATTCCTGCTCGTTAATGATTGGTCAGCGGTCAGCGTAATTTATAATTGTTAGTTGTCAATTGTTAATTGTCATGCGTAATACATGTTGTAGAGACGCAATTCATTGCGTCTCTACGGCGCGTACATCGTACGTATGCGCATAACATATTATATATACGCGTCCATTTGCGCCATTTGCGTTCGGACGTCGTCATTCGTAATTGTTCGTTAGCCGTCAGCCAACAACTCAACAAATAAAC
>NZ_JAUMYS010000048.1:0-8468 GCF_030528505.1 Tannerella sp.
TGTTTTCGGTGCGAAGCCCGAGTAAAAAACGTCGACGCTTTCCGCTCCTTGTACTCCGTTGCCGTCCGACGGTGTGTTGGAGTTTTTTCCGTCTTGCGCACGAAGCGTTTACGCATCTCATCGACATGCGCTTTGATAGCGCCGTCTTTCCGCGCCACTCCATTGAGGCAGGAATAGACCTCGTCGGCGTGGAGTAGGGTATCGTTATTCTTAAATAGCGGTTCAATTAAATCGGAAACATGTTATATAACATATACGGTTGTTATTTTCTTATAAAAAAAACGAATACTTTTGCACGCTCTAAAAAAAACAGCTTGAAGATAAAAAAGTGACCCATACGAAGTCAGAGAAAACGCCGATAAGTAGGAACAAGAACACATTTCGAGGCTTTTGCACTCTATACAAGAGTGGAATAGGGATTTTTTATCAATATTTACAAAAAATTAGCGGGGGGGGGTACCCTTATTTAATTCTTCTGCCGAGTTTTCATCCGGCTTTTCTCCCGTTTTTTCCGAAACCCCATTTATTTTTTTCGATATCGCAGGCGGTATTTTTTGTACCGTCCGATATTGGTGCGCTTCCTTTCGGATACGAGAGGAGACGATCCTTCTATGCCCGGAACGCAAATACAGCAGATGAGATGAACGAATGGAACAACAACATAGTATTTATTAAAAACAATCAAGAATGAAACGTAGACATTCAATTTGTAAATGGAAAGGAATACTGTTTGCTTTGCTGTGGACAGTATCGTTGGGAACGTTTGCTCAGACCATTACCGTGCGCGGTACGGTAATGGACGATACGGGCTTGACCGTTATCGGAGCATCCGTTGTGGTAGAGAGTAACCGCACAATCGGTACGATTACCGATATCGACGGGAAGTATGTATTGGAGAACGTGCCTTCGAACGGCAAACTTGTCTTCAGTTACATGGGGATGCAAACACAGACCGTGGCGGTGTCCGGACGGACAACGATCGACGTGACGATGAAGTCAGACGACAAAATGCTGGACGAAGTCGTAGTCGTAGGGTATGGTGTACAGAAGAAGGCGAACTTAACGGGTTCCGTGGCCTCGCTTCAGGCCGAAGCGCTCGAAGCGCGTCCGGTAGCGAGTGTCTCTGCCGCATTGGCGGGAACGATGCCGGGGGTGACGACGATTCAGAATTCGGGTGCGCCGGGCGCTCAAACGGGAACGATCACGATCCGCGGTAAGAACTCGATCAATGCCGCCAGCCCGCTGGTGATTGTAGACGGAGTGCCGGGAAGCATGAACTCGATCGATCCGCAGGATATCGAGTCGATTTCGGTCTTGAAAGATGCGGCTTCATCGGCTATTTACGGGGTGCAGGCGGCCAATGGGGTTATCTTGATTACCACCAAGAAAGGAAAGACCGGAGAGCGGGCGCGTGTGAATTACTCCGGATTAGTGTCATGGGCAAGTCCTACGGCCCGCCTCAATTTCCTCGGAGCAGCCGACTACGCCGTCTTGTACAACGAAGCCACACGCAACGAAAATCCGAATGACCCGCTGCCGTTCTCGGACGATGATATCCGGAAATTCCGCGATGGTTCCGATCCGATCGGTCATCCCGATACCGACTGGTATAATGCGGTGATGAAAAAGAGTGCGATGGAAACCCAACATAACGTTTCCATCAGCGGCGGATCGGAAAGTACGACGTATATGGCTTCGTTGGCTTATCTCTTTCAGGACGGATTGTCGCAGGAAAAAAGCTACGACCGGTATAACGGACGTATCAATCTCGATTCGAAAATCAACAAGTGGGTAAGCGTAGGAATGAATGCATCGGCCTATCGCGGAACGGATCAGGACGAATTTGAAGGATTCGCGTCATTGTTGCAATACGTGAACCGTATTCCGCCCACGTTAGGGATTTATGACAAAGACGGGAAATTCAGCTACAACAACCTGAATAATCCGGTTGCTCATCAGGGACGGACAGGGCTTTACCGTCAGATAAACCAGCAACTGAATGCAACGGCTTACCTTACGCTGACTCCCATCGAAGGGTTGAGTATCAAAGGAGTCTTCTCGTTGCGTCACGATGCGCGCGATGAACGCAAATTCAAAAAACACTGGAGCTACGGAACATTCGATTCGGGCAAGCGTGAAGGACATCACAACTATTATAACTGGAACTGGTACACTTCGCAATTACTGGCCAATTATAATAAGACGTTCGGTAAGCATACGATTGGTCTTCTGGCTGGTGCCGAACAAGTGGAATATACGTATCGGTATACTGAAACGAGCCGTACGGGTGGCGGAAGCGATGATCTTCCCGAATCGCTCAATACGCTCGATGCTTCGTCACAGAAAAATCTTGACGGCGGATATGAAACGGCGCGTCTTTCGTACTTCGGACGTGTTCAGTATGACTACGAGAACAGGTACCTGTTCGAAGCCAATATGCGTGCCGACGCTTCGTCTCGCTTCCCGAAAGACAATCGTTGGGGTTTCTTCCCTGCCTTCTCGGCCGGATGGAGACTCTCGGAAGAAGCATTTATCAAAGACCGCTTCGATTGGCTCAGCAACCTTAAGTTGCGTCTGGGATGGGGTAGAACCGGTAACGAAGAATTGAAAAATAACGATATCTATCCGGCTGTTCCGACGTATGCTTATAATGACAAAAAGAATTTGACAATGTTCGGCAATACGCTTTACTCGACGGTACACGAATCGCGTTACGTGAATCCGAACCTGAAATGGGCAACCGTGACCAACTATGAGCTGGGGCTTGAAGCTGCTTTCCTCAATAACATGATCGGTTTCGAACTGTCGCTCTACAAAAAACGTACGAACGACATGTTGCTTTATCTTCCTATTCAGGGCGTGATCGGGATGAATCCTCCGGCACAGAATGCCGGAAATGTGGAGAACACTGGATTCGATTTGAGCATTTTTCACAACAATCGGATTAACAAAGATTTCAGATATAGCGTTAATTTCAATGTGGCTTACGTGAAGAACGAGATTACCGATATGTTCGGTACAGAAGGTGAAGACCCGGATAACAAGAAGATATGGCGTCTGGAAGGACATCCCATCGGTTCGTTCTACGGATTTGTGGCCGATGGCTATTTCAATACCGAAGAAGAACTGAAGAACCATCCGAAACGTTTGGGACGTGAAAAGCTCGGAGACATTAAATACGAAGACCTGAACAGAGACGGGAAAATCACAGCCGGTGACGACCGCAGGGTGATCGGTAAGAACTTCCCGAGTTGGACCGGAGGATTGAATATCGGTCTCTATTATAAAGATTTTGACTTTTCCATGCTTTGGCAAGGCGCATTCGATGTAGATGCGTATTATACGATGGAAGCTGCATATTCTTTCTTTAACAGTGGAAAAGTACTCAAGAGACACCTCGACCGCTGGACGCCGGAGAATCATAATGCTTCGTATCCGCGTATCACCAGAAACTCACAGACGAACTATGCTGTGTCGTCATTCTGGCTGCAAGACGCTTCGTATGTACGTCTGAAAAATCTCTCATTCGGATATACGCTTCCCAAGCACTTGCTCAGCAAAGCCGGAATCGACAGATTGAAAGTTTTTGTGTCGGGTGAGAATTTGCTGACTTTCTCCGGACTGGACGGATTAGACCCCGAATCACCCTCCGATACGCGAGGCGCTTTTTATTCGAACGTGAAAAAAGTTTCACTGGGACTGAAAATGACATTCTAATTTTAAAAACGATAAGATAATGAAAATAAAACATATATATATGGTCGTTGCGATGGCCGTGTTGGGTATGACTTCTTGTGTAGATCTGGATCGTTATCCGCTCGAAGAGCTGTCGGACAATAGTTTCTGGAAGAGTCCGGACGATGCCGAAAAAGCAGTCTCGAACCTGTATACTTCACTCCCTTACTGGGACGTGGACGGTGCGATTAATTCGGACGATGCGGTGCACGGAATCAAATGGGCGGCCGGCAATATATCGAAAGGGGTGTATGACCCGCAGGATTTTAAGTGGAAAGATAACTACGCAGCGATCCGTAAAGCGAATATCGTGCTGAGCAAGATAGCCCTTATTCCCAATTATGAGGCGGAAAAGAAAAACCGCGTGCTCGGGCAGGCTCATTTCTTCCGTGCATTTCAGTATTTCGATTTGATTCGCAGTTATGGTGATGTGCCTTATATCGATAAGCCGTTATCGTTAAGCGATCAGGAAGGTATTGTGCGTACTCCCCGCGAAGAGGTGTACGGCAAGGTGATGCAAGACTTCGACAAAGCCATTGAATATTTGCCGAAATCGTGGAAAGCGTCGGAATATGGCCGAGTAACCAAAGGTGCGGCGCTGGCCATGAAAGCTCGTGCGGCATTGTACTACGGCAAGTGGGATGTGGCTGCCGAGAGTGCGAAGAAGGTTATGGAGCTGAATGAATACTCGTTGTATGATGAGCAGAATACCGGGAAGTATCAGGAACTGTTTTGGGAGAAAGCCGACGGATGCAAGGAGTTTATTCTGGTTAAACAATTCAAGGAAGCCGAGAACTCGTGGTATCTGATCGGTTGGGAAGCATTCCCGACGAAAGGATGGGGAGGTATTAACCCGACACAAAGTCTGGTCGATGCCTTTGAAGATATTGAAGGCGCTCCGATTGCCAAGTCGAAACTCTACGATCCGAAAAAGCCGTTCGAAAATCGTGACCCGCGCTTGGAAGTAAATGTGTTGCATCATGGGGAAACCATGTACGGCGTTACGATTAATGTGGCTCCGTTGAAATCGGCTGCTCCGACCGGTATCGGTCAGCACGGAGATGCTACGGCTACCGGTTATTATCAGCAGAAATGGCTTGATCCGTCTATCGATCCTTCATCGAAAGGTTGGGACATGGGGAAAGACGCCGTGGTGATCCGTTACGCAGAAGTGTTGCTCACGTATGCTGAGGCTAAGAATGAGTTGTCGCCGTTGGACGATGAGGCCTTCAAGGCTGTGAACGCTGTGCGTAAACGTGTGGGCATGCCCGAACTGCAAAAGACCGATGCAAGCAAACCGACGTATTGCGCTACGCAGGACGATTTGCGCCAGCGTATCCGTAACGAGTGGCGTGTGGAGTTTGCCCTCGAAGGGGGCAAACGTCAATGGGACATTCGTCGCTGGGGCATTGCCAAGAAAGTGCTCAACGAACCGTTCCTGGGGCTGAAGTATAAGTTGGTCGATTCGCCCGATGCGAAACAGGGTGACGGAGGAAAGATTTGTATTCTCTACGAAGGAGAGAATGTCAAATTGACCGGCAGCAAGTACGAAGATCATAATTACGTCTATCCGGTTCCGCAGGAAGAGCGTGATTTGAACAAGGCTTTGACGCAAAATCCGGGCTATCCGAATTAAAGCGTTTGAGTCTATATAAAAAAGGCTGTCCCGCAATGCTATTTGTGGGGCAGCCTTATTCACTTTTTTTATCATACAATGAAATATTTGAAATACGTTCTATTCGGCCTGCTTTTCCTCGTTTATTTTACGGCATATCGGGGCGCGTTGTCGCACGTGATTACGTATCATGAGCAGCATCACCTGTTTCTTTTCTCCGCCTCGTATTGGCGGCAGACCCTCGCCTCCGAAGGCTGGCTGGAATATGTCACGAACTTTGTCATCCAATTCTTTTACTATCCGGTAGCAGGAAGCGCTGTATTGGCATTTATGCTCGCTTCCGTTTATTTTTTAACAGATCGCATCATCCGAAGATTCGTAGAAGGGGAGGATCCGTTTCAACTTGCGGTCGTGCCTTCGCTTTGCCTTTTCTTTTATACCATGCCTGTCGATCATTCCCTCAAAACGGTCGTCGGTGTGTTCCTGCTTTTGTTCCTGATTAATCTGCTGCTGCTATTTGTGAAACCGAAACGAAAAATCGTCCGTTGGCCGCAGTCGTTCGGCCGTTACGGACGCATTTGGCTGACCGTAATTTTTCTAACGTCATACGCCGCGGGTGGCTATGTGTTTTTTCTGAAATCGTATTCCGTCGGCGAGCGTATCATGCTCAAGGCCGAGCAGGCAGCCAAGGCCGGAGATTGGGAGAAGGTGCTGGAATATACCGGAAATTATCTCGGTCGGGGAAGAAGTAACCAACTGATCGCTTATTTTCACAATTTGGCATTATACCATACCGGCGCGTTGCCTTATCGCTTGTTCGACTATCCGCAGGCATTGGGAGTCAAGAGTCTGTATTTTCCATGGGACGGGAATAGTCGTGAGAGCGAATACGGATACTTGCTTTATGAGAAATTGGGCTACCTCAACGAGGCGCATCGCTGGGAGTTCGAGGCGATGGTCGTGTGGGGAGAGACGGCTCCGCACCTGCTTAATCTGGCGCGTTATAATCTTTCGAACGGTCGTCCGCGCGTCGCGCAGCGTTTTATCAATCTGCTTAAGCAATCACTCTTCTACCACGACGAAGCACTTCGGCTTGAACAGTCGGCAGGGAATCCCGATCATATGCTGCCCCGAAATGCGCTGAGAAATACGGAAGATGTACCGGCACGTTTTGCGAATGTACTGAATCTCGGTCCCGAACTGCAATATTTGTGCGAGAAAGATACCGCCAATCGAATGGCCTTCGAATATTTGATGAGCCATTTACTGCTGAGTAATCACGTGGAGCGGTTTGCTCGAAATCTCCCGCTCATGCGCCGTTTTGCTTATCCCTGCTTATCACAGGCTTACGAGGAAGCTCTTTATATTTACGAATTGGGCGTAGGTCGGGAGAAGGTGTTTGAGATGACCGGCCTTACCGTCAGTGAAGAAACCAAACGGCGTTTTGAGCGTTACTACCGTCTGGCAGAAGCCCGGCAGATGGAGACTTTACAAGCCGAGTTCGGGAAAACGTACTGGTTCTACCTCAATTATATCAGTCCTTACGGACCTAAAGTGATCCGTGATTAAAAAAACAAATTTAAAAACAATCGATATGAATACTCGATATATTGCATACCTCTTGTTGCTAAGCGCTTTCATGTTTGCCGGATGCGTTTCGTATCATGCTCCCGAAGCACATAGTGAAGCACAACCCCGAATATATCCCGATTATGCCGGCGTTACGTTTCCCACCAATATTGCTCCGCCCAATTTTATCATCCGTGATACGGCGGAGGCTTATCAGACGGAGATTGGTTATGCGGAAACCGTGGCGATTCTGATTAGTAGTAAAGACCCGACGGTACGTATCCCCGAAAAGAAATGGAGTAGCCTGCTGAAAGAGGCGCAAGGCAAGGACATTTTCTTTCGTATCAGTTTGCTGAAAGAAGGACGATGGATAGGCTATACGGATATTATCAATACGGTTTCCGAGCATCCCATAGACCCTTATCTCGTTTATCGCCTGTTGTATCCGGGGTATGAATTGTGGAACGAAATGGGAATCTATCAGCGCGATTTGACTTCGTATCAGGAGACTCCGTTGCTGGAAAACCGCGACTTCGGCAAACAATGTGTGAACTGTCATTCGTTTACTCTCAACTCACCGGAGACTATGATGCTGCATATCCGCGGAAAGCAGGGAGGAACGCTGATTCGTCGAAACGGACAGACGGAGAAGGTGAATCTCAAACCGGAAGAATATAAAAACGGTGCGACGTATCCGGCTTGGCATCCGCAAGGACGTTACATCGCTTTTTCGATGAATGAGATCCAGCAGTTCTTTCACGCATCGGGCAAGAAACCGATCGAAGTCTCCGACCTCGATGCCGACCTTGTGATTTATGATACGCAAACTCGAAAGATATTCACCGATTCGCTCGTTTATACACGAGACTATATGGAGACTTTCCCTGCATGGTCGCCCGACGGAACGACGCTTTATTTTTGTCGTGCCGCAGCTTATGCTCCGGGTGCCGCTCTCGACAGCATCCGGTACGACTTGTATCGCATCCGTTTCGACGAAAAAGAGGAACGTCTGCATGATCTTGAATGCGTCTATCAGGCGTCTGCAATCGGTCGATCCGTTTCTTTCCCGCGCGTCTCGCCCGACGGACGATATGTGATGTTTACGCAGTTCGATTATGGGAACTTCTCGATCTGGCATCCCGAAAGCGACTTGTATCTGATGGATTTGCAAAGCGGAGCGATTCGTGTACTTGATGAAGTGAACAGCAACGATGTGGACAGTTATCATACGTGGGCTTCGTCGGGCGATTGGTTTGTCTTCAGCAGTAAACGTCTGGACGGACTTTGGGCACGCCCTTATCTGGCCGCTTTCGACCGTTGTACCGGACGTGCCGGAAAGCCTTTTCTGCTTCCGCAGAAAGATCCGGAATTTTACGATTCGTTTACGTACACGTATAATGTCCCGGAATTGATTAAAGTTCCGGTAGAGAATAACAAAGATTTTTTGGAGGCTATCGGTCGGACAGCGCTCCGAACGACTCGTTGAGATGGCTGAAAATAGAGAAAAATAGTGTCTTTGTGATGCCTCCGGAAGTTTCCGCGAAACTCG
>NZ_JAUMYS010000048.1:8568-23508 GCF_030528505.1 Tannerella sp.
CCAAGCCTTCTGCCGATGCACGGAAGTCTCCGCACGGTTCATTAAGATTTCCGACCACGGACGGAAGTCTTCGCGAAACTCGCCAAGCCTTCTGCCGATGCACGGAAGTCTCCGCACGGTTCATTAAGATTTCCGACAACGGGCGGAAGTCTCCGCAACTCATCAGGGATATTTCTCATTATCTTTGTCCGGTACCCCATTCCGTTCTCGATCGGATTTTGATGTGTTATCTCCGAAAAAAATCGGGTTAGATGAAAGTCATATCATAAAAATAATTACCTTTGCGCCCGAATATCATATAACAGGGGTGCCTTACTTTTACAGGCTGAGATCATACCCTTACACCTGATCCGGGTAATGCCGGCGTAGGAAGATGTAAGTTTTTTCATCTCTTTTTGGCTGTATGTTTCGTTGCGCCCCATTTTATTTAAATGAAAAGAAAATGAGGAAGATTTCTTATGGAATGGCCGGAATATTCTTGTCCGGCGTGTCGGCGATCGCGCAGGTGGTCGATTCGACGAGTGTGTATGAACTCAACGAGGTAGTTGTCTCGGCCGTGCAGGCACGCAAAGAGACACCGGTAGCGTTCCGGAATGTTTCGGCAGCAGAGCTGAAAGCCAACAATACCGGGCAGTCAATGCCTTATCTCTTTATGCAGACGCCTTCGGTCGTTGTTACTTCCGACGGTGGAAATGGCATAGGCTACGCATCCATGCGCGTGCGCGGTACGGATGCGAACCGTATCAACTTCACGGTAGACGGCGTGCCTGTCAACGACTCGGAAAGCCACGGCGTCTTCTGGGTGAATATGCCCGATTTCGCTTCGTCGGTCGAAAATATTCAGATTCAACGCGGGGCAGGAACCTCGACCAACGGTGCCGCCGCTTTCGGTGCGACGGTCCTGATGCAGACTCAACGTCCGTCGCTTAAACCGTACCTCGAAGTCGTTTCATCGGCCGGGAGTTTCGGAACATTTACGAATACTTTCCGCGGTGGTACGGGACTGCTTTGGGATCATTTCGTGTTCGATGCGCGTTATTCGAACGTGCAGACCGATGGTTATATCGAACGTGCCCGGGCGGATATGAATTCGTATTACGGCTCGGCTGCTTATTACAACGGCGGTACAATGATCAAGTTCCAGACTTTCGGAAGCAGCGAAATCACTTATCAGGCCTGGAACGGGGTCGATTCGGCCAAACTCAAAACAAACCGTCGCTATAACAGTTGCGGAGCTTATAAGGAGAACGGCGAAACAAAATTCTACGATAACCAGACGGATAACTATTGGCAGCATCATTATCACTTGCTGGCTACGCAACGGCTGAGCGACCAACTGAATCTGAACGTAACGTTGCATTATACCGATGGTAAGGGATATTACGAAGACTACAAGGCCGGTGCCAAGTACGCCTCGTACAAATTGGATAATTATGTAGACGCCAAGGGGAAGATTCATAAGAAAACCGACCTCGTGCGTCGCAAATGGTTGAGAAATGATTTCTACGGCGCCTTGTTCCGGATGAATTATACGTACGAACGGTTGCAGGCTTCTTTCGGCGCATCGGCCAACAATTATATCGGCGATCACTTCGGACGTGTGATGTGGGTTAAGACATCGGCCGGATTGCCGAAACCCAACCACGAATATTATCGCAACCGTGGGGAGAAACTCGACTATAACGCTTATGTGAAAGCTACGTATCGCTTCCTGCCTGCGTTGAGCGCCTATGCCGACTTGCAATATCGCGGCATTGATTACCAAATCAACGGAAGCGATGATAAGGCCGGCGATCATGTGCATGTAAAGAAAACGTTTTCGTTCTTCAACCCGAAAGCCGGTCTTTCGTTCGAACGAAACGGTCATCATGCCTACGCTTCGTTTGCCGTCGCGCATCGCGAGCCGAACCGTGATAACTTCACCGAGAACGGTCCTTCGGCACAGCCTACGTACGAAACACTTTACGATTACGAAGCCGGTTATGAGTACACGGGCAGCATCTTCCGTGCCGGTCTCAACTTGTATTATATGGATTACGACAATCAGCTAATCCTCACCGGTAAAATCAGTGAAATCGGTGAGCAGCTGACCTCGAATATCAAAGACAGCTACCGGATGGGAGCCGAGCTGAGTGGTGGCGTAAAGGTGACATCGTGGCTCGATTGGAACGGACACCTGACGCTGAGCAGCAATAAAATCCGCAATTTTACGGAGTATGTCGATACGTACGATGCAGACTGGAACGACTTGCCTCAAACTTCGAAAAATCTCGGTACGACCGATATCGCTTTCTCTCCGAACCTGACGTTCGGCAGCACCTTCGCCTTCCATTGGAAAGGCTTCTCGGCAGCATTCATGTCGTCCTACGTCGGTCGGCAGTATCTCGACAATACCTCGTCGCGTCTGCGTAGCTTAGACCCGTATTTTGTGAACGACCTGCGTATCGGATACACGTTCCGCCCCCGTTTCATGAAAGAGATCGGACTCGACTTGAATATCCGCAACCTCTTTAACGAAATGTATGAAACGAACGGCTGGACATACAGTTATATTCTCGATGGAAAACGTATGACAGACTCCGGATATTTCGCACAGGCCGGAACGAATATGATGGCACGTGTAACACTGAAATTTTAAGCGAAGAAGATACTTTTCCACCATCCGGATGTCGTATGGCTAAGAGCATAGAAACTTATTAAACGTAACAATATGGGATACGAACTGATGATTGAAATCGTCGCAGCCGCAATCATGCTGATCTACCTGTGGCTGGAATATAAAGCCAGCATCTGGCTGTGGCCGGTAGGGGTCGTCATCCCTCTTTTCTACATCTATATCTATTTTGTCAATAAGTTTTATGCCGACATGGGGATCAACATGTATTACCTCGTGGCAAGTGCTTACGGCTGGTTCCGGTGGTGGAAAAGCGAATCTCTTCTTAAACAGGAAGGCCTTCAGTCAGGCGAAACGGCGGTCTTGGGAGCAACCATACGGTTTACTCCCAAGCATTATTGGCCGAAACTGTTGGCTGTTTTCTGTGCGCTGTTCGCCCTGATCGCATGGGTGCTGATTCGGTTTACCGACAGCCCTGTGCCTTTCGGCGATGCGTTCACGACGGCACTCAGCATCGTAGCCATGTGGATGCTCGCGCAGAAATATATTGAACAATGGTGGTTCTGGCTTATCGTGAATGCCGTTTCCGCCATCCTGTATTTTTGGAAAGGAATGACCCCGACAGCCGTCACATACGTCGTTTATTCTATTGTTCCTGTCTTCGGCTACCGCCAATGGCAGAAGATGATGATTCCCGCTGCGACGGAAAGCTTGACGAACCGTTATTCGCGATAGTAAATTCTTTTGACGCGCGGCGAGATGGATGTTAGTATCTCGTAAGGAATCGTGTCCAGCTTGTCGGCAATTTCGGTCACCGGAAGTTGGGGGCCGAAGATAATCGCCGTATCACCTTCCTGCGCTTCAGCGTCCGTGACGTCGACCATGCAAATATCCATGCAGATATTTCCGACGATCGGGCAGCGCATCCCATTGATAACAACCTCTCCCACGCCGTTGCTCAGATGACGGTCCAGCCCGTCGGCATAGCCGATGGGGAGAATAGCGACCCGTAAATCGCGTTGGGCATATGTCTTGCGGCCGTATCCGATAGAATCGCCTGCCGGTACGTCGCGGATTTGCAGAATCGTAGTTTTGAGCGAACTGACAGGCTGTAACTTCTTCGCCTCAGTGACCGATGCACTGATGCCGTAAAGCGAGATACCCAGACGCACCATATCCATCTGATGGCCGGTGAAACGCTCGATACCGGCCGAATTGAGAATATGTTTGAGTACCGGATAGCCTAATCCTGCTTCCAACGCTTCGGCCGATTCCGTCAAAAGGCGTATTTGTTTACGCGTAAATTCATCGTGCTCGGACGAATCACTTCCGACCAGATGCGAAAAAACGGAACGCACGACGAGTGAGCTTTGTTGCTCCAGCCGTTGACAAATCTCCGGCACATCCGACGGACGGAAGCCTAATCGGTGCATGCCCGTATCAATTTTAATATGAATGGGGTAGGAGGTGATCCCCCGTCGTCCGGCTTCTTTCATCAGGGCGTCCAGCAGGCGGAAACTGTACACTTCCGGTTCCAGTTGACGCTCGAACAGAATATTGAAACTGCTGAATTCCGGGTCCATCACCATGATTGGAATGGAGATTCCTTCTTTGCGCAGAGCTTCGCCCTCGTCGGCTACCGCCACGGCCAGATAGTCGCAACGATGTTCCTGCAATGTTTTCGCCACCTCATACGAACCGGCACCATATCCAAAGGCTTTGACCATGCAAACCATTTTAGTGTCGCGATGCAGTTTCGAACGGAAATGGTTGAAATTATGCACTACGGCGTCCAAATTCACCTCGAGTACCGTTTCGTGCACTTTTTTCTCCAGAAGCTCCGTGATACGCTCGAAGTGGAAGGCACGTGAGCCTTTCAGCAGAATCAACTCGTCGCGGAAGGTCTTCATCGAAGGAGAATGAATAAATTCGTCGGTTGTCAGGTAGAATTCCTTTTCGCGCATCTCGAACGCAGAGCCGTACTCTTTCATGTCGCGCCCGATCCCGATAATGCGGTCTACTTTCTTACGCCGGAACAGTTCTGCTACTTTCTTGTATAATGATTTGGGGAGCATGCCCGATTGCAAGATGTCTGAAAGGATCACGGTTGTTTTCAGGTCTTTCTCCGCACGGCGGCTCTGCTGGAAATCGAGCGCAATATCGAGCGAATTAATATCGGAATTGTACGTGTCGTTAATCAGTTGACATCCGTTGATGCCTTCTTTTACTTCCAGCCGCATGGCCACCGGTTCGAGTCCGGCAAAAACCTCTCTGTTTCTGAGCGACGTCGGTTTCAGATACAGCATCAGGGCGATGCAGTGAATCACGTCTTCGATCGAAGCATCGTCGGTAAACGGTATTTCATACGTTTGTTCCAGATTCAGCATCACACAGTGTATTTCGGTCGAAGTCTGCTTTTTGTGTATTTTCTCAATGTATAACGGCGCATCCGAATCTTTTTGGCTCCAACCTACCGCCTTATGCGAGAGGCACGCCTTGTCGAGCGTGTGGGCGATAAACTCATCGTCGGCATTATAGATCACGATATCGCAATCGTTGAACAGCGATAACTTCTCCAGACACTTCTGGGTCGATGAGGCGAAATTCTCCTGATGCGCCTCTCCGATATTCGTGATCATGCCGATGGTCGGGCGAATGATGCGTTGCAGCTTCTCCATCTCGTCCGGCTGTGAGATACCCGCTTCGAAGATACCCAGTGTATGCTTATCGTCCATCTGCCACACCGAAAGCGGCACGCCGATTTGCGAGTTATAACTGCGTGGCGATCGGACAATGTTGAAGTCAGCATGAAGCAATTGATAAAGTAACTCCTTGACGATGGTTTTGCCGTTGCTGCCGGTAATGCCGATGACCGGTATCTCGAATTGCTTGCGATGATGCGCTGCCAGCATTTGCATAGCCGTCAGCACATGAGGTACGATCAGGAAGTTCGCATCAGGCATCATGCGTGTTTCCGGCGGTTCGTGATTCACGACGAAGCTTCTTACTCCCAGTCGATACAGTTCGGAGATATAGCGGTGTCCGTCGTTTGTCTGAGTTTTCAGGGCAAAAAACAAGGTAGACTCCGGGAACGACAACATTCGGCTGTCGATCAGCAGTCGATCGATCAGGCTGTCGTTCAGGGTGCGGTTTGTTGCGCCAATTATCTTGGCAATCTCTTGGATTTTATACTTCATCATTATCGGTCGGTTTGTAGTCGTTCTATATCTTTTCGTTCTTGTTCGAAACAAAGGTAGGGCATTTTCTCATTGAAGCGTTCTATTTTTAACAAAGTTTGTGTTAGGAATTGCTGATATGCCTCGCTTTTGGGATTAAACGGCCGATGATGGAGTGCCCGGCGGATTTCCTCTGCTTCATTTAGCAGACGACGCGTACGCTCATCCATGCACACTTCGACAAAACGCTCCCAGATATATTGGATGGCTGTTGGTGACGGATGGCACATATCGTCGGCATAGAACCGGTAGTCCCTCAACTCGTCCATCATCAGTTCGTAGGCGGGGAAATAAGCCGTCTGTTCCGGAAAACGTTGCTGTAATGCTTCGACAGCAAGGAGCAAGGTGGCTTTACTCAACTGGTTCTCGTGTGCTCCGTCTCGCCAATGTCGAATCGGACTGACGGTAAACAACCATTGCAGCGACGGATGTTCCTTCTGCAACTTCGCGATCAGTGGTTCCCATAGTGAAACGATTTCCTCGACCGAAAGGCGTGTCCGCTCGAAATGTTTTTCCGGAAGCTTGTGGCAGTTGGCCACCACGTTACTGGTTTCTTTTAACCGGTAGACGTAAGCCGTTCCAAACGTTACGACTATGCGGTCGGCCGACGATAACATGGCGGCGGACTGTCGCAGCCGTTCGTTTATCTGTCGCAGACATTCATCGGCCGATAAGGACGAAAAAGAGCTGTGATGAAAGAAACTGTGGTATAAGCCTTCATACTGAAACAGTTCGTCGCAAATAAACACCGTTTTGTCCAGCAATCGTTCGATAGTCATGGCTACCGAAGCAGGATTATAAAGTGTCCCGAAAGGATTGATATCCGTGCGAAACAGAGCCTCCGATAACCGGCTTCCGATCGATTCGGCAAAGCAGGAACCGAACATCATGATTCGGTGCTCATACGTAAAATGTATCGGAGAGCGCGGAAGATCAATTTTCGTATAGAGTATCATAGCATTTGTTTTTTTGATGTCGCTTTGTTCTGATTCATATACATTATATATATAGCATGCAAAGAAAAGGAATTCTTCAGCTAAATGCGAAATTTAGAACTCAATAAATGCAAGTTTCGAAATATGTTGTAAAACATATGGTTGTTTTATGTTGTTGATTTTTATTTGTTTGTTGTGTTTTAAAGTTGTGCTTTTCTTTGTTTATCATAGTTCTGAGGGAATTTTTTTTGGTCGGTCGATTGAAAATACGGACCTTTGGGCAATTTTTGTTGAAAAACGAAGCGAATAAACTATGACTATACTACGACATGTGACCATATTATGTGGTTTTGCCTTCTTTTCGACCGGCGTTTACGGACAATTTACTTGGAAGAAAAAGCCGCAAGAACAAACGGAGGAACGTCCTGCCGTATTGAAAGCGCCCGCGATAGAGCGGAAGGTTTCGGAGCTTATTGCCGATCGGGTGGATGTAACAAAGAAAAAGATCGTAACGGGTGAGTTGGAGCCGATTACGTTTACGACACAAGAAGAGCTACTCGAAGCTGAAAATCTCCTTTTCCCCGCCGATGAGTTATACCAATCCAGTTGGGATACGTGCTGGGTAAATCCTTTTCGTACCAGAGATATCACAATGCCGGATTCGTTCAGGATCGATTGTTCTACGTTCGTAATACCTGTTGATAACGAGCTTGTCGTAACCTCAAAATACGGCCCACGCCGTCGCCGGATGCACCGCGGAATCGATTTGAAAGTCCATGTTGGCGATACGATTCGCAGTGCATTCAGTGGTAAGGTGCGAATCAAAAGTTTCGAGCGTCGCGGGTACGGAAATTATCTGGTCATTCGCCATCCTAACGGTCTCGAAACGATTTACGGTCATTTGTCGAGATTTTTGGTTTCGGAAAATGAGATCGTCAAAGCCGGACAACCGATTGCGCTCGGTGGCAATACAGGTCGATCAACAGGCCCTCATCTACATTTTGAAACACGTTTCCTCGGCGAAGCCATTGACCCCAGCCACATCATTGACTTTGATAATGGAACTCCTCATCAAGACTTCTACGTCTTTTATAAAAACGCTCATCGCAGCCGCAACAATCTGTATACTTCAACCTCCGAACATATTGTTTATCATCGCGTAAAGAAAGGCGAATCATTAGGTTTAATTGCACGGAAGCATGGTCTTTCCGTTGCGGAATTATGCCGTTTGAACGGATTGAAGAAAAAATCCGTATTACGTGTCGGACAGACGCTCCGTTGCGGGAAAACATCGGCAAAGGTTTCGAAAAAAGCAACGCGGCTGGAACCGGCGCAACAAACGGTTGCTGCTGAAACAGTTGTTGCAAAGGAGGAAAAAGCTGTCTATCATTGTGTACAGCGGGGAGAGACCCTTTATTCGATTGCACGTCAACACGGCACTACCGTCGATGCGCTTTGCAAACTGAATAATATCCGATCGACGAGTTCGCTTCATGAAGGACAGGAGATTTGTTATCGTGCGGCTAAATCTGCAAAGGGAGCGGTTAAAAATGAACCGATAGCCGTACAAAAGGACGCAAACATGGCAAAACATGATGCTCTCGAGGATAACCTGCCCGAAGGAGACCAAATGATAGCGGATAATGCAGGACAGAAGGAGAATAACGACGTTACCGAAGAAAAACAGACGGTTGCTGGCGCAACGACGACTGCCGAGAAACCTGCTCAGGCGCGTGCGGCCGCTGTAAAAAAGACAACAACAGCTCGCAAAACGCCGGTTTATCATCGGGTGAGGAAAGGCGATACGTTAGGTGCTATCGCACGGCGTCACCGGGTAAGCGTGGAGCAACTGTGCAAATTGAACAACATACAAAAAACGACTGTTTTGAAGATCGGACGTTCGCTACGCTGTTCATGAAGAGATCGTAAACCGTTTAGGGCAATGTGCCAATTACCGATGATGCAATATCTTCCGTAATTGGCACGTTGACGTTATATAAAGCAGGCTTATGACAGATACAAAACAACAATTCGAAGCGGTAATCAAAGAGTGCAGGGATGTTTTTCAGGCCAAGTTGTCGGACTACAGTCCCTCGTGGCGTATCATGCGTCCCGAGTCGATTACCGATCAGCTTTTCATCAAGGCCAAGCGGATCCGGAGTCTTGAGATGAAGAAAGTGAGTAAGGTCGGCGAAGGCATCCGGCCCGAATTTATGGCGATTGTGAATTACGGCGTGATCGGGCTGATACAGCTTGAGCTGGGGGCTGTGGATACGTGTGATATCGACGCTCGCCGGGCACTGGAACTTTATGATGCGCACATGGAAGAAATTCAAACGTTGATGTATGCGAAGAATCACGATTATGACGAGGCGTGGCGGAGCATGCGCATCAGTTCGTACACCGATTTTATTCTCACGAAACTCAATCGTGTCAAGGAGATTGAAGACAACGACGGGAAGGTGATTGCTTCGGAAGGGATCGCATCCAATTATATGGATATGGTGAATTACGCCTTGTTCGGGTTGATTAAACTGACATTCGGAGAAGATGCCTAATCGCTTTGTCATAAAAACGATCGCGGAATGTTGTCGCGTCCTGCTGGGCGTAACGTTTATTTTTTCCGGCACGGTCAAGGCGATAGACCCGATGGGTACCGCCATCAAGATCGGAGAATACCTCGCCTCCTTCGGTTTGGGATACGGTGAGTGGCTTGAGTTGTTATTGTCGTTCAATATGATTGCCATCGAGTTTACGCTCGGAGTATGTATGTTGACGGCGGTCTACCGTAAACTGGCCGCACTCGGTGTGTTGATCTTCATGAGTTTCATGACTCCCCTCACACTTTATCTGGCCATCTTCAATCCCGTACCCGATTGCGGATGTTTCGGCGACGCATGGATCATAACGAACTGGCAGACATTTTACAAAAACCTCCTATTGCTTGCGGCATCCGTCTTTGCATGGATGTACTACAAGCGATTGACATCGTTCTATACGTACCGATCGTATTGGTTTGTGGGGCTTTTCGCGTACCTTTTCTGCCTCGGTTTCTGTTATTGGAACTACAACCATTTGCCGATTACCGATTTTCGTCCGTACAAAGTAGGAGCGAATATTCCGAAGCTGATGGAGATTCCGCCTGATGCGCCGCAAGATGAATACGTATTTATCTATGCGAAGAACGGACAAACGAAAGAATTTAAACTCGAAGAGGCTCCGGCCGGTGATTCCACGTGGACGTATGTCGATGCGCGACTCGTTAAGCAGGGATTCGTGCCGAAGGTCGCTTCCTTCGCACTGTTTAACGAGCAGGGAGAGAACGTAGTCGACGAGCTTTTTACCCGGCCGGGTATTGTCATGCTGCTCGTAGCTCCTCACATCGAAGAGGCAAGCGACGAACATATCGACGAAATAAACCATGCGTATGATTACGCTATGGAGCATAAGCTGGCTTTCTACGGGGTGACGGCATCGTCCGACGGGCACATTGTCGATTGGGTGAAGCATACGGGCGCCGATTATCCTTTCCTGACGGCCGACGAGGTGTTGCTCAAGACCATCATCCGATCGAATCCGGGGATGGTGCTCCTTCGCGAAGGTACGATTCTGGCCAAATGGCATCATAACGATATCCCCGGCGAAGAGGAACTCAATAAGGTGCTAAGCAGTTATGTAGAAGGTGATCGCCAAGAGAAACAAACGGAGAGGGAACGTTGGTTGACGGTAATTGCAGCTTTTGTATTACCTTTGCTGCTGGTTTGGATATACGATTATTTCCGAAACCGTAGATATCGAGGAATTAAGAATACATATAATTAACAGACTGAACAAATGAGAAAGAATATTGTAGCAGGGAACTGGAAGATGAACACCACCCTGCCCGAAGGATTGGCGCTGGCCAAAGGTTTGAATACTGCCCTGAAGGGAAAAACCGTACACTGCGATGTGATTGTAGGCGTACCGTTCACGCACTTGGCAAGTATCGTTTCGGCCATCGACACGATGAAGATCGGGGTGGCGGCAGAGAACTGCGCCGATAAGGAAAAGGGCGCTTTCACGGGCGAAGTGTCGGCCGCGATGGTGGCTTCGACCGGTGCAAAATACGTGATTCTCGGTCATTCGGAGCGTCGCGCGTATTATCACGAGACCCCTGAGATTCTGAAAGAGAAAGTGAAGTTGGCGCTGGCGAACAAGCTGACGCCGATTTTCTGCATCGGCGAAGTGCTGGAAGAGCGCGAAGCCGGCAAGCATTTCGAAGTCGTAGATGCGCAGGTTCGCGAATCGTTGTTCGACCTTTCGGCCGAAGATTTCGGCAAGCTGGTGCTGGCCTACGAGCCGGTATGGGCCATCGGAACGGGCAAAACGGCGACGGCCGAGCAGGCGCAGGAGATTCATGCACACATCCGCCGCACCATTGCGCAGCAATATGGTCAGGAGGTGGCCGACAGCACATCCATCCTGTATGGCGGAAGCTGCAATGCGGGCAACGCGAAAGAGCTGTTTGCCAACCCCGACGTAGACGGCGGATTGATTGGCGGAGCATCGCTCGAAGTCGAGAAATTCATGCCCATTATCGAGGCGTTTGAAGGATAACGGCATAAGTTCCCTGATTCGCTTTTAAACAAGGCTTTTATGAAACGTTATGTGTTTATACTGGGGCTTCTGTGCTGCGGCGGCAGTATGCTGACGGCACAGGACTCCATCGTCGATGCCCTGACGCGGAATGTTCCGGGTCGGGGCACGGTGACGATTCACCAGTCGCCGGCCATCCGCCAGATGATCGGGCGACCGGTGGCTTCGGATCGTATCGAAGAGGCGAACGGCCGCAAGTTCCTCCTCTCGGCCGGTTACCGCATTCAGATCTTCTCCGGTAACGATCAGCGCAGTTCGAAGGGAGAGGCGTTCGGCAAGGAGCAGCAGATTAAGAACCAGTTTTCGGACGTGCCGACGTATGTGTCGTACACGGCGCCTTTCTGGAGGCTCCGCGTGGGCGATTATGTTTCGTACGAAGAAGCCTACCGTATGATGCAAAAACTCGTCGGGGCTTTCCCCTCGTTCCGCAAAGAGATGTTTATCACGAAGGAAGAAATCCGTATTCCCGTTCGGTGAGTATGAAATGAGTATGAAAAAAGAGACGGAGGCATTGCTGGAAGTACGTCAGCAATTGAGCGAGCATTATCGCCGGATCATTGAACTGCTCGGCGAAGATACAGCCCGTGAGGGACTGAAGAAAACGCCCATGCGAGTGGCTAAGGCCATGCAGTTTCTGCTGAAGGGGTATGATGAAGACCCGGAAGCGGTGCTGGCTTCGGCCATGTTTGAGGAAGAAGATTACAAGCAGATGGTCATCGTCAAGGACATCGACTTTTTCTCCCTTTGCGAGCATCACATGCTGCCTTTCTTCGGCAAGGTACATGTGGCTTACATCCCGAATCATTACATCACGGGGCTGAGCAAGATTCCGCGTGTGGTCGATATTTTTGCGCATCGTTTGCAGATTCAGGAGCGTATGACGCTTCAGATTAAGGAATGTATTCAGAAGACGTTGAACCCGCTTGGTGTGATGGTCGTCATCGAGGCGCAGCACATGTGCATGCAGATGCGCGGCGTGGAAAAGCAGAATTCGCTGACGACGACGTCCGACTTCACCGGCTCGTTTCAGCAAGCCCGAACGCGCGAAGAATTTATGAACCTGATCAAAAAATAATGCTTCGTCCATCTGTGCGCGAAGCGTGTATGTTTTATACCTGAAATAACTTGTTTTTTTATGCTGCTGAAGATATATCCCGATCATCCGAATTGGAAAGAGATCGATAAGGTGGTAGATGTGTTGCGCGACGGCGGATTGGTAATTTATCCTACCGATACGCTCTACGCGATAGGCTGCGATGCGTTCAATGTACGCGCGGTATCAAAGATTTGCCGTATCAAGGGCGTCAATTTGCAGAAGAGTAACCTTTCGATTATCTGTTCCGATTTATCATCCGCCAGCCGGTACGCGCGCATCAGCGACAACGCTTTCAAACTGATGAAGCGTTGCCTGCCCGGTCCTTTTACGTTCGTCCTGCCTACGAGCGGCGAATTGCCGAAGATTTACAAGACTCGCAAGGAGGTAGGCATTCGCATCCCCGACAACCCGATTGTGCAAGAGCTGGCCGACGCGCTCGGCAATCCGTTGCTTTCGATGTCGGTCTATGATCGCGAGAGCGCCGACGAGCCGGAATACCTTACCGATCCCGAACTGATGGAGGAAAAATATGCCGGACAGGTAGACTTGGTGATCGACGGGGGCTACGGTCGCACCGAAGGATCGACCGTGATAGACTGTACGCGGCAATCCTGCTCCATCATCCGTCAGGGCAGAGGAATCATCGAACTTTGAGAGATTTAGAGGCGAAACTGTCTTCTAAAAAAAAGAAAGAAATTAATAAAAAAAGGTATTTTCGTGCCGGTCTGTAAGTGAAATTTGCACACTTCTTCTATTTTTGCGCCGGCGGATTCCGAAAAGCCATTCAGAAAACAGAGTAGGAGAAGTATAAAAACAAAACATTATTTGACAGATGAAAAAGATTTTATTCAGTACATTGTTTATTTTGGCCTGCTCGTTAGGAGCAGCAACGGCGCAGCTTCAGAAGGGTAGCGTGCTGGTAGGCGGTTCGATCGGAAATGTCGGTTTCGGACTGGGTAGCGGAAGTCATTTCAACATTAACCTGACGCCTCGCGCAGGATATTTTATTCAGGACAATCTGGCAATCGGTGCCAAGGTGGACGCGGGCTTTACCGGTCAAAGAGGCGGAAATACGACGTATAATTACGGCGTGAACGGCTTCGGACGTTATTATTTCGGGCCGAAAGAATTCGATACGCTGCTGAAGCAGGGACGCTGGTTCGCTGAAGCAGGTGCCGGATTGTCTGGTGTTGAGGGTGCCAATGTTGGTTTCAATATCAACTTCGGTCCGGGTTATGCGTATTTCCTCAACGAGTATGTGGCCGTAGAAGCGTTAGCGCTTTATAACGGACAATTCGGTGAGGGTAGCGTACACGGACTTTCGCTCAACGTGGGATTCCAGATTTACCTTCCGCTCTCGAAGATGAAGAAACTGAAGTAAGCAACATGCTTTAAGCAGGATGTATCCGCCGGCTCCGGCAAACGAAGGAGCCGGCGAATCCACAAAAACAAGGCAGGAGAAGAACATGAACGTTTCTTTTCCTGCCTTTCTTTTTACCCTGCCGTCGGGGAGCGGGGCGGTTACATGTCACGTCAGGTGGCGGACGTTTTTTTGGCTTTCGAAAGCACTTCCTGTTTGTAATGTTCGATTTCGGCATTCACGTAATCGATGAACGCGGCATAGTCCGTATCTCCTTCGATAAGCGCCAGCGCGTTGACCCTCTTCACCAGATCGCGGTAGACCTTGTCGCTTGCTTGGCGTGCTTCGCGCAGGGCTCCCAACGTCCGGCCGGCGCGCTCGTCCGTCCGTTCGTTCGTGAGCGAGCGTACTTTTTCGTTGGCGGCTCTCAGCTGTTCGACGAAAGGTTTGAGCGAAAGCAAATCGATCTGATCGGCGTATTTCGCTCCCAGATCGTCGATGAAATTGATCATCAACCCGGTCTGACGGTCGAGCTGCATCTGCGTTTTAATACCGTAATCTTTCATGTGTTGGAGCAGCACTTTGGCAGCTTGCGCGTGCTCGGGCACGGGGAAGTCGGCAAATCCTTTCACGCTTTTGCGGTAACCCGCGTAGAGACGGTCGCGCAACGAGTCGGCTTCGATGATTTCGTCGGTCAGAAGGCTTTTCTGAGTCAATTGCAGGCATTCGTCCTCATGAGCTGCGGCTTTTTGCAAGGCCTGCACCAGCGGAGTACATTTGTTAAACACGGTTACATCGGCCATAGAGCGAGTGGCCATATTCGTGATGTACAAAAAATGGGCGCCGTTATTCATTCTCGGCAAGCTGATTTCTTGAATTTCTTTCATAGCATATCGTATTAAGTGTATATATCTTGTTTTTTACAGTCTTTTCTTTTTTTTCATCGGTTTGCAGGTTGTTTTTTGCATCACGATAAATTATTTGATCGCAGAAACGCCGTTTCCGGCATTGCGATAAATGATTTGATCGCAGAAACGCCGTTTCCGGAGCTACAGCAAAACTTT
>NZ_JAUMYS010000049.1 GCF_030528505.1 Tannerella sp.
CGGAATGATGCGTCAACGGAAGACTTTTGTCTTTCCTGCTTCGCAGAGCCATTCGTAAGGCTTCCATCGCCCCTTCGATGGCAAGGCTGCGGCTCAACGATCTGCCCACAATCTTTTGCGAATACAAGTCTGTTATCAAAAACAGATAAACAAAACCGTTTAACGTACTAAGATAGGTCATGTCTCTCATCCATAATTGATTCGAACGGGCTGCCTGCATGTCTCGTACCAGATTTGTTCATTTGTAAAATCGATGGTAAGGCTGCGTGGTTCGCGTGTAGCTGCGCTTGGGAACAACCTGCAGGTCCGTTGTCTCGCAGGAAGTCAAAAAACTTGTCTTTGCCGATAGAACCCACCTGACGTAAGCCGTTCCCAAGAAGACGATACAACTTTTTGCCACCTAAACGCGGCATCTGATGACGTACTTTTTGAACCATATCCACGACGATGCCTGTTTTCAATACACTCTTAACCTTTGATTATTGCTCTTGTAATAAGCCTAGCGACTCATCCGAAAATAACGGCAAAGGCTCATGACCGATTTCTTCCCTCGAAGTAAACCGATAACTTGTGTTCGTACTTTTTTTTAAGAATCCAAGTTGAACATCTCGTTGGCAACATCAATGACTTTCTCCGAACATTTGTGATTCAGTGCAAGCTCGGCGTAAGCCTGTTTCAAGGCCTTATTCTCAGTACAAAGCCGCTTTGGTTCATCTAATTCATCTCTTGTTTCCACTCGTACTACTTTGTTTAATAAATATGGTTTGACTCCCGTCCATACTATATTGAGAGTGTAATCGCCTGTTATTAAATTGTTTGTCTTGATGCCTTCGAATGCTTGTAATTTAAAACAAGTACTGTACCGAATTACTTTTCTGCATCTTTTTGTCATTTTGTCCTATATTTTTCTGTCAACCTTTTTGAGGACAGGACAAGCAAATAACATCTCACTCCTCATATCTTAAAAATAGGAAAAAAACTTTTTCACATCTGAATAACAGAAGATGGCCCAGAAAGAAACGGCTAACAGATAAAATCTAAGCTTTATCTGTTAGCCGAAAGTAATTTTTACCTATTTAGCGAATGTGCCTACTAAAAAAGTGTATGGGGAGAAATTTATTTTTCTCCCTGCACTTTAGAAGATTTTTATAGGACAATAGTGAAAGACAATGTTAGTTTAAAATCAATAATAATGCAAATGTACGACAGTAGTAATTTGAGAAAAACTGTTTTTTGTAATAAAAGTTCGGGCTTGCTATGCGTTTAAATATATGAAATTACTTATGCGTTGGTTTTGGATATACATTTTCTAAACATAGAACAAAAGAATTCTTACAAAACCTTTCGTTGAAGTTTGTAGTATATATTTTTTTAAAGCCGTTGATGTAGATATTTGAAAAATTAATGTTCCCCATTGAGCCTGAGTTTGGATTATTGGGGACATATGCTTTGCACATCATAGCAGAGTGAACAGAATCATTCGTTTCTCTCGTTAGATAAATGTTGTTATAATTGATATTCCATACAGTTCCTGGGATGTATAACGTATCATCATCAATATTATATTCCCTTCCTCCAGGGGAGTAGACACTACGTTCTATTTTGATATTTATAAAGTAGCGCTGCATATCTTCTATATTAATATCATTATAATACACATCGAATATTTGCGCCTTACCATTATTGTTTATGCTTAGCACCCCTTCGTCTACTTGTATAGGGCATTGTGCATGAAGAATATCTATGTTACTATATTTTATGTTTCCAACTCCTGCTGTATTCAATTCACATCCTATCTCTAATGCATTTCCTTGGGCTCCATTCCATAAAATACAGTTCTCTACCTTTATGTTTCTTACGTCTCCCTGCCCGGTTAAGCGGTTTTTTGTAAAGTCTATATAGTTAGCGCCTGCTTTTATTGCAATACAGTCATCTTTAGACCAAATAAAACTATTTCGGACGAATATATTTTGGCAGCCAACAATGTCAAGTCCGTCTTCGTAACCTGTTTCTGAGACAACCCTTACACCATTAATGGTTATATTTTTACATCCGAAGAGAGGCATCGTCCAATTTTTACTATTAACCAAAGTAATTCCACTTATTGTGCTGTTTGTTGTGTTTTTATATTGGATAAGAGCGGGGTATACTTGTGTATTGTTCAAAAGTCGAGTGTTTTCTCCAGACAAGATACCTCGCCCCTCTATAGATACTCCACTTGCATTTTGTGCAATAAATGTTCCTTCTACAATAGCACCGGGGGCAATGTATACTTTTTGCCCACTGACTAATTCTTTGTTACCGATTTGATGGATTTTTCCTTCCTCATAATAATAGGTATAACTTTTCTTATCTTTTGCACTTTCAATGTTGTTTGCAAATATCAACAAAGGATTTCTCAGACTAGATGCTGAAATCATCTCCCCTTTTTCTATACTCAATATTTGAGGACCTTTCAGCGTTATAAAAAGAGAACCTTCTTTGACATATGTTGAATATCTGACAGGATTCATTGGGTGGCCGTTTATCTTTGGTCTTACAGTATAGTTGTTAGAAGTGAATTTGGTATTGTCCTTGGGCGTTATTTTGATAGTTACCGAAGCGTGTTGCTCTATTCCAAAACTTAAAATTTCCGGGTTGAATTGTTGATTAAGCTTCTGAGTATTCCATATTTTTTTGCCTTTACATGGAACTGGGTAAACATAATGAGCCACTCCATCTACTGTCGCAGAGTAATATTTGGAGGGAGGAGCTGTATTTGCATATGTGTATTTCTGTACTCCATTGTTTTCGATAAAACAACTTCTTAAAGTATTACTACTTGTAAGAATATCATCCAATTCAAACTTTGTGTCTCGACAAGAAGTAAAAAAGAGATAAATAAATAATAATAATAAACACTTTGATTTCATGATAATTTGATTTTTAATATTTATTTGCAGTAAATGACGGTGTATGTGAGATGTTTATGTGTTTAATTGTCAGCAATTCTATTTTTTTATTGAGTTGTATGATTCTTAAATTTCACTTTGCAATTTTATCATTAAATAATATCCAAGAATATTATATCTTTTATGATTATCCGTATTTATACCTAAACTCATTTCTATAGGTTACGCAAGCTACGAGCAATCTTCCAAAGAGGGCTTCTCCCCCATATCTTCGATTAAACTTATAACAAAATTCATCGAGATAATTTTGCAGGAATTCGGGCTTGATGTCATGGAACGTATTTATCAACTGTCTCTTAGCATTGCTGATGGCGATATGAACTCAGGGCAAGGCTTCCCCCACTTTCTCTTTGGGGATAACCTGAGAGTTGTGTCTCCAAGTACAAAGTCTTTCAATTCCACATAAGAGGTAGAGTGATCCGTGTCAACTTCCCGCACATCTGCGGCTAATTCCTTAACCGCCTCATTGATCGTTTCTTTCTTCAAGTCATCGATTACTTTCATTTTCAAATAGCCGACACTGCGGGGTTTTTGACCCCTTGCGGGCGATGCAACCATTTCATTTTCCGCCATAACCAGCACTTTGCTTTTTCTTTGGCTGCCACGTCCCCGTTTCAAGGGCTTATCTTTTTCCGCTTCAGGGGTCTCTGTGGAAAAATAACCTTCGTCCAGTTCAATGCGTCCTGCCAGTACATACTCATCGTCTCTTCTACCCATAACCTGACGAAGTTTGTGAACCATGTGCCAAATGGGATGGTAACGATTATGACCCAACTGACGCTGAATCTCTTTGGCCGAAAAGGTCTTTTTTGTTGATGTGAGCAAATGCATGGCTATAAACCAGTAACGAAATGGTAGTTTCGATTTGTGCATAACGGTGCCACTCTTGAGTGTGATGCGCGTTTTACAGTGTTTACACTCGTATCGTATTGTTCCTTGTCCTTTTTCCAGTAATGAGAACTCCCGCCACATTTGGGACAAACCACCCCAACCTGGTCGCGATAGGCCTTAAACTTTTGCTTGCAACTTTCCTCGTCCGGAAAGTGAGTTAGAAAATCGATCAGTGTCATTGCCTTATTTTTTTGCAAAGATAATCGTTTTAGGTAAATATACGGAGATTCATTATATCTTTTTGCAAAGATAATTGTTTTAGAATAATTTTTACTCATTAAATTATTATATTTGCTTATTTTTTTAATAATCCTGGGTTTTGTGATGGGTGGAGGTGGCGTTAATTTGTTGATTTTTAATATATAAATATGTTGTGTTGAGATGTTTTTTTTAGTGTTGCTGTTTGGTAAAACTCTTTGCTTACAACCTGTCTAAGAGAAAATAGCTATAAGAACTATGATTTCTTGAAATATTCTGTCCTTGTTCGTTTTTATCTTGTATAAACAAGATATTTTATAATAGTTGCTATTGCTGTTTCGAATAAGAAATAATCTGTTATAAGAAGAAAATCCATATGATTAATGATAGAGAAAAGGATGTAGAGTTTTAAATTTATTTTGCTGGACAGTAATAATAAATCAGACTTTGAACGACTCCCATACGTCTAAAAAAGTTATCTTTGCCGGAAAACAGAGTCAGACAAGGTGATGATATGAAGAAGACGGAGCAGCCCATCGGGAAAGTCGGGACGTATGCGTACCGAACAGAAGTCTATTCGCTCGATTTCAGGGGCAGGTTGACCATCCCCACGTTAGCCAATTATCTGTTGCATGCGGCTACATGCCATGCGGCTGAGCGCGGCTATGGCTACGACGATATGGAAGCCCGGAATACGGCGTGGGTACTCTCGCGAATGGCTATCGAAATCGTTGACGGAACTCGTCTGTCCGAACCGATACGGATCACGACTTGGGTCGAGCGTGTGGAGCGAATTTTTACGTACCGATGTTTCGAAATGACAACATCGGCCGGTGAGACGCTCGGTTACGCGCGATCGGTATGGGCGGCGATCAATAAAACGACACGCCGCCCCGCATCGCTTGTCGATACAGGATTGACCGACTACCTGACGGAGCGGCCCTGTCCGGTCACGCTTTCGGGAAAACCGGCGGCCGCCGAACGGTCGCCCGATGCCGAAGCCGTGAACTATACCGTAACATACAGCGATCTCGATATCAACGGACATCTCAACAGCATCAAATACATGGAGGCGATGCTCGACCTGTTCGATATCGAAACGTATCGTGCGCGGTCGGTCGCGCGGTTTGAAATCGCTTTTCTGGCCGAGGGACACTATGGCATGGAGCTTGCTCTGTACCGAACAAGCCTCGGAGACGCACGTTATGCTACCTCCATCTGTCACGAGGGGAAAGCGATTTGTCGCGCTGAAGTAGAATTTCGTTAGTTTATTCAGTTACATAAAAATCAAAGTATCATGAAGAAAATATTCGGATTATTAGTGTTGCCGTTGCTGCTCTCTTTTTCGGAGAAGCCGGCCGAGTTGTGTGTGATGACATTCAATATCCGTTACGATCATGCGGGTGACGGCGAAAACGCCTGGCCTCATCGCAAAGAAGTGGCGGCAGAGGTGATTCGTGCGCACGGTGTCGATCTGCTCGGCACGCAGGAAGTTCTTGCGCATCAGTTGAACGATTTGAAGGAACGGCTGCCGGAATACCGGGCGATCGGTGCCGGACGCGAAGACGGAAAAGAAAAAGGAGAATACAGCGCGATTCTGTATCGTGCCGACCGGTTCGAAGCCATCGACTCCGGGTGGTTCTGGCTGAGCGAAACGCCTGAGGTGGCCGGCTCGAAAGGTTGGGACGGCGCTTGCGAGCGCATGGCTACGTGGGCAATTTTGAAGGAAAAAAAGACGGGACGCGAGCTGTTTTTCATCAATACGCATCTCGACCATGTCGGGAAAGTAGCCCGTCGCGAGGGCGTTGCGCTGCTGCTCCACCGCACCGAGGCCTTGAGGCGCGGTCTGCCGGTGATCCTTACGGGCGACTTCAATGCCACACCCGATACGGAAGTTTTCACCCACGTGACTCAGACATTGCGCGACAGCCGTACCGTTGCGCAAAACGTGACCGGCCTGCGGGGAACGTTTCATAACTTCGGGAAGATTGCCGAAAAAGAACGTCCGCTGATCGATTACGTTTTCCTGACGGAAGGCTTCACCGTACAGACCTATGAAACGCTACCCGAAAAAAAAGACGGCGTCTACCTTTCGGATCATGCCCCTGTAGTCGCTAAACTTGTGTGGAAATAAACTGTTTTTGTTATGAGAAAGTGGTATTTCTTCCTTGTGCTTTTATGCGTATATGCTGGGGCATTGCAAGCCAAAGACGAGTCGATTACGCTCCGTTTCGATAAGGCGGGACGCTTCCGCATCGCACAGTTTACCGACCTGCATTGGAGCCATCGCTCTCCGAACTGTGCGACGACCGTCGCGACTATCAAGCATGTGCTTGATACCGAGAAGCCTCATCTGGCCATCCTTACCGGCGATATCGTTTCCGATGCGCCGGCACGTGAAGCCTGGCAGGCTATCGCCGCTATCTTTGCGGGAGCGAAGGTTCCTTTTGCCGTCACGATGGGAAATCACGATGCTGAAGCCGGAATATCACGAGAGGAGATATTTTCTCTGCTGAAAGATGCTCCGTATTTCGTCGGGGAGGAGGGACCGGCAGATATTTACGGCACAGGAAACGATGTGTTACCCGTTCTGCACGCGCAATCGGCCGATGTTGCCGCGCTGCTCTACTGCTTCGATTCGAACGACTATCCCGCGCAAACGAAATACGGGCATTACGACTGGATTCGTTTCGATCAGATCGAATGGTACAGGAAGACGAGCCGACATTATACGCAAGCGAACGGAGGCGCGCCGTTGCCTGCGCTGGCCTTCTTTCATATCCCGCTTCCGGAGTACGATCACGTGGACGGACGCCATACGACGCTCGGGACGAAAGGAGAAGGCAATGCTTCTCCCAAAATCAACTCGGGACTTTTTGCATCGCTGGTAGAGATGGGAGACGTCATGGGTGTTTTTGCAGGGCATGACCACGACAACGATTTTATCGGGATCGAGTACGATATCGCTTTGGCTTTCGGACGGGTTACGGGGGCGGATGCGTACGGCAAACTCGAACGCGGGGCGCGCATCATCGAGTTGTATCAGGATAAGTTCCGGTTCGATACGTGGATTCGTACTCCATCGGGAAAAGAGCAGCTTTATTATTTCCCTTCGGGACTTTCGGCAGCCGACGAAACGGGTATGCAATACTTGCCGGCACTGCAAGGCGCTCCTACGAAGCAAGGCGTGAGCTATACCTATTATGAAGGTGATTTCAAATCGACGCGTCAGATGACGCAGAGCGAACCGGCCGCGAAAGGAACGATGCCCACCCTTTCGATTCGTGAAGCTCCGCGCGAAGATTACTTCGGCTACGAGTTCCGGACATGGATCAACGTTCCCGAACGAGGCGTCTATCGTTTCTATACGTTCTCCGACGACGGATCACGCTTGCTCATCGACGGACATGAGGTCGTCGATAACGACGGCGCCGGCAGTCCGCGACGAAAGGACGGCAAGATCGCACTGGAGGCGGGATGGCATGAACTGAAAGTGCTCTATTTCGAAAGTTATATGGGGCAGGTGCTGGAAGTTGGCTTTTCGAGCAAAGATATCCGGGAAACAACATGGTCCGAAAGCATGCTGTTTATCCCGGATTAACGACCTGTATTCCATTTGTATGGGCGTGAAATCCGGGCGTGTGTGACGGAAATTGAAGATTATCACGTAAATTTGCGCCCTTATTTTTGGGAAAGCAAATGAAAAGTGATTTGAAACATACGGTGGGCGAGCGCCGGTTATATATCGAAACATACGGATGCCAGATGAATGTGGCGGATAGCGAGGTCGTGGCTTCGGTCATGCAGACCGACGGATACGAACTGACGAACGATATTCATGAGGCGGACGCGATCTTCGTCAATACTTGTTCGGTGCGCGACAATGCCGAACAACGTGTCGTCGGGCGATTGCAATACTTTCAGTCGTTGCGCAAGCAAAAGAAAAAGTTAATTATCGGGGTACTCGGTTGTATGGCCGAGCGTGTCAAAGAGGAGCTGGTGAGTCAGCATGGCGCCGATCTGGTGGCCGGTCCCGACTCGTATATGGATTTGCCGAACCTTGTCGGAGCCGTCGAGCGGGGAGAGAAGGCGATCAATGTCGAACTGTCGACGCAGGAGACGTATCGCGATGTGATACCGCTCAAGATGGCGGGCGTGCACGTGACCGGTTTCGTCTCCATCATGCGAGGCTGCAATAACTTCTGCTCCTACTGCATCGTGCCTTACACACGCGGACGGGAGCGAAGCCGCGACATCGACAGCATTCTGAACGAGATACGCGACATGCGGCAGAAAGGTTACAAAGACGTGACGTTGCTCGGGCAAAACGTAAACTCGTACCGTTACGAGACGCCCGACGGCGAAATCATCGGTTTTCCGCAGCTCCTCGACCGGGTGGCGGCGGAGGTGCCCGAGATGCGCATTCGTTTTATGACTTCGCACCCGAAAGATATGAGCGACGAGATGCTCCACGTCATGGCCGCGCATAAAAATATCTGTAAGTTTATTCATCTGCCGGCACAGTCGGGCAGTTCGCGTATGCTGGCCGTGATGAATCGTAAATACACACGCGAGTGGTACCTCGATCGTATCGCCGCCATACGCCGCATTCTGCCGGAGTGCGCCATCTCGACCGATCTCTTCTGTGGCTATCATTCCGAAACGGAAGAAGACTACGAAGAGACCTTGTCGCTGATGCGGGAAGTGGGCTATGACTCGGCCTTTATGTTCAAATATTCCGAGCGGCCGGGCACCTATGCCGCCAAACATCTCCCCGACGACGTGCCCGAAGAAATCAAGGTCAGACGATTGCAGGGGATGATCGACTTGCAGAATCAACTCTCGGAAGCGAGCAATCGCCGCGACATCGGGAAAACGTTCGAGGTGCTTGTGGAAGGGTTCTCCAAACGGTCGCGCGACCGCCTGTTCGGACATACGGAACACAACAAAGTCGTGATATTCGATAAGGGGACACACCGCATCGGCCAGTATGTGAACGTGCGTATCGAAGACGCTACCTCGGCTACGCTCTTGGGACAGGCTGTCGACGACTGACGACTTACTGTCCGGATATCTTATATCAGAGAATAAAAAAGTCCCGGGGACCGTATGGTTAGCGGCTCCGGGACAAATGATCATGCTTAAAAAAGCATTGTCTCGTTAATTCTGCTTGTTCAGGGACGAGGCTACGCCTTTGTTTCCGTACGTCATCCGGCTTTTTGTCTGTGCTTCCGATGCACTGCCGACAGGAACGAACGTGAATCCCCATCGGTAATTGCGGTTAGCCGGTAAAGAATGTTCCGGCAACGGACGGTCTCCCCAGCTGTCATATCCGGCTACGCCCTGTTGTTTGAGGTCGATACACACCTCTACGAAATTGCGCGGCGTGATGTCGTTGATATGATGCTGCCGACGAAGGCGATTTTTCACTTTCGCCTCATCGCGATCGGCGATCATTTCAGGAGTAAAGTTGCTCCATTGGCGCGGGAGATGCGTCTTTTCTTCGTCGTCGAAATCTTCGATCGCATTGCGTAAAGCATTGAACTCAATCAGGCTGTCGGCCACGATGAGCAGCCCGCCCCCGTTCCCCGCGGTGAGAGAGAGCCAGCGCGTATCGCAGTGATGTCCGTTCTCTTGCGGTCTGACGTACGGGAAATACAGCTGGTCGGCCGTCGATTGGTAGAGTCCGACAAGCGTACCCGCTTTCCGGTCCCAGTAATTCTCTTCCGGTCCACGCCCGAAATACCGCACCGTATTCATCGATGCCGGCAGGCGGAAACGTACGCCGATGCGCGGTACGTTCAGTTTTGAAGCATCTTTGCGGGCAGCCTCTTTGCCGGGAGTGAATGTTGCCGTGCGGGTCGCTTCGGACACTTCCACCTCGGCGGCGCTCATCTCGGTCGAGGTGAAACGTGCCGATACGTTTATTACACCGCTGGGATAAATCGTATAATCTACGATATACAGATTTCCGGCAGGCAGCAGGAACGTTGTGCTGACGATCGCCTGATTTCCTTCGACGCGAGCCGTTGCGTCCGTGACGTTAAAGTTCCGGCTGCTCTGCTTCCAGATATGTTCGCGTTCGGGAGCGCCGTTGCCGTAATCGTTATCGGTCGGGGCACGCCAGAAGTTGGGCTGTACACCGAAGCCGTCATGGAAATATTCCTTGCCGCCGACTTTGTAGGAAGTGACGATGCCGCTCTTTTTGTCGAAGACAAATTGCAATTTCGGCGACGAAACGATGATCCGGTCACCTTCGTTCGTAATCTGCGGTTTAGCTCCACCGGCTTTATATTGCGGGCGATTCGTCTGTTCCGAAAGGCGGAACTGATCGTGGGCGATCACGTGTCCGGCAGGAATTACGCCGTCTTTCTCTTTCGTTACGACAGACAGATTTACAAAACATTCCGACGAGCCTTTGGGCACAAACGTACGGATGGTTGTCGATTCCTGCGGTTTCAGAGTGACAGGCAACACTTTTTCCTGTAACGTCTTGCCGTTGGCCATAAGGCGGCAGACAATGCTGTACCGGTTGTCGATGGAGGTGAAATAGAAACGGTTGGTGACACGCACTTCGCCCGTTTGGGCGTTGACGAGTTCGAAACCTACGTTTTGGTGCGCATACTTCACTTCGGCCATGGCCGGGTGGGGAGTACGGTCGGGATTCACAATGCCGTTACAAAGGAAGTTGCCGTCGCTCGGCGCATTGACACCGTAATCGCCTCCGTAAGTAAAGTACGTGCGTCCGTTTTTATCGGTTTCTTGAATGCCCTGATCGACCCAGTCCCAGATGAATCCGCCCTGCAGGTTCGGATATTGGTAAATCGCCTGCCACTGTTTCCAGAGGTTCCCGTTCGAGTTCCCCATGGCATGCGAATATTCCGACGGCACGATGGGACGGTCGCTTCCTTCACGACCGATTTTCTCCAACCAGTCGGCGCTCGGATACTGCGGCACATACATGTCCGTGTTCCATTCCCACAACGCACGTTCATAGTTCACGGGGCGGTCGGCTCCGTCCTTCTCCTTATGTTTGATGTACAGGTAAGTCTGATAAAAATTGTATCCGTTGCCGGCCTCGTTGCCCAGCGACCAGAGCGTGATGGAGGGAAAGTTTTTGTTGCGCTCGTACATGTTGATGGTCCGATCCATATGCGGAACAAGCCATTCGGGATTATTGCCGAGGGTCCCTCCTTTACGCAGGTTGTAGTACATCCCGTGCGACTCGATGTTGGCCTCGTCATACACATAAAGTCCGTATTCGTCACATAATTCGTAGAAACGGCGGCTCTGCGGGTAGTGGCACAAGCGCACGGCGTTCAGGTTATGACGTTTCATCAGTTCAAAATCGCGACGCATCAACGCTTCGGTAACGTAATGCCCCGTCTCGGGATTATGCTCGTGGATGTTTACTCCTTTAAATTTGATCGGCTGACCATTGAAGAGCATGACGGTATAAGGCCATCCGTTGGCGGCAAGCGCTTCGGTCTGTTTCATTTCGAAGCGGCGGAAGCCGACACGGTAAGGCACGGCTTCGGAGACTTTACCGTTCGTCTCGACCGTCATAACAAGGTGGTACAAATTGGGCTGTTCGGCGCTCCATCGTGCCACTTTTTCCAACATTTTATCAAACGAAAAAGTCTGCGTCGTGCCGGCCTCTACCGACTGCGTATGATTGCCTGTCGCAACTTCTTTTTTGTTTTTGTCGGTCAGCCGATACGATACGGTCACATTCTCGGCTTTCGACGAATGATTTTTTACATCGACGGCAAAGCGGAAAATACCGTTCACATACGAATCGTCGAGCGTAGAAACAATACGGAAATCGTTTACGGCGATTTTCGGCTGTGACCAAAGGTAGACGTCGCGCTCGATACCGCTGATGCGCCAAAAGTCCTGACATTCGAGGTACGACCCGGTGCTCCACCGGAATATTTTCAGGGTCACGATGTTCTTTCCCTGCTTCAAATACGGGTTAATCAGAAACTCGGCCGGGTTTTTCGAGTCTTCGCTGTACCCGACCTCCCGTCCGTTGATGTAGACGTACAATCCCGATTTGGCTCCACCGATATGCAGATACACGTCGCGCCCGTCCCAATCTGCGGGAATTTCGAAATCGCGACGATAGACGCCCACCGGATTGTCTTCGGGCAGGGTGGGAGGCTGCGGATTGCGTGGCTTGAACTCGTAGCCGTGGTTCGTGTAGATGGCCGTGCCGAAGCCTTGCACTTCCCAGTTGCCCGGCACCTTGATGTCGCTCCATGATGCGGTATTGACCTCGGCTGAGGTGGCATCGGCCGGCAGTTTCTTGTATCCGTCGACAAACAGGAATTTCCACGTTCCGTTAAGCGACAGGTAGTACTTGCTCTGCTCGAAAGGCGTGCTCTGCGCTGTCTGTGCGTCGTCGTAGCTCATAAATTCGGTGCGCGGCTTTTCTTTGTTCACGGCTACGGTTTGTATATCCTGCCAATACGGCAGACCGGACGATTGCGCGCACAGATATCCGGCAAGAGAAAGGCACCATGCCCCTGTAAAGAGATATTTCTTCATAGAATATGAAATATGGAAACGGATGAATTAATTCGCTGCAAAATAAGTGTTGCTCTCTACGGCCTGACGGAAAGCGAGTGTCCCGGCGCGGCTCAGTTCGACGTTCATCTCGCGGCCGTCCGGCAGGTACATGACCACTTCGTCGCTTTTCTCGGTAAAACGGAAAAGACGGTGAGACTGTTCGCCGCTCACCACGCTCCATGTACGGCTGTTCTTGTCGAACACAAGGTCGACGCCTTCGGTTTCGCCTTCTTTTTGGATGTGGTAACCGTCGGGCTGGGTACGAATGGTGTATCGTCCGTTTTCAGACTCTACGGTTTGCGTTTGGGGCGTCGATGCGATCGGGTTTTCTCCGCTCCAAAATTCGATAGCGTTCAATACCAGTGCATCGGCCAGAATCGTGACGCCATACACCGGGACGATGCAGAATGCGAGAAAGACGAGTTCGTTTACAAATTTATTGTCGAGGCTTCGATTCCAGCCCAGTAATCCGTTCGTCAGTTTGAAAGAGCCGATGCAGGAGGAAAATAAAAGGCTTCCGGCCAACAATGCTGCGACGGGCATGATTACGTTTTTTCTGTTCATAATGTTTTTCTGTTTTTGTTTGGGCAAAGATAAGCGAACTCCGTCAGAATGCCAAACGGATGCAAAGCCTCTTGTCATGAAAAAAGAACGGTAGGAAGTATCGCTTTCTCAAACGATGTTTTCTTTTGGCTGCTTCCGTGTTTTTTCTTTTTCTTTTTTACCTTTGCACACATGAACCAAAAAAAGATCTATTTATGCCAATTAATCGACGTGAATTTATCAAAGCGGGAGGATGGGCGATGTTAAGTTCGATCGCTGCACCTTCTCTGTTATCCGGCTGCGATCTGAATGCTTCGGAGGCGAAGGGTTCGGGAACGCTGTCGTTTGCGATGAACCTGTTCGGGGTCACGGAGCAACAGCTCGGGCAAGTGCTTGCCGCCGCGCTGGAAAAAGGCGGTGATTATGCCGACCTGTTTTTCGAGTATTCGTATTCAAACAGTATCGGGCTTCAGGACGGGGCCGTCAACCGGGTGGCCTCGAACATCGACTTTGGGATGGGCGTGCGCGTACTGTCGGGCGACCAGACTGGTTATGCCTATGTAGAAAATATCACGCTCGACGAGATGCTGAAAGCTGCCCGCACGGCTGCCCGCATCGCCGAGAGTGCTACCCCGAAAGCGCCGGCAGGTCTGACGAACATGGCGCTCAAGCATAATTATTATGCGGTAGAAAAATCGTGGGACGAGATGATCGTCAAGGAGAAGATGCCCTATATCCAGCGACTCAACGACCGGATCTTTGCGCTCGATGCGCGTGTGACGAAAGTCTCCGCCGGCTTGAACGATACGACGTCGCACGTTTTGTTCTGCAACTCGGAAGGCCGGTTGTATTACGACTATCGCCCGATGGTCAGTCTCTCGGCACAATGTATCATGCAGGAGGGAGACAAAATCGAGAACAATTACGCCTCGAGATCGTTCCGCATGGGAGCCGAGTTTCTGACGGACGACGTCATCGAAACGCTCGCTAAAGAGGCGATTGAGCGTACTTCGATTCTCTTTCAATCGATCAAACCCAAGGGCGGTGAGATGCCGGTCGTGATGGGTGCCGGAGGTTCGGGGATTTTGTTGCATGAAGCGATCGGACATACGTTCGAGGCCGACTTTAACCGTAAACAGACATCGATTTTCTCGGACAAACTGAACAAGAAGGTGTGTGATGAGAATATCAATATCGTAGACGACGGCACGTTGCCTTTCAACCGTGGAGCCGTTAATGTCGACGACGAAGGGACGGAAGGACAAAAAACATACATCGTGCGCAACGGCGTGCTGACAAGCTATCTGCACGACCGCATCAGCGCCAAGCATTATCAGGTTGCTCCGACGGGTAACGGACGGCGCGAATCGTTCCGAAACGTTCCGCTTCCCCGCATGCGTTCCACGTATATGGAGGCGGGCAAATACAGCGAAGAAGAAATTATTGCGGCCGTGAAGAAAGGCGTGTACGTGTCGAATTTTACGAACGGACAAGTGCAGATCGGCGCCGGCGATTTCACGTTCTTCGTCAAGAGCGGTTACCTGATCGAAGACGGAAAGCTGACGCAGCCGATCAAAGACATCAACATCATCGGTAACGGCCCGAAAGCATTGGCCGATATTACGATGGTCGGTTCCAACTTCAAAACGGACGATGGCACGTGGACGTGCGGCAAGGATGGTCAGTCGTGCCCCGTGACGGTCGGGATGCCCTCGGCCTTAGTGAGTAAATTAACGGTAGGAGGAGAAAGTTGATATGATTACGAACACACAGAAAGAATTGGCGCGATGGGCGATGGAATACGCCCTGAAAAACGGCTGTCAGGCCGCCCGCGTTTCGCTCTATAACAATTCGAACACCTCGTTCGATATCCGCGATATGAAGATCGACCAGTTACAGCAGGCTTCGGAAAACGGCATGTCGATCCATCTTTTCGTCGACGGTCGTTACGGATCGTTCTCGACGAACCGGTTAGACCGCAAGGAGCTGGAGTCGTTCATCCGCAACGGCATCGACTCTACCCGCTATCTGGCCGAAGACAAAGCGCGTACCCTGCCCGATCCGGCATTGTATTATAAAGGAGGCGGAGCAGATCTGCAACTTTACGACGCGACGTTCGAATCCGTCCGTCCCGACGATAAGGTCGCGCTGGCGATGAAGGTTTGTGACGAGATTATGGGTAAGGACGAACGCGTCATCTCGGCCGCCTCGTCTTACAACGACGGGGATAACTTCCGTTACATGGTAGCCAGCAACGGCTTCGAAGGCGAGGCGTCAAATTCCTTTTTCTCGCTCAGCGGAAGAGCGAGCATCAAAGGGGAAGGCGATGCGCGACCCGAATCGTTCTGGTACGACGCCTCGCTTTATTACGATACGCTGATGAAGGAAGGCATCGGCACGAAAGCGCTGGAACGCGGGGTGCGCAAGCTCGGACAGCGTAAAGTCGCTTCGGCACGCATGCCCATGGTCGTCGACTTTTTCAGCTCGGCACGCTTGCTCGCGCCTGTGCTTAACGCGCTCTACGGGTCGTCTATTCAGCAGAAGAATTCGTTTTTGTTAGATAAACTTAACCAAAAGGTGCTTGGCGAAAAGATGACGCTCGCCGACGAGCCGCATTTGCAACGCTCGTCCGGAGCGCGTTACTTCGACAACGAAGGTGTTGCCACGCGACAACGGAAAATATTCGATCAGGGCGTGCTGCAAACGTACTACATCGACACGTACTATGCCAATAAGCTGGGCACACCGCAGACCGTCAGCTCCCCTTCGATTCTGACCATGCCCCTCGGTACGAAAGATGCGAACGGGCTGGCGGCCTCGGTAGAGAAGGGAATCCTCGTCACCGGTTTCAACGGCGGCAACTGCAACACGACAACGGGCGATTTCTCCTACGGCATCGAAGGCTTCCTGATCGAGAAAGGACAACTCACGCAGCCGGTCAACGAGATGAACATCACGGGCAACATGCTCACGCTCTGGTCAAGTCTGGCCGAGACAGGCAACGACCCGCGCCTCTCGTCAAGCTGGCGTATTCCTTCGCTCCTCTTCGACGGGGTAGACTTCAGCGGAATCTGATCTTAATGAAAACAAGAGGGTGTGTCAAAATGCAATATTTGGGCACACCCTCTTCAGGTGTGTAAGAATGGGTAAAAAGCAAGGCGCTAAGGATGAGGGTGAGGGAGCATACTAAGGTATGTGACCGAGCTCTCATTCCGCAAGCAACGAAGCAGTTTGCCCGTTATGACACACCGCCTTATTTTTTCAGACACATTGTAAAACCACAACATCTTTTCGAGTTTCGTTTTAAAATCATTTGTGGGTATTTTGCATTTCTTCGTATAACAAAAACGGCCGTCCGGCAGTTATTAATAGCGGAAAACAATGCCGGACGATGGTAGCCGTCTGCTCTCGTCCGGCCATCTAAAAACAGATATATGATGATAGTAGATTCTTTGCGGAACTCGAAACATGTCGAGTCGTTACATCCTTTGTTCAAAAAGGCCTTCGATTATCTTAAAGAGACAGACTTCTCACACATAGAAGACGGGAAAATCGAAACGGACGATCCGCGCCTGTTCTTCTCCGTCTCCACGCTTCGCGGAAAAGACCCGCAAGATGCCGTCATGGAAACGCACGAGAAATACATCGACATCCTGACTCCCATCGTCGGCGTGGAAAGCATCGGATGGAAAGCCGGCGACGAGCTGATGATCATCTCCCAGCCCTACGACGCCGAAAAAGACAGCACACTCTATTACGATTTCCCGACAACGTACACGAAACTGTATCCCGGACAGTTCGCTGTCTATTTTCCCGAAGACGGACACGCGCCGGGCATCGGACAAGGGAATATCCGCAAAGTCGTGGCCAAAGTGGCGGTCGAATAAAGGAGCAATCCATCCGTCGTCACTCATCTCCCTCGACGAAATACATTCATGCCGTTTTGTACGATGCTTGCAACGGCCCACAAAGGCATCATACAGTTTGGTGTGATGCTTGCAACGGCGTCGCAAGAACCAAAAAGTTTTGTGTGATGGCAGAAACGGCCCACAAAGGCATCAAAAAGTTTTATATGATGCTTGCAACGGCGTCGCAAGAACCAAAACGTTTTATGTGACGGCAAAAACGCGCGTTTTTTATGCCAACCGATTTTTATACTACCTTTGCCGCTCGAATGGAACGACTGAAAATTATTGCCGACGATAAAATCCCTTTCCTCAAAGGGATAATGGAACCTTATGCCGACATTGTTTATCTGCCCGGCGCGGCCATCACGGCGGCCGATGTAAAAGATGCCGACGCCGTGTTTACCCGCACGCGCACTCTGTGCAATGAAGCGCTGCTGAAAGGCAGCCGTGTCCGACTGATTGCCACGGCAACCATCGGGTATGATCATATCGACACGGCCTATTGTGATGCGGCAGGCATCCGCTGGGTCAATGCGCCGGGATGCAACGCCTCGTCCGTACAGCAATACATCGTGGCGGCATGCGTCATGCTGGCGCATGAACGAGGGCTGCGACTGGCCGACACGACGATCGGAGTGATCGGCGTGGGGAACGTCGGTCGCAAAGTCGCGACAGCGGCCGAGGCGCTCGGCATGCGTGTCCTCCTGAACGACCCGCCGCGCGCCGAACGCGAAGGCGATGCGGCTTTCACTCCGTTGGAACAGTTGTTGAAAGAGAGCGACATCGTCACGTGTCATACGCCGCTGACCCGCGAAGGGGCGTACCCGACGTATCATTTGGCTTCGGACGATTTCTTCGCACAAATGAAGGACGGCGCGGTAATTATCAATTCGTCGCGCGGAGCAGTGGCCGACAGCGTCGCGCTGAAAAAAGCCTCGCCGCAAAAACTGTCCGCCTTTATCCTCGACACGTGGGAAAACGAACCGGCCATCGACCTCGAACTGCTGCGCGATGCGTACCTTGGTACTCCTCACATTGCCGGATATTCGTCGGACGGGAAAGCGAACGGAACGGCCGCCTGCGTACACGAATTTTGTCGCTTCTTCGGCCTCGACGTCTTGCGCGACTGGTATCCGGCCGATATTCCGCCTCCGCCCATGACGACAACGCTCGCTATCGACGGCGCCGGTAAAACAGCGGAAGCGATTTTTTACGAAGCCGTGACGCATACTTACCCCATCGCGCAAGACAGCGAACGACTGAAGCAATCGCCGGACATGTTCGAAAAGCTGCGCGGAGATTATTGGATACGGCGCGAATGTAAAAACTTCAGCCTGCGCCTTACCCATGTTGCCGAAGAAACACGAAACGGGCTGGAAGGGTTGGGTTTTACTGTGCGATGAGACGTAGACCGTGTCCGGCATAAATTTGGAGAGACAGATAATCTGTCGTATTTTTGCAGATGAAAACGCAAAAGCAGCACATCGTATGGGAGTTACACTACATTTAAATATTGATAAGTCGGTATGGGAACAGACGCAGCTTATCGCACAGGAGCAGGGTAAAACCGTATCGGAAATGATCGAAAACCATTTCCGCGCGATGATTCAATCACGAAAACAAAAATCGGAGGAAATACCGCTTTCGCCCTTTGTGCGTGACCTGATGGGAAGTATTCCCGATGCGGAAAGTGACGTTGACGATATTAACGAGCGGGGAAAAATTCATGCACATGTAGAAAAGAAACATCAATGAGCAAAACGCGACTGTTTTTAGATACCAATGTTATCCTCGACTTCATGAAAGCTCGTCAACCTTTTTGCCAAGGAGCTTCTCAAATCTTTGAACTGGCGTATCAAGGTGTTGTCGAAACGTATGTATCATCTCTTTCTTTTTGTAATACGCACTACATTTTTAGAAAAGACGTAGGCGCGGAAGCTTCGATTGTCGCTTTGAATAAATTAAAACAAATCGTTAACATATCTCCCGTCGGCGAGCGGGAAGTAACGGCTGCGCTGTACTCCGATTTTCCGGATTTTGAAGACGCTCTGCAATATTACTCGGCTATGGCCGTCCATGCTTCGATCATTATATCGCGTAACGGAAAAGATTTCAAACAATCATCGATTCCCGTAATGACGGCGGATGCATTTATAGAGTCATTATCATAAACGTACGATGGCTCTGAAATATACCGACACCGACCGTCATATCCTTCGTCTGGCCATCCCGAACGTGATTTCGAATATCTCCGTTCCGTTGCTCGGTATGGCCGACACCGCCATCGCCGGCCGATTGGGCGACGACGCGAACATCGCGGCCTTGTCGATCGGGACGACCATTTTCAATTTTATCTACTGGAACTGCGCCTTTCTGCGCATGGGTACGAGCGGCATCACGGCGCAGGCCTACGGCGCGGGACGCCACGCCGAATGCGCCAATATGCTCGTGCGGGCTGTCTGGCTGGCTATCGTTATTGCGGTAGGACTGCTTGTTTTTCAGCAACCGATCGGACGGTATTCGCTCGCGCTCATGCAGGGCAGCGACAAGGTGCAGGCGCTGGCTGCCGAATATATTTTCGCGCGTATCTGGGCTGTGCCCGCGTCGATTCTTCTTTTCGCCATTCAAGGCTGGTACATCGGGATGCAGGATGCTCGCACGCCGATGTATATCGCGATTCTTTCGAATGTCGTCAACATCGTGTTTAGTGTCGGCTTCGTCTTCGGATTGGGGATGGGTATTTCGGGGGTAGCCTGGGGGACGGTCGTGGCGCAATATACAGGGCTGATTATGGCGGTCGTGTTCTGGTTCATGAAGTATCGTTCGTACGGCGCTTATTTCAACCTCCGCGACTCGCTCAGGCTCGCTCCCGTCGTTCATTTCCTGCATATCAACAAAGATATTTTTCTGCGTACGTTTTGCATCGTGATTGCCTACACCTTTTTCACGGCCGCTTCGGCACGCTTCGGCGACGTGATACTCACCACGAATGCCTTGCTGATGCAACTCTTCACGCTCTTCTCCTATCTGGCCGACGGGTTCGCTTACTCGGCCGAAGCGCTTTCCGGCCGTTTCGTAGGTGAGCGCAATAGCGAAACCTTGCACCGGTTTATCCGCCGGCTGATGGGCTGGTCGTTGCTGATTGCCGTTTTGTTTGTCGGACTCTACCTCGTCAGCTGGAAAGAGATACTCGCCATTTTCTCGCCTTCGGACGAGATCATCGCCTGTGCCGGAGACTACATCGGGTGGGTCATTGCCGTACCGCTCATCGGGGCCGTACCGTTTATGATCGACGGCATTATGATCGGAGCCACACGGACGAAGATTTTACGCAATACCGTCTTCCTCTCCACCGTCCTCTATCTGGCCAGTTTTTATGCCTTGTCGCCGTGGCTCGGTAATACGGCACTCTGGATCGCTTTTCTGATTTTCCTCTCCGCGCGCGGACTGTTACTCTATTTCGGATCCGACCGGCTGAACGCCGAAAAAATAATCCACGATCGTCTTTGATATTCCGGCCGTTTTTCACTAATTTTGCGGGTATCTCGGTAGAAGAGATACAGGGCGATCAACGGTCTTGCACGAAAACAATCGGACCGTTGTGCTTGTAATAAGAATAATAAATAATTAAACTAACATGAATCGATTAGCAGATATCGGACTGATAGGTCTCGCCGTGATGGGCGAGAATCTCGTACTTAATATGGAGAGTAAAGGCTTTACGGTGGCCGTTTTCAACCGTACGGTGGCGAAGGTCGACAAGTTCGTCGAAGGGCGCGGCAAGGGTAAGAATTTTATCGCGGCACATTCGATCGAAGAACTTTGCCGATCGCTCAAACGTCCGCGCAAGGTGATGCTCCTCGTCAAAGCGGGGCAGGCGGTCGATGATTTTATCGAGCAACTGATCCCCTTCCTCGAACCGGGCGATGTGATTATCGACGGAGGGAACACGCATTTTCCCGATACCATCCGCCGCACAAAATACGTTGAAAGTAAAGGCCTGCTGTATATCGGCACCGGTGTGTCGGGAGGTGAAGAGGGCGCGTTGAACGGTCCGTCGATGATGCCCGGAGGTTCGAAAGCGGCCTGGGAACTTGTTAAACCGATCTTCCAATCCGTCTGCGCGCGCGCCGATGGGATGCCTTGCTGCGACTGGGTTGGCGAAGACGGTGCCGGACACTTCGTCAAGATGGTACACAATGGCATCGAATATGGCGACATGCAGCTTATTTGCGAAACATATCAAATGATGAAAGAATTGCTCGGTATGTCGAACCTCGAAATGTACGAAGTATTTAAGGAGTGGAACGAAGGCGAACTGGACAGCTACCTGATCGAGATTACCCGCGACATCCTTGCCTATCGCGACGAAGCGGGCGAGTTCGTTATCGACCGGATACTCGACACCGCCGGTCAGAAAGGCACCGGCAAATGGACGGCTGTCGTAGCGCTTGACGAAGGAGTACCTCTGACCTTGATAGCCGAAGCCGTGTTCGCCCGTTGCCTGTCGGCACAGAAAGACGAGCGGGTCGCAGCTTCGTGCGAATTGTGTTGCCCTGCACCTTCTTTCGCCGGAGATAAAAAAGCGTTTATCGAAGACCTTCGGCAAGCTTTGTATGCCTCCAAAATCGTATCGTATGCTCAAGGCTATGCTTTGATGCGTGAAGCCGCCAAAACATACGGATGGGAACTGAACAACGGCGGCATCGCGCTCATGTGGCGCGGTGGATGCATCATCCGCTCGGCTTTCCTCGGAAAAATCAAAGAGGCGTTCGATAAGCATCCCGACCTCACCAACCTGCTGCTCGACCCGTTCTTCAAAGAAAAGGTCTTGGCGGCGCAGGCAAGCTGGCGACGCGTCGTAGCCGCCGCTACGATGAACGGCATCCCCGTACCGTCGATGAGCGCCGCGCTCAATTATTTCGACGGCTATCGCACCGAGCGTCTGCCGGCCAACCTGCTGCAAGCGCAACGCGACTACTTCGGCGCACATACGTACGAACGCACCGACCGGCCGCGCGGCGAATTTTTCCATACGAACTGGACGGGTAAAGGAGGAGATACATCCGCCTCGACGTATACAGCGTAAAATTGTTTATTCTTTACATACAGATAAAAATGACATGAAAAAGATTCTTATTTTTTGTATGGTCGCGCTGCTGGCGACTTCATGCGGCACCGTGCCGTTGACGGGCAGAAGGCAGATGCTCTTAGTCTCCGACTTGGAGTTGCTGACAGCAAGTCTGACCCAGTATGACCAATATATGCAGAAGGCGACGAAATCGACCGATAAGGCGAAGACGGCTACCGTCGTGCGTGTCGGGAAAAAGATTGCCGACGCAACCGAGGCGTATTTGCGGCAAAACGGTCTGGAAAATGAACTCGTTAATTTCAGGTGGGAATTCAACCTGATTAAAGACAATCAGGTGAATGCCTTCTGTATGCCCGGTGGGAAAATCGTCGTTTACGAAGGGTTGCTCCGATTGGCTGCTTCGGACGACGAGCTGGCGGTCGTCGTCGGTCACGAGGTGGCGCACGCCGTGGCCAAGCACAGCAACGAGCGTATGAGCCAAGGCCTGCTTGCCCAATACGGTGCATCGATCGTCAACGCCGCGTTGAGCGAAAAATCGATGGCCATGCGACAGTTGGGAGCAACCGTTTTCGGACTGGGTGCGCAGTTGGGCGTCATCCTCCCTTATTCGCGCAAACACGAGTCGGAGGCGGATTATATGGGCTTGGTATTTATGACGATGGCCGGATATAATCCGGAGGTAGCTGTTACGTTCTGGCAAAAAATGTCGGCAGCCGGTGGCGGAGGTACGCCCGAAGTGCTGAGTACACACCCCAGCGACGCGACACGTAT
>NZ_JAUMYS010000050.1:0-229 GCF_030528505.1 Tannerella sp.
GTTGTGAAAAGGCTCCCGCAAATTGTTTTAACCTTCGGGCAGCTGCCCGAAGGTCTACCGTTTTTAATTTCTTTCACTCAAATTACGCGATTGTCCTGTCCTGAAAAAGGTTGACAGTTGTCAGAAACCACAAGTTGCACAAGCTTTTATTTGCGTTCGTAATTCGTAATTTGTCATTCGTAATTTTTATTGGCTTTCAGTGGTCAGCCGTCAGTATTCAGCCGTCAGC
>NZ_JAUMYS010000050.1:239-21845 GCF_030528505.1 Tannerella sp.
CGACTAAACAACTAAACGACTAAACATCTCAACAAACAGTCATAGTCTGAAAAAAAGCCACCTCGCTCGAAGCGAGATGGCTTTTTACCATACGGTTTACTCCTCTTTGGGAGTGTACGATCAATCCTTGAACTTGGCCGAGAGATACTCGCGATTCATGCGGGCGATATTCGTCACCGAAATTTGTTTCGGACATTCTACCTCGCATGCACGGGTGTTCGTACAGTTTCCGAACCCCAGTTCGTCCATCTTGGCCACCATCGCTTTGGCACGGCGGGCCGCTTCTACCTTACCCTGCGGAAGCAAAGCCAACTGACTGACCTTGGCCGACACGAACAACATGGCCGAGCCGTTCTTGCAGGCTGCCGCACAAGCACCGCAACCGATACAGGCCGCCGCATCCATAGCCAGATCGGCATCTTGCTTCGGAATCGGAATCGCGTTGGCATCGGGTACTCCACCGGTGTTGACGGACACGAACCCTCCGGCCTGCATGATCTTGTCGTATGCCTGACGGTCGACCGTCAAGTCACGGATCACCGGGAAACCGGCCGAACGCCACGGCTCGACGGTAATCGTCTCTCCGTCGTTGAACTTACGCATGTGCAACTGGCACGTGGTAATGGCCGAATCCGGCCCGTGCGGATGGCCGTTGATGTATAACGAGCACATCCCGCAGATGCCTTCGCGGCAATCGTGATCGAAGAAGACCGGTTCTTTGCCTTCGTTGACCAACTGTTCGTTGAGCACATCCAGCATCTCGAGGAACGAACTGCCCTGAGAAATTCCTTTGAGCGGATATGTTTCAAAAGCGCCTTTTTCTTTCGGACCTCGCTGGCGCCATACTTTTACGGTTATATCGATATTTTTATCCATTGTCTTGTTCTTTTAAGCTGTGTGAAACTCCTTAATTCTTATAGTTCCGCTGCTGACGAACGACAAACTCGTAATCGAGCGGTTCTTTCAGCATCACCGGATCTTTGTCTTCGCCCTGATATTCCCAGCACGATACATACGAGAATTCTTCGTCGTGGCGCATCGCTTCACCTTCCGACGTCTGGTGCTCTTCGCGGAAATGTCCGCCGCACGATTCGGCACGGTCGTACGAGTCGTGCGCCATCAGTTCGCCGATCTCGATAAAGTCGGCCAGACGCAACGCCTTTTCAAGCTCTACGTTCAGGTCGTCGCCCCTGCCGGGAATGCGTACATTGCTCCAGAATTCTTTTTTCAGTTTCTTCAACATCTCGATGGCTTCTTTCAGGCCTTCGGCATTACGCGCCATCCCGACGTGATCCCACATAATGTGTCCCAGCTCTTTATGCAGACTGTCGACCGAACGTTTTCCTTTGATGTTCATCAACCGGTTGATCCGATCCTGAATCTGCTTCTCGGCTTCCACAAACTCCGGCGCGTCGGTTTTGAAACGGGGCACCTGAATCTGGTCGGCCAGATAGTTCTGAATCGTATACGGCAGCACGAAATAACCGTCGGCCAGTCCTTGCATCAAGGCCGATGCTCCCAGACGGTTCGCTCCGTGATCGGAGAAGTTCGCTTCACCGATGGCAAACAGACCGGGGATGTTGGTCATCAGCTCGTAATCTACCCACAGTCCGCCCATCGAGTAGTGAAGCGCCGGATAAATCATCATCGGGGTTTCGTACGGATTATCGTCTACAATCTTTTCATACATCTGGAAGAGGTTTCCGTAACGCGCTTCTACCACGTCGCGTCCCAGACGGTTGATGGCGTCGGCAAAGTCGAGGTAAACGGCCTGACCGGCTCCTACGCCGAATCCGGCATCGCAGCGTTCTTTGGCAGCGCGCGAAGCCACGTCGCGCGGCACGAGGTTACCGAATGCCGGATAACGACGTTCCAGATAATAGTCGCGGTCTTCTTCTTTGATCTGTGTAGGTCTCAGTTTGCCGGCGCGAATCGCTTCAGCATCTTCTTTCTTCTTGGGCACCCAGATACGTCCGTCGTTACGCAACGACTCCGACATCAGCGTCAGTTTCGACTGAAATTCGCCGTGCACCGGAATACACGTCGGGTGAATCTGTACCATACACGGGTTGGCAAAGTACGCTCCCTTCTTGTAGCACTGCCATGCCGCCGATCCGTTCGAAGCCATCGCGTTCGTCGACAGGAAGAACGTGTTCACATATCCGCCTGTGGCTACGACTACGGCGTGAGCCGCAAAACGTTCGATCTTACCGGTTACCAGATTGCGCGCCAGAATTCCGCGAGCGCGTCCGTCGATCTTTACCACATCAAGCATCTCATGACGCGTGTACATCTTCACTTTACCCAGCCCGATCTGACGGCTCAGCGCCGAATAAGCGCCCAGCAGCAACTGCTGTCCCGTCTGTCCGCGGGCATAGAACGTACGCGATACCTGCGCCCCGCCGAACGAACGGTTGTCGAGCAATCCGCCGTATTCGCGGGCAAAAGGTACACCCTGCGCCACACACTGGTCGATAATGGCGTTCGATACTTCGGCCAAACGGTATACGTTGGCCTCGCGGGCACGATAGTCGCCTCCCTTAATCGTGTCGTAGAACAGACGATACACCGAGTCACCGTCGTTCTGATAGTTCTTGGCCGCATTGATACCTCCCTGCGCAGCAATGGAGTGCGCACGACGCGGCGAATCCTGAATACAGAAATTAAATACGTTAAACCCCATTTCGGCCAGCGAGGCGGCAGCCGACGCGCCGGCGAGCCCTGTACCTACGACAATAATATCGAGACGACGTTTGTTGGCCGGGTTTACCAGTTTCTGGTGTGCTTTATAATTGGTCCACTTCTCGGCTAACGGCCCCTGTGGTATTTTTGAATTTATTTGACTCATAACGATTGCTTTTTAAAAGAAATTACATCTTGTTTGTTCACATTAGCCGCACAGGCTTTTCACATAAAAGAAGAGCGTAACAAAAGCATATCCCAAAAAGATAAGCGTAGCCACCACATTGCTAATCACTTTCAGACGGTTCATCCACACGTGATTGTTCCAGCCGATGGTGTGAATCGCACTCCACACACCGTGTGTGAGGTGAAACCATAACGCCACATACCAAATCAAATAGGCAATTACCACCCACAACTGGCTGAAATAATACTGAATGAACGCAGCCCCATCCTGCGGAGACACTACACTGCCACCCAGCTCCACTTCGTGATGTCCGAGTAATTCCGCAAACATCATCTTGTACCAAAACTGGCTAAAATGAAGAATCATAAAGCCAATGACCACCACACCGATCACGAACATGTTCTGCGAAGCCCAGCTCACCCCTTGAGGACGCGTATTCACCGCATAACGGTCGTTCCCGCGAGCCTTCCGGTTTTGCAGCGTCAGCATCACCGCATACACAAAGTGAATGGCAATAATCGCTCCCAAGCCGATGGTCGCCACTACCGCATACCAGTTCGCACCCAGCAATCCACAAATCATGTTGTAGGCGTCAGTCGAAAAGACTGCCGTCACATTCATCGACAAGTGGAACAGCAAAAACAAAACCAGGAAAATTCCGGATATACTCATCACCAGCTTTTTCCCGATAGAAGATTTTAGTAACCACATAAGCAAATTGTTTTTAAATGTTTATTTATTCGGTTTAACGTTTCTTTTGATGTTGCAAAAGTACGATATAGAAACCGGATAAACAAATATATTGCGGAAATTTTTCCGTAATTGCAGACAGAGCACAGTAAACACTATAAAACAACAATTTAAACCAATCCGTCCGCGTATAAACCATCCATTTATATATGTATAGAAAGGCCGCTCTTTGCCATCGACGAAAATTCCGTACCTTTGCCCCTATGAAACCGACGCTGTATTTCACTCCGCTCTCGTTTCCGATTTACGTGATGGCGAAGCCGGTAGGCGCGCTCTGTAATATGGACTGCGAATATTGCTATTATCTCGAAAAAAGCGGACTGTATCAGGAACGGAAACAGAACAGAATGTCCGACGAGACCCTCGAACGATTTACCCAAGCGTATATTGAATGCCAGACAAGCCCCTTCGTACAGTTCACATGGCACGGCGGCGAATCACTGCTACGAGGCCGCGACTTCTACCGTAAAGCGCTGAAATTCCAGCGGCAGTACGGACGAGGCCGCGAGATACAGAATTGCATTCAGACGAACGGGCTGCTGCTTAGCGACGAATGGTGCCGCTTCTTCAAAGACAACGATTTTCTGGTCGGCATCTCCATCGATGGGCCGGAAACCATGCACGACCGCTATCGCAAAGATTGCGGGGGACGGGGAACGTTTGCCCGGGTCATGCGGGGAATTGAGCGGTTGCAGCGTCATGGCGTAGAATTCAATACGCTTTCGGTACTGCACGATTATAACGTGCGTTTCCCGCTCGAAATGTATCGCTTCTTCAAAGACATCGGCAGCCGGTACATGCAATTCTCTCCGATTGTCGAACGACTTGGTACCCGTGCGGACGGGCTCGAGCTGCTGACGGCGGCCGACCATCCGGAAGATTGTGAACTGGCACCCTGGTCGGTTGATCCGATCGCTTACGGCGACTTCTACATCGCAGTATTCGACGAATGGGTACGCCACGATGTGGGACAATATTATATACAGCTTTTCGATGCCACGCTGGCAGGCACTCTCGGTCAGCCCCCCGGCGTCTGCATCTATGCGAAAACATGTGGTCATGCGCTGGCCATGGAATACAACGGCGACGTCTATGCCTGCGACCATTTCGTCTATCCCGAATACCGGCGCGGTAACCTGTACGAAAAAACGCTCGTGGAGATGACGCTCTCGGACGAACAACGCCGTTTCGGCAACGACAAACAGGAAGGGCTGCCGGCACAATGCCGCTCCTGCCGCTTCTTGAGGTTGTGTAACGGCGAATGCCCGAAAAACAGAATCGCGGTATCGGCCGATGGCGAATACGGACTGAATTACCTCTGTGCCGGATTAAAACGCTATTTTGCACACGTCGAGCCGGCCATGACCTTCATGGCCGAAGAACTGCGCAATGGTCGACCGCCGGCCAACATCATGCACGAAATAAGAAGACAAAAATAACGCTAGTTCCATAAGGTCTCTCCCCTTATCTTGCGAAAAAACAAGAGCCTGCTCGGCGATGGCTTCCGGCAGGCTCTTTCGGAAATAACCTGTGTACAATCTTTATTGCACAAAGATTTTTTTGCGAACATCGCCCAGTACGACAATGTAAACGCCCTTAGGTAACGTAATGATACGTTCGCCTACTACGGCATTTTCTTTGCGGTAGAGCGCGCCCGAAATCGTATAAATAGCCAACGGCCGCAATTTGTCGGTGCGGATACGCAGACTATTGTCGAAACTCCAGATATCCACGTTCTCAACAATTTTCTCATTGGCGTTCGAGCCATAAATCGTCACCTTACAAGAGTCTCTGAAGCCGCCGTCGACGGTACGGACATACACCCAGGTTTCACCCGAAGCTACTCCGGTCAGGTAACATGAATCGACCGTTACCACAGCCGTGTTGCCACTTGTCCATACCACTTTCTTATTCGTGGCATTGGCCGGCTTAATCGTTGCCTTCAGCGTATCTTTCTTCCCGGCAGCTAACCTGATGGAAGTACTGTCTATATCGACTCCCTTGACCGGTATCGTTTCCAACACACTCACATAACATGTATCTTTAAAGCTTCCGTCTAACGACTCGGCAACGATCAGTGCGATACCCAGCTTCTTCGCTAATACCACAGCCGTGGTATCCGTCTCGGGCGTAACAGCCGCGTAAGCCGCATTCGTCGATAACCATTTCACCTTCTTTTTGAAAGCGTCGCTCGGGAAGATTTTTGCCGTCAACGTGTCACGCTCTCCGACAGCCATATAAAGCGTATCCTTATCAAGCGATAAACCTGCTACAGCTGCGGGTGGAAGTACCTTAAAGACACACGTGGCGGACTTTCCGTTCTTCGCCATGGCCGTCACCTTCGAAATTCCGGGCGCTACGGATTCGATTCGAGCGACTTTCGTATCGTCGGCCATGGGGGTAGCCGTTACCGAGCCACCTTCTACCGACCAGGCCAGATTCGTATCGTCCGCGTCGGCCGGTTTTACGAGGGCATGCAACAACATTTTGTGATTCACGTGCATTACGACCGTATCTTTGATATCCGGAAAAGAAACTTCCGTCACCGGATTGATAATATGCACCAGGCACGTGTCGGTCTTTAAGTTGCCTTCACGTCCGGCCGTAACGACAATCTTTACCTTTCCTGGTTGTTTTCCGGCTGTTATCACGCCGAGAGTATCGAAGGTGTTGACGGTCGCAAGCCCTGAAAGACTGGAAAATCGCACCTTCTTATTCGCTCCTGACGGGTTTACTTTCGCATAGAGTGTGGCCTTACTACCGACGGTCATAAAGAGTTCTTCAATATCAGCGCCTTTTTTATCCTTCAGTTCTACACTCGTGACCGGCTCATAAACAATCACAACACACGAGTCTTTCACCTTACTTTGCGAGGTCACCACAATTTCCGTTGTTCCCAGATTCACTCCGGTAATCTTACCGTACGTGCTGTCGGACACGGCGTATTTTACCGTTGCGATCAGCGGATTTTTCGACTTCCATGCCACCGTGTCTGTTTTGGGCAAAACATTGACTTTCACCGAGTCGGACTGACCGACATCAATTCGGATCGTGTCTCTCGTCAGTTTGCATTGTGGCTTTTGAGGTTGAGAAGACTGCCCCCATGCTTCATTCGAGAGCAGCACCATCATACACAGGATTGCTCCAAGATAAAACGTAAATTTTTTCATGTCTTTTATTGTTTAATTTGATTACTAAGAAAGTAACAAACAAGGTTAACAAAATGTTTCGTTTTTTTTCCTACCGCACCAATATTTTTTTGCCGGTATGATTCAGAACGACGATGTAGAAACCACGTGGTAAAGGAATGACATGGTCGCCAACAACCCCTTCTTCGCGCCGGTAAAGCGCACCCGAAATCGTGTAAATGCGCAACGAAACAGGTTTACCGGAATGGATATGCACGTACCCCTCAGACGCGTAAATATGCTGATCATTCACTTCGATCACGGCATTATCACGAGGGTCTCGCGTGATGATAACACATGTGTCACGATAATAGGCAGTGTCTTTGGCCTCGACGATAACATACGTTGTGTCGGGAGTCAAAGCCGCTGCAATGAACGCGACCGTATCCGTCTCGGACGACGGAGTGACCGTAGCCGTCCCTTTGGCCATCCAGTTCAAGGAACGGTTCGTGGCTTGACTCGGATAGACGATCGCCCGAAGTGTATCCTTACCACCGATATCCACACGAATGGTGTCTTTGTTCAGACGGACGCTATCAACCGGCACACGCGTAATAACCACGCACGTATCACGACATTTACTCCCGTCCTTTGCTTCGGCTATGATAAGCGTCGTGTCCGTTACGGCAGCGGCCGTTATCAGCGCTTCAGTATGATTCGTCGCAGAGGGGGTAATTGTAGCGTTCCCCTTAGCCGTCCAATTGAGTGTTTGGTCGGTGGCATTCTGCGGAGCTATACGAGCTTGAATCATTTGAGTCTGACCGGCCTTCAGACGAAGGGTATCTTTATTCAAATGTACTTCTTTAACGGGTATCCTGGCAGAAACAAAGACCCAGCATGTGTCTTTAGCCGCACCGACCTGAACGATAACTTTCGTCTTACCTACTTTTCTGGCTTTGACAAGATAAACCCGACCATATCGTTCGGCAGGAGTCGGAGGAGCGATAGAGGCAACGACAGGTATAGAGGCAGGCGCCTCCCAGTAAATCGGGGCATTGGGGACGGCTGTTGCTCTCAGAGAATCTTCTTGTCCAACCACCAAACGCAAGGTGTCTTTATGAAAATAAACAGCCTGTTGTGCCGGCTTCGTTTGTCCGACAGCCTTGAAAGGAAACCCTGCAATCGCGAATACGATTGCCAAAAAATAAAGAATAATTCTTTTCATTGTTGTCTTGAAATGCATCTATAAGTTACGGTAATGAAACGGTGGTGCAAAAGTCCGAACTTTACCCTTACTATCCAAATAAAATCTTACATTTGCACCGTTTTTAACACCCATTTTCATGAATTTCACACATAAACATTTGATGGCATCGGCTCCCGACAGGGTGATTGTGGCGGCCGGCGACTTTCCTTCCCATCCGGCGGCGTATGGGGCGATCGAACAGTTTCATGACCGGATTATCTGTTGTGACGGAGCTGCTGACGCCCTCCTTCGTGCCGGCTTTATGCCGCTGGCCGTGGTAGGCGATGGCGATTCCATCTCCGAGACGGCGCGCGACAAGGTGGCAGACAGACTCTATCTCGAATCGGAGCAGGAGACGAATGACCTGACAAAGGCCGTACGTTATGCGCTCAAGCAAGGACATCGCCAGCTGCTTATCGTGGGCGCCACAGGCAAACGCGAAGATCACACGCTCGGTAACATCAGCCTGCTGGCCGATTATATGGACCAGGCAACCGTCGAGATGCGCACAGACTACGGCATCTTCACACCTGCCGTGGCAAAGACCTCTTTTGCTTCGTATGCCGGACAACAGATTTCCGTTTTTTGCATGGACACCGAGCCGTTAACCCTCCGCAACGTACGCTGGCCTCTAACCCGAAAATGCATCACCCGTTGGTGGCAAGGCACGTTGAACGAGGCGCTGAGTGATCAATTCGAAGTGGAAGCGGAAGGCAAAGTCATTGTGTTCCGTGCCTACTGAACGTATCAGTTGGAAGCATGCTTCAAGGAGCTGCCCAATCGGGCGTTTCTGCGCAAAGAGTTACTTTTTGATGCGGAACACGCCCGGCAATAACTCGACAGGGCGAGTGGGAGTAAGGCGGAGAAACGCGACGATGGAAAAAAGCAACATGGCCGAGAACGCGATACTCGAAGAGAGTGCCGCTCCAGTCACCCCATAAGCGGGAATCAACAAAGCACCAGCGATAAGGAGAACGATCAATCCGATACACGAGCATGCAGCGCTGACGCGCACACGTCCCGTCCCGATGAAATAATGGCTCAGGATACGGTTACTGCCGAAGGTCACAATCCCGACAGCCAAGGCGACAATCACCTTCCGGATTCCCGCAAATTCGGGCGTGAACAGATAATCCGTATAGACCCACTCCGGCAGACAGAGGACAAGTGCCATGGCTACGATCAGTGTGGAGTAAGTCAGCTTAAACAGCTGCAGCGTCAGGCTGCGCTGCCATTCAGCCTCCGATGTCCGGGCTATCTGACTGTAAGCGATAAAGCTCACCCCGTGACTGATATGCCAGATGCTTTCGGAAATTTTCGTACCCGAATCCAACAGCCCGACTTGTCCGTATCCGCCAAACCGTTGCAACAGAAAGTAATTCAGACGAGTCGTCAGCCCTTCGGCCAAATTGTCGGCACTGCTCCAAAGACCGTACATAAACATCGCTTTCACACCTTTGATCCACGAGCCCGATACTGAACCTTCATGGTGCACACGAAAGAACGGCTTTACCATCAATCCCAGACTAACCATCCATGCGATAAGATTCGTCAGGAAAAGCCCCCACAGATACCCGGACACATCCCGTTGGTTCAGTCCGAAATAGAGTCCGACGAGGATAAAAAACAACAACCCGCCCTGAATGATAAAAACCGCATTAAACGCCGTGATCAAGTCTTTGCCCAGCAGGAAACGAGCGTTCGCCGCTACAAGCGAAAGGAGAACGGACAGCCCGTAGACGGTAAAACCATACCCTTCGGGAAGCATCCCCAGCAGTGCCATGCAGATGCAAGCTATCGCCGAGCCAACGAAGGCCCACGCATACGTCGGCCAGAAAACAGTACGGAAAGGCTGCCGATGCATAAAGTAGACGATCGTATTGCCACAGAGGACACTGTTAAAGATGACCGCCAGATTCACCGAAGCATAAATCACTCCGACCACCCCCATCCCGTCACGCCCCAGCACCCGGCTGTGAATCAGGATAAGCAGCAGGTTGAGCAACGCGATCGCATAGCGCGTTCCGACTGTCGCAAGGATTTTTTTTAACACGGGAAAGACGTGACGTTTAGCTGATCTAACAAACGGACATAAAGCGTGATGGCTTCACGTATTTCCGGCAGTTCGATGTACTCGTCGGCACTGTGAGAACGCCCCGAATCGCCCGGTCCGATCTTCACCGTAGGAAACGGCATCAAGGCTTGATCGCTCATCGTGGGTGAACCGAACGGTTCTTTCCCCAACATCACGGCACGCTGCACAAATGGATGCGCAGCATCAAGACGCGACGAGTTAAGACGCAGGCTGCGGGGCGTCACATCGCAAGAGACATGCGCCCGTATTTCGCTCAGCGTTTCCTGATTAGAGTAAAGTTCATTCGTACGTACATCGACGGTAAACCGGCATCGGTCGGGCACTACATTGTGTTGTGTGCCGGCTTCAATCATCGTCACACTCATCTTTACGGGACCCAACAAGTCGCTGCGACGAGGGAACGTGTACGAATGAAACCACGCGATATCCTTCATGGCTTCCGAGATGGCATTTATGCCTTCGTTACGGGCGGCATGACCGGCTTTTCCATGACTGACACAGTCGAGCACAAGCAGTCCTTTTTCAGCAATCGCCGGATGCATCCCGGTCGGTTCACCCACGACACCGAACGTGATCGAAGGTAACTCGGGCAGGACACTTTCGACGCCTCCCTGTCCGGACACCTCTTCTTCGGCCGAAGCCAGAAAAATCAGATTATAGGGCTGTTCGTTTGCCGACAGTTCAGTGAAGGCCGCATAAAGAGCGACGACACTCGCCCCGGCGTCGTTGCTGCCCAAACCATAGAGGCGTTCGGTTTCGTCGTCTTCGTACGGCGTGAACGGTTCTTTCGTCCAGCCTTGTACGGGCCTGACCGTATCGATATGAGAATTGAGCAGAATGGTAGGCTTGGCGAGATCGATATGTCGGGAAGCCATCCAGAGGTTATTCTCCTTACGATGTACAACATGTCCCGCAGTCTTCCATTCGGATTGTAAGAAATCGGCGACCTCCCTTTCTTCACGGCTAAACGAAGGGCGTCTAATCATCCCTTTCAGCATATCTATGGCCTGATAATATGTTTCCATTTCAATGCGCGATACGTTGCGTCACGGTTTATGATGCAAAAGGCGATCTACTTCTTCCCGGTCGAGCTCAAGCTGTTCTTTCAAGGCATCCAAGTCTTTGAACTTCCTGTTCTGACGTACGAAACGGATGAACTCGACTTCGATTGCTTCACCATAGACGGTGTCGGAGAAATGCAACAGATGGACTTCGACCGTCAACGACTGACCATCGACCGTTGGGCGGTTGCCGACGGATAGCATCCCCTTGTACCGAGTGCCGCGCAGGTGTACCCATACGGCATAGACACCATTGCCCGGCCAAACTTTAAACGGTTCGTCAACCTGAATGTTCGCCGTCGGGAAGCCCATCGTACGCCCAATCTGACGCCCACCGATAATATGCCCTTTCAAAAGATACGGATACGTCAGCATCTGCGCCGCCTCCTCTACGCAGCACTCGGCAAGAAACTGCCTGATCCGAGATGAGCTGACGACTTCTTCTCCTTCCGACGGAAGATACGGAGTGGCCTTCAGCACTTCCATACCGCACGCTTTTCCGTAAGCAGCATATTCCTCAAAACCTTCTTCACGGTTACGCCCAAAACGATGGTCGTACCCCACTAAGAGTGTGCGGACACCCCATTGTTTCCATAAAACTTGCTCGATAAACTCACGTGCCGATAGAGCCGCCAATTCGCGTGTGAAGTCAAGCACGGCGCAACAGTCGGCCTCCGTCGTTGCCAAATGTTTCAATTTCTCGTCGAACGAATTCAACAATTTCGGTTGATAATCGGCCTGCAAGACGATGCGCGGATGCACCGGGAATGTAAAAACGGCGGCAGACTGCCCACGTTCATCGGCCAGACGGCGCAATTCACGAATCAGGAAACGATGTCCCTGATGAACGCCATCGAAAAATCCGACGGTCGCTGCCCAAGCGTCCCCTCGCCTTTCTTTTGTGTCGCGTATGATGATCATGGCACAAACTTAGATAAAAAAGCCGATAATGATATACAGGTGTCGATAAAAATCAAAGCCGGATGATTTAATAAAGGTATTTTAATAAGGTATAAAGTTCAAGGTTTAGAAGATCAATACTCTCCTAAAGAAATAAATGGAAACGCTATTTTTTATAACAAATGTCCGGTTCTTTAAAAATGGATCACCCGCTAACAGAAGAAACATTCCTCACACCAATTGCATTCTTTGTGGCCAAGTAGCCTCAGACCACAAAGAATACAATTTTTACCAGAGAAAGCAAAGTTCGCTAAAGAACCGGAGGCCTCCCGTTTCCAAAGAGACATTCACACGCTTTATTTCTCATAATAATGAAAACTGTATGGATAACCGGTTACTTTTATAACAGCATCTTTACTGGCTTTACCTGTTTTAGGATCATAGATATAGAATCCACTGTCCTTTTCATTAAAACTTCCGAACATGATCCGATCTTTATACCTGCCTATGCATACACTGTAACTGCTTGAATGAGGAATGGGCAGTTTTCTCACCTTCTTGGCATAAAGATCGATCTCAATGGCTATAACGGATTTATCCGTTAGAAAATTCGGTTTCTCACCTTTATATTGTTGAATGTCTGCGAAAGCATATAATTTGCCGTTGCCACCGTACAGTACTGTCTCAATCCAACTTGTTCTGTACGGATCGCCTTCGATGGTCTGTTCATTGAATGGCCATGAATAGTCGGTATCGAATTCCGTTGCCCCCTTCTTGATGCGTAAGATTCCTGTTTTATGAGTGGGCATGGCACCGAACGAACCGATGCACACGATATACATATCGCCTTTCTCATCGACAAACATGGAATTAGGGTCTATGGGACGTGCAGCCATTGACACTCCGCTCGTTTTTTCGACGATGACTTTCTGCACTTTTTCCGTTTTGATATCGATAATGGCGATATCCGACCAAGGCCGATCGGACAAAGGCGTGAAGTGGGGCATGGCTGCCTGATTGAGAGACACGTACAGTAGTCCTTCACGGATGCACATGGCGCCTGGCATGCAGGATGTAAGTCCTTGAGCCGTATAAGGTAGCAAGTCGATTTCGCCGGTTTTCGCCATGGTTGTCGGATTAAATATCATTACTTTTCCGGTATTGGGAAGGGTAATATATCCTTTCTGAGCATTAACGATGATGGCACTTGTCGCATTTTCGGTAGACTTCAGTACAATTCTACCCCGCTCTTTCAGGCCGTTATCCATACGTGAGAATTTGATAATTTCATTCTTTGATCCGGACGATCCGCCATAAGTCGGGAACGTATAGATATCGTTCTCGTGATAGATTGGCGCCATGCCGAAGTCGACAGGGATGGCATTTGTGTTCGTGAGCGTTTGAACCGAGTCATTTGTCAGTTGCAAATAAGCCGCTCCGGAATTCCCTTCGGCATTGGGTAGCATGGTATATACCGCTATATTATTTACTGTTTTTCCATTCGGTTTTTGAGGTTGTTCGTTATTTTTATCGCAGGCACTGAAAAAACCTGCCATTCCCAACAGCAGGAGCAAAGCTCCGTTCATTTGTTTCATTTGTTTCATCTTGTTATACATTTAATTATTATGGATTATTTGAATACGTATCGAATACGTGCCGAGACATTCCGTCCGGGCAACGGATAGTTAAATTCGCTCAGCAATCGGGTATCGGTTACATTATTCACACGCAGCGAGAAGCTCAGCCCTCCGTTTAGAAAACTCTGCTCCAGACCGATGTCACATTTGAAGGAGCGAGGAATGATTTTATCCTGATGAATGCTTTGTTTGAAATCGTAATAATAGGCTTCGATAAACGACCCGTCGACAAACATTCTTGTATTGGTCTGTTTCAACCCGAAGAGATTTTCTCGATGATACTCCAGTCCTGCATTAGCAAGCAGATAAGGAATATTGGGCATTCGTAATCTTTTGGATGGATTCGGTACGCTACTGCCCGGTTCATGGTCGCGCGTGTCGCGTAAGTCTTGATATGTGGCATTGACATAACCGTAGAGCCTGCTGGTTATGTCTGCTTTTATTTCAGCTTCGACACCGAGCGAGCGCATTTCGCCGAAGTTTTCATACCGCCCCTGCAAAGGTCCTTTGGTATAGCGTATCATATCTTTTAGATAAGAATAGAAAGCATTCACTTCTATCGAGAATAACTTATTGGATGCTGTTCTATCATATAGGGTGCCGATATTGATGTTTGTACTTCGTTCAGGACGCAAGTCTCCGGAAGGAGCCAGCAAGAAGCCGTCTCCGATCAGTTCATTTTCAGTCGGCAGGCGCATCTCATATCCGGCAGAGAATTTTACCAGCCAGTCCGGAGTAAATTTATAACGTACAGCATCATTGACGCCCCAGTTGTGCTTCCGTATATCTACTTCGTTGATTTTGTTCTGGCCATAGAAATCGGCAAGTTTAGTTTGCATTGAATAGTAATAATATTTACCGGTAAGAGCATTCAGCAGTTTTTCATCGGTCGATTTATACTCATAACTCAATCCTGCCACCCAACTCGTCATACGACTGTCGAAAATGGTTCGGTATCCGATCGCTTTATCTTTCAATGTATCGTTCGGTATGTTTTTAGCATAATTGAACTGAGAATTGAAATTGAGGGCATGTAATTTATCGATGACATAATTCAGGTTCATTTGCTGCATAACGGTATGTTTTTGGTTCTGTGCAGTAGATGGTATGCCGATCTCTCCTCCATAGATCGAGTAAGCCGGATAAGTCGTCATGTCCCAATGATACCGTTGTTTGGCCGTATCTAGAAAATGGTAGCGCGTATACGCATAAATCATATGACAATCAAACGCCAACCCATCGATAAGGAAATGATCTTTTTCTATTTCGTTTTCTATCGCATAGGAGTCGGAAAAACTGCGTGCATGCTGTATATTATATTGTATTCCTTGAATCTGTTTATGAGTTCGTACGAAAAGAGGGCTGAATTTGAGTTTATCAAAATACCATTTGCGAAAAATGAATCCGGCAGCAACAGTCAGCTTTTCAAAACGGTCATGATCACGTTTAATGATCAACCCTCTCTGATAAGGCGATTCCATCGTATAGTCATTGTCCGAATACGTATAGAATCCACCCAACCCAAGTTCAATACCGGGCTTTGTCAGATTGCGTTTAAGCACAGCACTTGCTTTATGTGTATGAAAGGATTCAATGGTATAGGAAATGTCAAAATACTTCGGCGGATATTCGGTCGGAACGATATTTACAGCTCCACCGACAGCTGAACCGCCGAATTTAGCCGGTATCACGCCTTTGTATATTTCAATACGATCGATCATTTCGACCGGGATATCATTAATATCCATAAAGTCGGAGTTTTCATTCATCGGTTGTCCTTCGATAAAGAAACCGATGCGTTTTCCTTCCAGTCCTCGTACCGATATACGCGAAGCACTTCCTACTCCCCCCGACGAACGGATGGTTACTCCCATGGTCTTATTCAATATATCGGTTACATTATTCACTGTTCCTTGGATCTGCTTCATGTTGATTACAGAGATCGGCATGGCTTGCTCACGCAGTTTGCGGGCTTCAGTCTTTGCCGTCACCACTACTTCACTCAACGAGTGAGTTTCAGGTGCCAGGCGGATGGTCCATGCTCTGGATTCGCCCTCGCGAAGCGTGATTTTTTCTGTCAGGGTATAATATCCTATATAGGATACCGTAGCGGTATAATCGCCGGCTTTTAGATCGGTAATGGTAAACTCTCCGTTATGTCCGGTAGCATCTCCTCGCTTCACTTGCTCGATATACACACTTGCTCCGGCAAGCGGTTCCCGGTTGTTCGCGTCGATGACCGTGCCTGTAATCTGTGCCGTTTGCGCCATGGCCGGCATCATAGTCCAAGAGACTATCAATAGTGAGAATAGCAATGTAAGTTTTCTGTTCATTTTAATTAAATGTTCATTTAAATGATGTAATAGCTTGCTAATGTCGGTTCATCTTTTTTCAAGATCGAGAAAAATACATATTACATTATAAAACAATTGATTACACTTTCCAAAAGGTTTCCATCTTCTATTTATGAGCAGAGCATATAGGGGTCCTCTGATGAATCAACCCGTCTTCTCCCTGACATCCTTTGTATTCGATCTGAAGGGTTATGTGATTAATACCAAATGATTCGAGAAGCATCCTTTCGATACGCTGCCTGACAGGCTGTACGGCAGATAGCACACAGTCTGTACGGATATTCACATGGGCTTCGAGATGAACATGCTCATCGTCCATCCGCCAAACATGGAGGTGGTGCATATTTTCCACTTCGGGAAATTCTTCAATCTTCCGTTTCAGCATATTGATATCTATTCCATCAGGAGTAGCCTGCATCAGGATATTGACTGTCTCCTGCACAATAGACCATGTGTGACGGATGATATATAAGCCTACCAATACGGTGATAAGTGGGTCGAGCCAGTACAGATTCCATATCCAGATGGCAATTCCTCCGGCGATGACGGCCACGGACGACAATGTATCACCCAGCAGATGCAAATAGGCAGCCCGTACATTCAGATTGTGTGATTTGTCTTTGTGCAGTACAACAACCGATATCAGATTGGCGAGCAAACCGAAAACGGCGACAATAAGCATCACCTTCCCTTTGATCGGCTCCGGTTCCATAAACCGCTGATAAGCTTCGAAGAACAAATAGATACAAATGGCAATCAACACGACGGCATTGAAAAGTGCCGCAAGGATTTCGATTCGTTTATAACCGAAGGTCTTTCGTTCGTCGGGTTGCTTTTCAGCATGTTTACCGGCCAGAAAAGCGATAAAGATGGCCGACGAATCTCCCAAATTGTGTATCGCATCCGAAATTAAAGAGAGACTGTTGGAAAAGACGCCTCCGACAACCTGTACAATCGTGATCGAAAAATTCAGGAGCGTTACCCACAACAATTTACGTCCTCTTACATGGTGTGCATGATGGTGGTGATGGTCATGGGTGTGATGACCATGTATCTCACTTTTTACTTCATGGCTGTGCTTCATCTCTTCTCAATTTAAAGATTCATTCAAAATAGAAACGTATTTTACAAAAGGATGGTATGTGCAACTTGTCCGCATTCCGTATTTTCAGGTATTGCGGACAAGCGTAGTCTCGGGCGAATCTCCACCCGTAGAGAAGAAGCGTCCTACAAATGGAAGAAGTAGCACGTATTCACGTAGTCGGCACGATGGTCAGGCCGAACCTTCTCGGCATCGCTTCCGACAGGGATGCTTTCGCTCCATTCATATAAATATTTCGCCGGAAAGATCAGCTCCGTGCTTGCCGTGCCCGATTCTTTGCCGCTCCGAAGGGTCTTCCGCCACCCGTTGTTTGCCGTAAGCGCAAAACGTTGCGAAACGACCGGCGCGCTGCCTTTAACGAGTGTTACCTCTGTCGACGCGTTCAGTTCAAAAGGTGTCAGCGGAGGAAGAATCAGTTTTCCGTTACTGAAAGGCGACTGTACAACCGGCAATCCCGTCGGATTTCCCACTCTCACCCACGAGAGCGCTTGATACGTAATACGCATTCCTTCATACAAATCTTTTACGAGATGTTCAAGATAAATCAGATACCAGCCTTCGGACTCGGGCATAAACGAAGCGGTGTAATAGTTCTCTTCCTGAGCCTTCGACAACGCTTTTTTCTCTCCGTTCGGAGTGAGAAGCATCAACTTGCAATCGGCAATATCCGAGAACCATTTTTTCGTAGGCGTAATCATATCGATCGAAAACTCGCCGAAAAAGATTTTGACTTGCTGTTCGTGACCGACGTTCCCTTGATAGGACGATTCGATCCACATCGTATGCGCCTTAGACCAATGCGTAATGCTCAGCAGTAGAAAACAGGCGCAACATCTAATGATTGTTTTTTGCAGATTCATTTTGATATGGAATATTTTTTGTACAAAGGAAACCTTTTTCCGGCATGCGGGAAATCCCTATTTGTAGGGATTTTTCCGAATCATAACACGCTACGCCTCCGAATTTCCAAACGAGAATCAGAAAATCGAAAGTTTCGTTTTTGTCGTGAACTCCTCCAGAAACAACATACCTCTCTGTGAATTCCCTTTTTGATTCAACCGCGGGCTCCACACGGCGATACAGTATCTTTGCGGATGGACCGCTACGATACCGCCGCCCACACCGCTCTTGCCCGGGAGTCCGACCTTAAACGCAAACTGTCCAGCCTCATCATAGAATCCGCAAGTCTGCATGAGTGCATTCGTTCGCTTGGTACGGCTCGGAGAAAGGATGGACTTGCCCGAATAAGGCACGATACCGTTATTGGCGAGAAAAAGAAACGATTCGGACAGTTCTCTGCATGTCATTTCGATAGAACATATTTTAAAGTACAAGTCCATAACTTCTTCAATGTCGTTCTTGATATTCCCGAACGACTTCATCAAGTTGACTAATGCGTAATTACGATAGGCCATCGATCGCTCCGAATGCGCGACCTTGAGATTGAAATCTATCTTGTCATTCCCCGACAAACTTCGTACAAATTCCAGCACCTCGACCGAAGGATTTTCGAATCGACTCACAAGAATATCGCATACGACTATCGCACCGGCATTTACAAAAGGATTTCGCGGGATTCCCTTGTCGTATTCCAATTGCACGAGCGAATTAAAAGGCGTGCCGGCAGGCTCCAGATCCATCCGTTTCCAGATATTGCTTTTCAGATGCGAATAAGCAAGAACAAACGACAACACCTTGGCGATACTCTGCACGGAGAAACGGGTTTCGGAGTCGCCGAAAGCATGATGCGCACCATCGACCGTCGTCAGATGGACACCGAAAGAATCGGGATTGACACGAGCCAGCTCTGGAATATAATCTGCCACCTTTCCTTCATCGGGGATTTTCTTCAATTTCTCGAAAATATCTTCGAATATTTTTTCGTAGTTCATTTCACAAAACACATCGCTATAATTCGGATACAAAACTATAAAAAATACATGCTCATCCAATAAAAATTTTTCTGTAGATACCCCCCTTCTATCCTTTAGCAGGATTCAGAAAGGCAGTTGCCGTTTCGTAGAACTGCTTGGGATGCATCATGACCAGCTCGCCATGCTCCATATCCGGTATTTCCCGCAACCGTACGCCGTTTACATGGCTTAATATCCAACGGATGTTGCGTTTTCTGGCTCTTTTTTCGTGCGAACCGTAGCAAGTCGGTGGTGTCGCCGACGGTTTTTTCGACGGATATAAAATCCGTTTTCTCGGTAGGGTCGTGTCCTTCCAAAGCGGGAACAATCACATGAAACTCCTTCGACAGCAGCTCTATGGAGGGCATATAATCCTTCCAGCAAGTACAGGACCCCTGAAAAAAGAGCAGTTTCCTCTGATTTCCGATACCGAATTCGTAGATGTTCATACAGGATAAATTTGATGGTTTTCAACGCAATCCTTCATCCGTCGTGATGTACCCCGCTTCGCTTTGCCGCTCTACCATACGGGCGAACTCGCCACCCTGTTTCATCAGTTCGGCGGGATGCCCCTGCTCGGCTACGCGACCCTCTTTGAGCACGACCACTTTGTGGGCATTGGCAACGGTACGCATGCGGTGAGCGATGATGAGCACGGTCTTGTTGCGTATCAGCTCCGAGATGCCGGCTTGTATTTTCGTTTCATTCTCGACGTCGAGGCTGGCGGTGGCTTCGTCGAGCAGTACGATGGGGGCGTCTTTGAGCAGGGCGCGGGCAATGGAGATACGTTGACGCTCGCCGCCGGAGAGCGACGCTCCGTTTTCGCCGATAAGCGTATCGTAGCCGTGCGGCAGACGGCTGACGAACTCGTCGCACTGTGCCAGACGGGCGACGCGGCGGACTTCGTCGTCGGTAGCGTCCTGCTTGCCGACACGGATATTGTCCGCTATGCTGGCATTGAAGAGCAACACATCTTGAAATACTACGGCATAGTTGCGGAGCAGGGCTTCGGGGTCTATCTGCGAGATGTCTTCACCGCCGAGGGTGATGCGTCCGCCGTTGATGTCCCAAAAACGTGCAGCGAGCTTTGCCGAAGTGCTTTTGCCTCCGCCCGAAGGACCGACTAATGCCGTTACCTCCCCCTGACGTGCCTTAAACGACACGCCCTGCAACACTTGTTTGCCTTCTTCGTAGGCAAAATCGACCTTATCGAAAGTAATGTCGTAGTTGTTCAGTTCATACTCCGTTTTGCCGTGCTGTATGGGCATTTTCTCCATCTCTTTTATGCGGTTGATGCGTACGTCGAGAATGGTGAGGGCTCCAATACCGTTGAATATCTCGCCGATGGGGTTGTATATACTTGCCGATATCATCAGGAATATGAGGTAGGTAAACACATTGATAGTGCTGACTGACAAGAGGTAAGCTCCGACGATGACGACTGTTGCCATACCGAGTTTGAGTATCGCATTGGATGCATTAATCAGGAGATTTCCGATAAATTCGCCTTTGGTGAGGCTTTTTTCGTAACGGTTCAGGCTTCGGTCGAAACCTTCGAGGTATGCCTCTTCGCCGTTGTAGGCTTTTATTTCCTGCACGCATTCGAGCCCTGCCTGAACCTGTTCGGCTACATCGAGTTTGGTGTTATGAAAATCGACGTTGAGCCGGTCGAGCATCTTCTTTGACAGCAATATTAGGAGCAGAGCCACCGGAACTACCCAAAGCAACGCCAGAGCCAGTTGCCACTGGTAGAAAAAGAGCCCCACACCGATAAGCAAGGTGATGATGGCGGCGGCAAAGAGCTGGGGCATGTAGTGCGAAAAAAGTTGCTCCATAACATTATTGTCGTCCATGATATTCGACGTCAGGTCGGAAAGGTTCTTCTCGCCGAAGAACGCCAACGGCAACTTGCGTAGCTTCTCGGCAAGCGATATACGGCGGTTGGCGCTCTCGGTGTAGATATTGGAAAAGGTATTGGTATATTGCCAAAGGGCAATGACGAAAGCGACCGTCAGAAAGGCGACGGCTACCGCTGCATAGTACCAGAAACCGTTGGTAACGGTGCTATGAGGGTCGAACACAGGACGGAGATATTCCGTCAGAAACATAAACACAAATACTGCCGGAAACATCATGGCAATATTCAACAGGGCAGAAAAAACAATTCCCCCCGCCAGCGAACGCGCCCCTTTTTCCGAAAGGGCAAAACGGTTCTGAAAATAATTAAGCATTGTATGATATATTTTTATTAGTTATTACATGTTTCATTTTGTTTTAATAATACATATCATTCTGCCAAGCGGCAGGATTGTTTGTAATGTATTCCGCAATATTTGCATACGATTGGGCATTGCGGATGATGTGTTCGTAATAATTGCGTTGCCACAATTTTCGATTGAACGGCATCCAATCGTATTTTTCGACCCCGCGAATGTATTCGTTGGTGGTCATGGATTTAAACGCACCAACCATTTGCCCAACGGTTTTCCCCCGTAGGGGCGACCCTTGTGGTCGCCCTATATCATCGGGGGCAACCGTTTCGTCGGGGGCA
>NZ_JAUMYS010000051.1 GCF_030528505.1 Tannerella sp.
TCCAAGTTTTACAAGGCGAAGAAAATTGGGCTTTTTAAGGGATGACTAAATAACCTTTTTGTAACCTCGTATCTGCGATACGTCGCATAGCTTAGAGTAATACCGATTTGTTCCTTTACGTCCCCATTGACTTTTCCAAATAGAGAAGAAATCTTTCCAAATTCTTCTTTTTTACCCAAATACTCAGACTTTATGCGATCCAAAGAAATGTCCGGATCATACTGTTGACGATGAAAGATCAGCTGAAGAGTCGATTGGACTTGCTCGAGTTGCTGATTGATTTGCAGGATTTCTGCCGTTCGTCCTTTAAGACGTAGCTTTTTGTTGTCCCATAGCTCAGGAACAATAGAGATTCCGACAGCCCCGATATTGATCCGTTCATTGTTCAGATAAATTCGTAACATTAGAGGTATCTTCCCTTCTTTGTTTCGATAATTGCTTCTAAGATAGAATGCCACTTTGAAAATCTTTTTCATACATTAAATTGCTTTATGCCTTATCGTACTACCTGCTTAACCTTTCCCCGATTATAGATACATTTCTTGAAAAAATGTAGCCGAAATGATTAAAGACTACTTATCCATTCCAGGTGAAGTGCGCCTACGTAATCGATACTGCAAAGTTCTACATAAGTATTATATATCAACAATTTAAGATGCATCTTATGGCGTTCTGATATGTGTCTGTGGCTACATTTTTTGAAGTTCAATTTTCTGTAGCCCAATTGTAGCCGTAATGGGACACTTTTCTGACACAAACTATGGTCTGGCGTGTGTCTGAACTTGGGATATAAGAAAAAATAAAAACGTCTTAGCATATTGATACTAAGACGTTTTTGAATTTTAATTTTCTTAAATTCCGGTTTGTTATTGTTTCTCCGAATTTGTTAAAGTGGTGCCACCAGGAATCGAACCGGGGACACAAGGATTTTCAGTCCTTTGCTCTACCAACTGAGCTATGGCACCTTGTCTCTTGACGGGTGCAAAGATAGAGCAAATTTTAATTTCCACAAACTTTTTATCAAGAAAAGTCTGATCACAAATTGAAAACTCTTACGAACATCAAGATTTCGTGAATATTATACACATTGCAAATGGAAACGTCTCTCTCCTTACAGCAGTTATCGAATCGAACAGAAGTTTTCCTGCCACTAAAAGATGGATACGCATGCCCTAATCACAAACATAGAAAATACACTTTCAGGAGCGCGAATAAGCAAAATATCATGTACATTTGCGACTTCGGAAAGTAAAAGCATATTATGATTCTTCAGTTAGTTATTGTATTGGCAGCAATTGTCATAGGAGCACGCAAAGGAGGGATCGGTTTGGGAGTAGCCGGTGGTCTCGGATTGGCGGTACTAACGTTCGGCTTCGGGCTTCGTCCAACCTCGCCCCCTATCGACGTGATGTTGATGATTGCCGCGGTCATTGCGGCAGCAAGTTGCATGCAGGCAGCCGGCGGGTTAGATCTGATGGTCAAATGGGCCGAGCGCCTGTTGCGGCGGCATCCGCAACATATCACCTTGCTCAGTCCTCTCGTAACGTACCTCTTCACGTTTCTTGCCGGAACGGGACACGTGGCATACTCTGTATTGCCGGTGATTGCCGAAGTAGCCGCAGAGACCAAAGTTCGTCCGGAACGTCCGCTCGGCATTGCCGTCATCGCCTCGCAACAGGCCATCACGGCCAGCCCCATCTCGGCGGCAACGGTTGCTATGCTGAGTATGCTGGCAGGATATGACATCACTCTGACCGACATCATGATGATTGCCGTACCATGCACACTGACGGGCGTTTTGGTCGGTGCGCTCTATTCCATGAAGGTAGGCAAGGAACTTACCGACGATCCGTATTATCAGCGCCGACTTGCAGAAGGAGCTTTTGAAGGAAGACATCATCATACACGCGAGGTAGAGAATCCTCGTGGCGCCTTGCTTTCGGTCGTTCTATTCCTGCTGGCGACGGCCGGCATTGTCGTTTTCGGTTCGTCGGCAACGCTGCGTCCCGTATTTCATACCGACGAAGGGACAGTTTCGATGCAGATGGCGCATATCATCGAGATTCTGATGCTCTCAGCAGCCGCCCTGATTCTTATCGGGACTCGCACGGACGGCATTCGAGCCGTGCAGGGTTCGGTCTTTTCAGCCGGCATGCAGGCTGTCATTGCCATATTCGGTATCGCATGGATGGGCGACACATTTATCTCGGGCAACATGACCGCACTGAAAGGCGGCATCGAAGAATATGTAACAACGATGCCATGGCTGTTCGGGCTGGCGCTGTTCGTGATGTCCGTGCTGCTTTTTAGTCAGGCGGCTACCGTTCGGGCCATGCTGCCGCTCGGTATCGCGCTGGGCCTATCGCCATGGATGCTGATCGCGTTGTTTCCGGCCGTCAACGGTTACTTTTTTATCCCGAATTACCCGACGGTGGTGGCAGCCATCAGCTTCGACCGCACCGGCACGACACGTATCGGAAAATACGTGCTAAATCATTCCTTTATGATTCCCGGACTGATCGCAACAGGCGTATCCGTCGGGCTGGGCCTCCTGCTCGTGCTGTAATAAAATCTGAGGGAACAAGTCTCCCCGACGTTTTTTATGCTCCGCTCTTCGAACGGTTCGCTTTTGACAGAAGCGCCTCATAAATTTTGCGATACGTCGGGACAGGAACACCCAGTCGATCGCCCTCTCGAACGAGGTATCCGCAAAGACTTTCGAGCTCCGTTTTTCCGCCTGCCATAAAATCGCGGTGCATGGAGGTTGTCGTTGTCAAATCGTTTTTCCAAAAATGATCAAGTACATGCTGACACATTTCCTCCGAGATATCGATCCCGTTAGCTTGAGCTACCGCGATAGCTTCCCTGAGCAGTGAGCGGAATGTCTCCGTTTCCGTCTCAATAACTACCCGCGTAGGCTTGTCAAAGTACGATGTAGAACTCGCCGAAGCCGAAATCAAAATATATTTCTTCCAAACCTGATAGAGAATATCCTCCCGACTTTCGCCGTTGATACCTGCCGCTTGAAGAATCCCCTCCAACTCTTTTTCGCGCGGATGACGAGCGGCAGGACTTCCGAAATACATCTTCGGGTTCTCCAGCGCATTTTCAATCACACCCGCACCGGCTTTCATCGCCACGATATAAGTCAACCCGCACCAAACCTCGTTCTTGGGAACTACGGCTGCAATTCTCTCCCATATATTCGCTCCGTTGAGCAGAGGCACAATAATCGTATTCCTATCGATGGCAGGGAGGAGGGAACGGATGTTTTCTTCAAGGTCGTAATCTTTCGTGCAACAGAGGATATAGTCTGCCTTAACGCCCAACTCTTCTGCCCTATCCGACAATCCTTTGGGGCGAACGGTGAAATTTTCCCACGTCGATTGAATACGCAGGCCGTCCCGCTCAATAGCGTCCTTGTGTTTTCCGCGAGCGATAAAATAAATCGCGACGTCCTCACTCGCAGCATAGGCCTGCGCCAGTTTCCCTCCGTAGTAACCGCCAACGCCTCCCAGTCCCGAGATTAAAATATTTATCATAAAATAAGCATATTATAAAGATGAAATCCAATTATCAATCATATTTTTTCCCGCCGTCGTCATGATCGATTCGGGATGAAACTGAACGCTGCGCACAGGATAACGCCGATGGCGAAAGGCCATGATCTGCCCCTTATCGTCTACGGCTGTCGTCAGCAGTTCTTCAGGGCAATCCTCCTGCCGGACAATCCACGAATGGTAATGTCCGATCGTACTTCCATCCTCGATACCCCGGAATAACAGCTCGTCGGGCTCGGTAATAAAGAGGGGCGACGTGTGTCCGTGAAGCGGATGTTCGAGCCTTGTCAACCGCCCTCCGAACACTTCGGCGATAGCCTGATGACCGAGACAAATGCCCAGTATCGGCGTATCTCTGTATGTTTCTTCGATCAGGCGACAGAGCATTCCGGCTTCGCACGGAAGCCCCGGCCCGGGCGAAAGCAGGATGCCTTTATAGCCAATGCTCTGCTCCAGAGCAATGCATTCGTTCCGAACGATATCGTACGTGCAATGCCCGTTTTCTTCGATCATTTGCACAAGATTATACACAAATGAGTCGTGATTGTCTACAATCAACAGATGTTTAGGATGTATCGCTTCCACTCCGCAAAAGTAGAACGAAAACACCTACAAGTCCAAGTTTTTTCGATATTTTTGCAACATGAAAAAAGCGGAAGAAGTCATTTGGATGATGAATCAGGCAGGGGCTGAAGGAAGCCCGTTTGTTTTCGGGCTGGACTTTGAGCTGTGCCGGGGATTCTTTATCCCTAACCCTCTCGAACAGCAGAAAGTGCTCTTCGATTTTCACGGCTTCTCCAACTGCCAACCGAAAACAACAGCCTATTCCGACTATCGGTTTGATAAATATCCCGAAACACAAGCTGAATACGCTCGCCGCTTCTCAATCGTCCGCAAAGGATTGCTTCACGGCGACTCTTTCCTGACGAATCTAACGGTCAAGACACCCATAGAAACCAATGCGCCGCCAAAAGAGATTTTTCGGCGTGCCGAAGCTTTCTATAAAATCTACGTTCCCCATACTTTTCTCTGCTTCTCGCCCGAGCGCTTTGTGAAAATAGAAGCAGGTATCATCTCTTCCAACCCGATGAAAGGTACGATCGACGCCCGCATTCCCGATGCAGCGACGAAGATATTAAGTGATTACAAAGAACTTTCCGAACATTATACCATTGTCGACCTGATACGAAACGATCTCTCCATGGTAGCCTCTAACGTACGGGTGGAACGGTTTCGATATATCGACCGTATCGAAACGTCCGGCGGGCCTATCCTCGAAGTCAGCTCCGAGATAAAAGGCAACCTTCCGGAAGACTGGAAAAGTCGCTTGGGAGATATCATCCGCACACTGCTGCCTGCCGGCTCCATCTGCGGCGCCCCCAAAGAAGCAACTCTTGAACTGATACGGAGCGCAGAAGATGCGCCTCGCGGCTTTTATACGGGAGTGTCCGGCTATTTCGATGGTAGAAGTCTTGACTCGGCTGTGCTTATCCGTTTTATCGATTTGGAGAGTTCGCCGTTTGTGTATCGCAGCGGAGGAGGAATAACCGTAAACAGCAAGATGAAAGACGAGTACGACGAGGTGGTGAGAAAAGTATATCTGCCTTTTTAAAACGACGTACCTCGGACAACAAATACGATGAAATTCCTCGAAACAATCGCAATCAGAAACGGCCGTATCATGAACAGAGACGGCCATCTGAAACGGATGCGGGAAACAGCCGCACATTTCGGCTTTCTCCCACCAGACCTGCCTGACCTCTCGCTCATCACACCACCCTCCTTCACATCCGGGCTGACAAAATGCAGACTGCTCTACGACCGGTTTATCCGAGACATCCGCTTCGAGGCTTATATTCCCAGACAAATATCCTCCCTGATTGCTGTCGAGGCCAACGACCTCGATTATGCCTTCAAATATGCGGACAGAAGTGCCTTGGTATACGACGAGTGGAAGCATAAAGGCTTCGATGAAGTACTCTTTTTAAAAGATGGATTTCTAACCGATACATCCTTTTCCAATGTCGTACTGAGAAAAGGGAATGAATACATTACCCCGGAAACGTACCTTCTAAACGGTACCCAAAGACAGTTTTTGCTGAAAGCGGGATGTATCAAAGAAGCCCCGATACATATCGCAGAATTGAAACAGTACGACGAACTGTTCCTGATTAATGCCATGCTGAACCTGACCGAGAATTTGCGTATCCCGATCACAGCTGTTCGCAAGGCAGAATGAAGAGATAACTCTTTCATTAATTTTAGAGCCGGGAAAATCCCGCAATACGAGATGATACATAGAATAAAACCCAACTCACATTGCACAATTTATGTGTAATACTTATAAATAATCATAAATATTGCAGACTTATTTGCTTTTTGCTATTCATTTCTGTTTATTTGCAATCGTGACTTTGATTCTTTGAAATTATTTTTGATTAATTCCTTAACCGGTTTTTTGAAATTAATATATTGATTTGTGACCATGCTGCTTTTTGCAGCGTACCTTTTAGATTCGTTTTTTAACGATATTATTTGACTTATTTAAATTGATGTTACAACCATGTTGTACAACTGATTTATTCATTAAAATCTAATTGTTATGGCTAAAAGTTTCAAAGAAATGCTGGTCGAATCAGGCCAGGAGTTAGAATTTCAATCGGGTGGAAAGGCACCGGACCATCTGGTTGACAGAGAGTTTAAATGGGAGCCTCATCCCCGAGTTGCGAAATTAAAGGGAATTTATATGGATTCGTTGTCGTCGACGAATAATGAATTTCCTTACTGGTATACCCGGGAATATTTTCAGGGCGATAATGAGGTGCCGGTTATTCGGAGAGCCAGAGCACTGAAATGTGCATTCTCTCATTTGACACCGGTAATTTTCCCGGGAGAATTGTTGACCATGCGTAAAGGCGCTTTCATGCGCGCTTCTTTCCCCATGCCATGGTTGTCCGAAGGATTTTACATGGCCAACGAATCAAAATTTTATCAAGAAGCCTTGAAACGAGGTTCGGCCAGTGTAGATGAGCATTCTACTTTCGGTCAGGGCGGAGGAAACGTGACGAAGAGTTTCGGCAAAGTCATCTCTATTGCCGGAAAATTCGGCATGCGTCAGGAAGAAATTCCCATGTTGCTGGAGCTTGCCAGAATGTGGGAGGGAAAATCGGTCGATGACTTGGGGAACAAATACGAAAGAATGGTTCCCGACTATGATGTAAAAGAAGCCATTATGCGTTCGGTTGTTTGTATGTTCGACTCCGGTTTTACTCTACCTCAAGGACGTGAAGTCATCAATTATTATTATCCGCTGGAATATGGCTTCGAAGGCATTAAGGAGATTGCTCGCGAAAAGATTGAAGAGGTAGCCGGTCGTGCCGATGGAGACGGCATGGTGGGGATGAATCGTCTGTATAATTATCAGGCAATTATTCTGGCAATTGAAGGTATTCAAGCATGGATTCATAACTATGGGAAACATGCTACATGGCTGGCTGAACGTGAAAAAGATCCGATACAGAAGAAAGAGTATGAAGAAATGGCCGACAGATTGTTCTGGATTGAAAAGTATCAACCGAGAACATTCATCGAAGCTTTTCAGATGATCGAAACTCTTCATTTCGCGGTATTGAACGAAGACGCCATATCCGGACTTTCTCCCGGCAGAATCGGTCAGGTTCTTTATCCCTGGTTTGAGCAGGATATTGAAGCCGGCAGAATCACGGAAGACCAAGTATTGGAATTATGTGAGCAGGACCGCGTAATCAAGACTTCTATCGACTGTTTTGCCTCTGTGGGTGTAGTCGGAGGTGTACTTTCCGGAAATACTTTTAACACCGTATCTATCGGAGGAGTTGACCGTAAAGGTAAAACAGCGGTTAATCGTCTTGAGTATCTGATCTTGAAAGCAGGAGGAACAAACGCCATGCCTCAATCTACCTTGGCGTTACTCTATGACGAGACTCTGCCGAAAGATTTCCTTGCCTTGGCTGCAGATGTAATTAAAATCGGAAGCGGATATCCGGCCTTTATGAACAATCATATTGGAGAAAAGTTTATTTTAAGTCAGTATGCTGCGGAAGGAATGACGGTTGAAGAAGCTCGTGCGTGGGCAATCGGCGGCTGTCTGGAAACGTCTCCGGGTTGTTGGAAACCTCTTCATCTGAATAATAAAGAATATTGGATTCCGGGAGGATGCGGTCAGCCTACGTCCGTAGGAGTTCACTTTATTTCTCAACCTAAAGTGCTCGAGCTCGTATTGTTTAACGGCGTCGACCAACGTACGGGAAACCGGGTATATCCGGCACACAACAAAAAACTTGAAACATACGAAGAGCTTGTTGAGCAATATAAGGCATACTGGCAAAAGACAGTCGATATTCTTTGTCTGTGTAACAACATTCAGCATGATATCTGGCGGAAGAACAACATGAGTATCGTCAACTCACTGCTTAAGCCGGACTGTCTGGATAAAGGACATCTGATCAATGAGCTGGGATACCGGTATAACGCAACATTCAATGTAGAAAGTGCCGGAAATATCACCTTCATTAACAGTATGGCAGCTTTGAAGAAACTCGTATACGACGACAAGAAGTATACGCTGGATCAAATGAGAGATGCCTTTATGAATAATTTCGGGTTTAAAACGGCTCAAGAGATTGGTAAATTCTCTCTCCTGGAACAGGAAAAAGCGAGCGACTCCACGAAGTACGATCGGATGCATTTCGATTGCTTGAATGCGCCTAAATACGGAAATGACATTCCTTACGTCGACAACATTCTGCTCGGTTGGGAAGATTGGTTCTGTGATGATTGTCGGAAGTACGAATCGCTGTATGCTCATCCACTGTATGCTTGCCAGATTTCCGTGTCTACTCACGGTGCAATGGGTTCGGCTACAATGGCCTCTGCCGACGGGCGCTTGCAGGGAACGACTTTTGCCGATGCTTCCATGTCGGCTTATCCGGGAACAGATAAGAACGGGCCATTTGCATTAATGAACTCTGCGACAATTTGGGATCATTCCATGTCACAAAATTCACAGTTGAATATCAAGATTCATCCTTCTGCCATTCAAGGTCAGGAAGGAGCGAAAAAGTTGATTGACATATCAAGCAGTTATATGCGAGAAGGAGGATTCCACGTACAGTACAATATTGTCGATTCTAAAGTCTTGAAAGATGCTCAGGCACATCCCGAAAATTATCGTGATCTGATGGTGCGTGTTGCCGGCTTCACACAATATTGGGTAGAAATCGGTAAGCAAGTTCAAGACGAATTGATTGCAAGAACCGAATATGAATCGCTATAATCAATCAATTGGTCTAATTTTCATTCATTGTTAATATTAAAAATAAAGATTATGGAAGAAAGAATTTATAAAAACAGTCTGAATTATATTCCGATTGATGTAGCAAAAGGCATTGATAGGAACACGGGAAAACGCGTCAATGCAGATGATGTGGACCCCAATTATGAGCGTATGCCCAAGTGTATGCATTGTGAAAATTTCACACTCAACAAGGAGAAAATCGGCTTGGGTCTTTGTCGGATGGGTAAGGAATTTATTGCTTACCCTGATATGGCAGCAATTACTTGTGTAGGTTACAAGGAAAGAGTGTCATAACATGATCGAAATATAGGGAGGAGCCTTCTCTCTCCCTATATTTTTTATCTGGTCAACAATTAATTAACTTTGAACACATGAATTATGGAATTATCAAATAAGTCTAAAAGATATGGAATGATGGTTGTAGGCGCTTCGTGGTTAGCCGTATTCTGTTTATTCGGATACAGGGCGACGTTCGCCATGTTAAAGGAACCTATGGCTACAGAGCTGGGATGGACACAGGCTGAGGTGACTCTCGGATATTCTCTTATGATGACAGTCTATGCAATTGTGGCATTCTTCGCCGGAATGATATTGGACAAATGGGGAACCAAGCCGGTATATGCTATTGCCGCGGTATTCGGAGGATTAGGGTTTTATCTAACAAGTCTGGTAAGCTTTCATTGGGCCTATCTTTTTACTTTTGGTGTTCTTGCCGGTATAGCAACCGGTATGCTTTGGGTTACATCTACCGTTTCGGTACGGAAATGGTATGTTGGAAAAACGTATGGTACGATGTGGGGCATCGCATTTGCCGGGGCCCCGATGGCTCAATGGTTACTTGCCGAAGTGGTGAAGGCTTCGACAAACAATAATAATACATGGCGCACCACAATGGTAATACTGGCGATTATTATTTTTGTCTTGCTTGTGCTTGCCGTTATCTTGGCTAAAAGAAATCCCGAATATTATGGGCTTAAGCCTCATGGAGAGTTACCGGCTTCAGTTGCCGGAAGTGTGCCTGTAGAAAAAGATTGGACCGTTAAGGAGGCCTATTCCAAATATCCGATTTGGGGAGCCATTCTGATGTTTCTTACCAGTATGATGGCCGAATTTCTGATCTGGACACAAGTTGTTAGTTTCTGGATAAAAGATAAGGGGTGGAGCGATGCCAGTGCAATTAATGTATATAAGACCATCGGCATTATCGGTATCTTCAGTATGCCGTTATTAGGCATCTTCGGAGATAAGATTGTAGAAAAACTAAAGAATGAAGTGAAGGGCCGGAAGATTATGCTTATTATAGGTCCGCTGGTCGGTCTGATTGCCTGCTTGTTCTTATTAGCGTGCGAAAGTAAAGTGACGTTTGTCGCCTACTTGGCGGCTGCCATTTTCGCCATTTACTGGGCAATCGTGCCGGGTGGTGTCGTTGGATATACCGGATCGATCTATGGACGAAAAACATTGGGCAAAATATGGGGATTGGCTACGTTGATCGTCATGGGAATCGGACCGTTTCTCGGTTCCTTTATCGGCGGATGGTTGAAGGATGTAAGCGGTAGTTATACGTATTCGATTTACTATGCTATCGGCTCGTTTGTTCTTTCCGCATTATTGGCTATTTCTTTACCGATGAGCATCAAACCATCTAAATAACAGTTTAATCGAAAACAGGAGGCAATTCAGGATTGCGGTTGTTTCACAACAATAACAGCCGCAATTCAATATTGAACGTATCATAAACACAAACAATTCATATCTAATGCTGATGGAGAATAGAGAAAAAGAAGTAAAAGGGTTAATTTTTAGCATTCAGTCATATTCTGTTCATGATGGTCCGGGAACAAGAACAACCGTATTCTTAAACGGTTGTCCGCTGTCGTGTAAATGGTGTTGCAATCCGGAAGGTTTATTCAAGCATCCGGTCATGTTGCACAGTTATGCAAAATGTAAAAAATGTGGAGCTTGTATTCAAGCATGTCCTCATCAGGCCGTGTCGATTGGCAAAGAAGACCAGCTGATATTCGATCGTTTAATCTGTGATACGTGTATGACAAAGGAATGTGTCGATGTTTGTCTACATGAAGGGAATTCCGTTTCGGGAGAATACTATACGATTGATGAGCTGATTCATCGTCTGAATCGCGATCGTCCTTATTGGGGCGATCACGGCGGTGTTACCTTCAGTGGTGGAGAGCCATTGCTACAAAAAGATTTTATCCTTCCCATGTTGAAGGCATGTAAAGAACACTATATGCATGTCTGTATTGAAACAACGGCATGTATCAATTCGGCTTATTGGCTTGAAGTTATCCAATACGTCGACTGGGTTTTCACGGACATCAAGCACATGAATCCGGAGAAACATAAACAAATGGTAGGAGTAGATAATCAACAGATATTAAAAAACATCGGACTGTTAGCTATGGAACAAGACTGGCAAGGGATTGTTGTTCCCCGTATACCTATTATACCCGGTTTTAACGATGATGATGAAAATATAATCCGGACAGCCGAATTCGTCCGCGACATCGGACTCGAAGTCATTAACATTCTGCCTTTTCACCGATGGGGAGAATCGAAGTATCGCCAATTGGGCAAGAAATATCTTTTTGAAGAGCAGGAAAGTCCTACCGAAGAACAAATGGAACATCTTCAGGCATTGATAAAAAGTAAAGACCTACTCTGTTATATTGGCTATAAAACTCCTTTCTAACAAACATTCAACGTAAACAATTCCTTTTTTCTCAAGCGGGAGTTGAGAAAATCGGTGAGAACGTTTGACTTCCGGACATCGACGAAAAACTTAGCAAGTTTCGCGGAAACTTCCGTCCGTCGGCGGAAATCTTAATGAACCGTGCGGAAACTTCCGGACATCGACGGAAAACTTAGCGAGATTCGCGGAGACTTCCGTCCGTCGGCGGACATCTTAATGAACCGCGCGGAAACTTCCGGACACCGGCGGAAGGCTTAGCGAGTTTCGCGGAAACTTCCGGAGAATACCGTTGCGACAAAGTCATTTTAACGCGTCAGCCCGTGACAAAAAAACGTAATCTCCGCCCGATTCGCGGATAATTACGTAACTTTGGCGGCTGTAAAATAAAACGTAAAGATGACATCACAACGAAAGTATAACCGCGGCAACCGCCTCTCGTCGCACAACGAAGCGCTGCCGCGCGGACAGCGTGTAACGGTCAGGCAGGAGACTACTCTGCTCCCCTATCTTTTCGAACTGCTGAAAGACCGGAGCAAAAGTTCGGTTAAAAGTCTGCTCAAACACGGGCAAATATGGGTTAACGGCAAAGTAAAAACACACTTCGACACGCCTTTGCGCCCGGGTGATAAGGTGTTAATCAGCCATGAACGCGCCAAAGTCGCGTTCAACAATCCTTATCTCCGTATTGTCTGGGAAGACGAATCGCTCATTGTGATTGAGAAAAAAGACGGACTGTTATCAGTCTCCGAGTCGCAGGCACAGGAACGCACGGCTTACGCCTTTCTGTCGGGCTATGTGCGCGAACAAGACCCGCGCAATCGGGTATTCGTGCTTCACCGTTTAGACAAGGGCACTTCGGGGCTGATGATGTTTGCACGCAACAAAGGCGTACAGGAGAAACTGCGCAACGACTGGTCCGCCATGATTACGCGCCGCTCGTACGTAGCTGTGGTCGAAGGCAAACCCGACCCGGCACAGGGCAGACTTGTCTCCTATCTGGCCGAAAACAGCCGCATGAAAGTATACTGTACCGACGCCTCGCGCGGCAAGGAAGCCGTGATGCAATATCGTGTGTTACAGAGCAACGACCGCTACTCGCTTGTGGAGTGTGAGTTGGAGACCGGGCGCAAAAACCAGATCCGTGCCCAAATGGAAGAAGCCGGCTATCCGGTAGCCGGCGACCCGAAATACGGAGCAAAGACCGACCCGGCCGAGCGACTGATGCTGCATGCTTTCCGCCTCTCATTCATTCATCCGGTAACAGGGCGTGAATTAGCTTTCGAAACACCTATTCCAGCTGCTTTTCGTGTGCTGGTAAAGGAATAATTTGGCTTCTTTCCATATAAATATTACTTTTGCGTTTGTATAAAAAGAAAAGAAATGCAGTTGTCGATAGAGCATAAAGCGTTTGACAATTTTTTAATGGTGGGAGATAAAGTATTGGTCAAACCTACCAATCCGCAGGTAAAAACAAAATCGGGTTTGTTACTTCCTCCGCTGGTGCAGGAAGGTGAAAAATTACAGACAGGCTACGTTATTCGCATCGGGCCGGGCTATCCGCTTCCTATGCCAACCGACGAAGATGAGCTATGGAAAAAGAAAGACGAGAAACGTTCTTATTTGCCTTTGCAGGCGAAAGAAGGAGATCTGGCCGTCTATTTGCAAAGCTCGGCCTATGAGATCAGCCTGAACGATGAGAAGTACCTGATCTTGCCGCATTCTGCCATTCTAATGTTAGTCAGAGATAAAGAACTATTTGAATAACAAACAAGAGAATATCATGAATCAAATTGTAAGTAAAGAGTATTTTTCTCCTCACGTGGTGAAGCTGGAGGTAGAAGCTCCGCTGATTGCACGCTCGCGTAAGGCAGGACATTTTGTCATTGTCCGTGTAGGCGAAAAAGGAGAACGCATCCCGTTGACGATTGCGGCCTCCGACACGTCGAAAGGTACGATTACGTTGGTCGTTCAGGCCATCGGTCGCTCGTCGAAGAAGCTTTGCGAGCTGAATGCCGGCGAATCGATCACCGATTTAGTCGGTCCATTGGGACAAGCTACCCATATCGAAAAAGTTGGAACGGTAGTCTGTGCCGGCGGCGGAGTCGGAGTCGCCCCCCTGCTACCTATCGTCGAAGCGTTTCATCGTGCCGGAAACCGCGTGATTGTCGTCTTGGCCGCACGAACGAAAGAGTTGGTTATTCTGGAAGAACAAATGCGCGCCTGCTCGGACGAAGTCATGATTATGACCGACGATGGCTCGTACGGGACAAAAGGATTGGTAACGAACGGCGTCGAATCGATCATCAACCGCGAACCTGTCAATTTATGTGTGACCATCGGCCCGGCCATTATGATGAAATTTGTCTCTGAATTGACCAAGAAATATCAAGTGCCGACCGTCGCTTCGCTGAATACGATTATGGTCGACGGAACAGGCATGTGTGGCGCCTGCCGCGTGACCGTAGGCGGACAAACCAAATTCGTCTGTGTCGACGGCCCTGAATTTGACGCACATCAGGTCGATTTCGACGAGATGATGATGCGCCTGAATGCCTATAAAGGAATCGATAAAAAACAACCGGAATCCATATGACAACAGAAGAACTCATTGCTACACGCCGCGCCGAGCCTTGGAGAGAAGCGCTGCGTAAATCGAAGAAGAACAAGGATCGCACCGATATTCCGCGTGTCCGGATGAACGAGCTTGACCCTGACTACCGCAGCCGCAACCACGAAGAAGTCAACCTCGGCCTGACTGCCGACGAAGCCATGCTTGAAGCGCAGCGATGCCTCGACTGCCCCAATCCGACGTGTATGAGCGGATGCCCCGTAAGCATTAACATCCCCACTTTTATCAAGTATATCGAAGCAGGCGATTTCCTCAAAGCCGCCCAAACACTGAAAGAAACAAGCAGTCTGCCGGCTGTCTGCGGACGCGTATGTCCGCAGGAGAAACAGTGCGAAGCGCAGTGCGTGCATCTGAAGATGAAGAAAGAACCCGTAGCCATCGGTTATCTCGAACGGTTCGCGGCAGATTACGAGCGTGAAAGTGGCGAATCTTCGACTCCGGAGATGATGCCGGCCAACGGCATACGTATCGCCGTCGTCGGCTCCGGCCCGGCCGGGCTCTCGTTTGCCGGCGATATGGCCAAACGCGGCTATGACGTGACCGTGTTCGAGGCGCTGCATGAAATCGGCGGTGTATTGAAATACGGGATACCGGAATTCCGTCTGCCTAACCGGATCGTCGAATTCGAAATCGACGGTCTGCGACGCATGGGCGTTCACTTTATCACTAATTGCATTGTGGGCAAAACCATCAGCTACGACGACTTGCATGCCGACGGTTTCAAAGGCATTTTTGTGGCCAGTGGTGCCGGTCTGCCCAATTTCATGAATATCCCGGGCGAGAACCTGATCGGGGTTATGTCGTCGAACGAATACCTGACACGCGTCAACCTGATGTATGCCGCGGCCGAAGATTCCGATACGCCGGTCTTGCAAGGCAAGCACGTGGCTGTCATCGGCGGAGGCAATACGGCGATGGACTCGGTGCGTACGGCACGTCGCTTGGGCGCTTCACGAGCCATGATCGTCTATCGTCGCAGTGAAGAAGAGATGCCCGCACGCCTCGAAGAAATAAAACATGCCAAAGAAGAAGGAATTGAATTTTTGACATTACACAATCCGATCGAATACTTGGGCGACGAAAACGGTCGGGTCAAACAGATGCGCCTGCAGAAGATGGAGCTCGGAGAACCGGATGCCTCCGGACGTCGACGCCCCGTACCGATCGAAGGCGCAGTGGAAACGATCGACGTAGACGAGGTAATCGTCAGTGTCGGCGTCTCTCCGAACCCACTCATTCCAAGAGCATTCGAAGGATTAGAAATCTCGTCAAAAGGCACCATCATTGTGCACGAGGACGATATGCGTTCTTCTCTTCCCGATGTATACGCCGGAGGCGATATCGTGCGTGGCGGAGCCACCGTGATCCTTGCCATGGGTGACGGACGCAGAGCCGCTGCTGCTATGGATCAGGAACTTCAGTCTTCGAACAAGGGCTAATAGCAAACAGCTCTTTTTAAAAAAAAACATTTAAATACCCGAAAAGATACAAAAAACTCACATCTTTTCGGGTATGTCGTAAACATTTTATCGAGAAGTTTGTTTTAGTTGTTGGATTAACTCAACTTAATTATTACATCGTATGAAAAAGAATTTATTTTTTTGGGGAGTCACGGCACTCCTGTTTGGGCTCGTATCTTGCAAACCCGGTAACAAAAATACGGAAACCAGCGAGAACGATCAGATGATTGAAACGGTACAGGCACCCACTTTTGATAAGGCCGGCGTGTATTACGGCGTTCTACCCTGCGCCGATTGCAGTGGCATCGAAACCACCCTTGAAATTATGAGTGACCAAACGTATAAACTGACGCAAGTATATCAGGAAAAAGAAGACGGGCGCTTCGAATCGTCGGGCACGATTGTATGGGACGCTGCCAGCAACATCATCACTTTAGGAGAAGGAGAAGATATGACGAAGTGGCTGATTGAAGGCGACAAGCTTACTATGCTTGACAAAGAAGGGAACAAGCCGACCGGCGAACTGGCCGACAACTACGTGCTTACAAAGAAATAAGCAATAAGAACAGAAAAAGAATCGATAGAGTGACTTTTGCACAACAGTTCGCTTTTGTACATCAGACGGTTACAAGAATAAAGAATTCATTTTACCTCTCAAATTAATCTTCTTTATTTGTAAACGGCCTCAGATGAAGAGAGCAACCGTTCTGTGCAAAAGTTTTTTTATGGAAAAACCTGTGTCAGCAGAAAAGGCTTTTCCGATTTCGATTTACACTGTCCGCCATTTTCTTGGGCATAGTAGTACCCCGTAAAAAAACAAGGCTGCCCGAGAGCGTGATGCTTTTTCTCTCCGGACAGCCCGTTATGAATACTGATTTCCGTTAGTCACACACCTTACGTGCCCCGTCGCTAATCACAACGTCGTACACTTTCGGACTACGGTTATATTTGGCACGATAAGCCTCTTTGGCCTTCGTAACGAACGGCTCGTACAGTTCGTCTTTTACCAGATTGATGGTACAACCGCCGAAACCGCCCCCCATCACGCGCGAACCGGTTACGCCGCACTCACGGGCAATGTCATTGAGGAAATCCAACTCCTCACAGCTTACCTCGTAAAGCTTGCTCATACCTTCGTGCGTCTCGTACATTTTCTTGCCGACCGTCTCATAATCGCCTTTCTCGAGCGCGTCGCAAACATCGAGCACGCGCTGAATTTCTTCAATCACGTATTCGGCACGCATATAATCTTCGTCACTCACTTTGCCTTTCACGGCTTTGAGTTGCTCCAGCGTAGCATCACGCAGGAATTCCACGCCGATGGCACGTGCGACGTTTTCACACGATTCGCGACGTTTGTTATAAGCGGACGACGCAAGTTCGTGCTTCACCACGGTATCGAGCAAAACGAGCTTGTACCCCTTCGGGTCGAACGGGAAATATTGATGTTCGAGCGAACGGCAATCGAGACGCATCAGGCTACCGGCTTTTCCGAAGATCGAGGCAAACTGATCCATAATACCGCATTTCACGCCACAGTAGTTGTGTTCCGTAGCCTGTCCTATTTTAGCCAGTTCAAACTTGTCGATGCCCAGATCGAACATATCGTTCAACGCATAGGCGTACACGCTCTCCAATGCTGCCGACGATGACATGCCTGCGCCCAACGGTACATCGCCTGCAAACGCCGTATTAAACCCTTCGAGCTTTCCGCCGCGCTTAATGATTTCACGACATACGCCGTAGATATAACGTGCCCAGCTTGTGCGCGGCGCGTCAGCTTCTTCAAAACCGAACTCCACATAATCCTTCATGTCGATCGAATAAGCACGAACCTTGTTCGTGCCGTTTCGTTTCAGTTCGGCCATCATGCCCTTGTCGATCGCTCCGGGGAATACGAAACCGCCGTTATAGTCGGTATGTTCGCCAATGAGGTTAATACGTCCCGGAGACGCGTATACGGTGCCGGTAGTGCCGTCGAAATGTTTGATAAACCGGCTTCTTACATGTTCTACTTCCATACTGTTAATCCGTTATTTTATACTTAAAAAAATACCGCTCCTCCTCTTGCGGAGCGAAGCGGCACTTGTCTATCTTAATTCACAGGAATATCTTTATTCACGTTCTTGCAACCGATCAGCGCATAGTAGAGGAGGTAAATCAGCCCGGCTACAATTACCCAGTAGCTGGCCATATACCCTATACCATCTTTCATATCCACAATTGCATTTTGCAACAACGGGAGAATACCTCCACCGCAAACCATCACCATAAAAATACCGGAGGCCTTTTCGGTGTATTTGCCTAATCCTTCAACAGCCAGATTGAAGATACCACCCCACATCACAGAAGTACACAAACCGATCAACACCAATAAAGCTGCGCTTACAGGAACTTGCACCAGTCCGAACAGCCCACTGGCATCATTCTTGAATACAGGCAGATTAATCAATGAGCTGACAGGGGCAAACATGGCCACAAGCGTAAGTACTAATCCTAATCCTGAAGCTACGAGTAACATACTCTTGGCCGATACCTTGCTACCGATCGCAGCTCCGAGCAACCGACCTACGAGCATCAATAACCAATACGTCGCGGTTACGGAGCCGGCAATCGCTTCGGGATTCCCCATGCCATTTAATTGCAACACATCTAAATCAGGGTTTTGTAGCCATTTATTCAATACGTTCGGAATACCTACCTCAACACCGACATATACGAAAATACCTATCGCACCGAGGATAAAATGACGGAAAGATAGCGGGCTGTATTGAGAAGATTCAGAAGACACTTGTTGCTCTTTATCTTTTTCAGGAATAGCTGTCAGCGCAATCACTAAAAAGGCAAAGGCGAAAATAGCCAACGCTGCATACATGAGCGGGAACACGTTGCTAATTTGAGCATTCTTGATCCCTTCCGGAATAAGAATACCTGTCAGAATGATCACAGCCGTACCGCACAACGAATTGAACGAGCCACCGATCTGAATCAATTGGTTTCCTTTATTACCTCCTCCTCCGAGTGAATTCAGCATAGGGTTTACTACCGTATTCAACAAACACATAGAAAAACCTGCAATGAATGCCCCCAGCAGATATACTCCAAAACTTTCCATCGTACCCGAAAGTGTCTGAATGCCTACCCCCGCAAAACCGATAGAAATTGCAATCAATGCTGTCTTCTTATACCCAAATTTTTGCAACAGGTTACCAGCAGGATATCCCATAACGGCATAAGCAATAAAATTGGCAAATACCCCTAATGTTCCCATCCAGTTGGGCACATTGAACTGAAACTTCAAAATGTCTCCCATCGGAGAGGCAAGGTTCGTTACGAACGAAATCATACCGAACAGGAAGATCATTACGATAATTGGTAATGTGTAATTCTTTTTGTCATTCATAATTCATTGTTCTTTTTAGTTTTTTATTAATCTATTATTCTCATAATTATTCCACTAATACTCCACAGAAAATGCGTACACGGTTGTACTTTCAAATACTTCGCCGGGACGAAGCACGGTCGACGGATAGTCGGGTTTGTTGGGACTGTCGGGGAAGTGCTGTGTTTCGAGGCACAAGGCTGCACGCATCGGATAGCGTTGGCCTTTCTTCCCTTCGAAATTACCGGTCATCCAGTTGCCGGTATAGAGTTGTACGCCCGGTTCGGTGGTATAAGTATCCATCACAATGCCGGTCTTGGGCGAAACACATTGGGCGCAAAATACCGGCGGCCCATCGGATGTACGGTTCAAAACATACGTATGGTCATAGCCTTTCCCGATAATCAGCTGCTCAAACGGTTCATCGATACGCTCTCCTACGCGATGAAGCTCGCGGAAATCCATCGGCGTGCCTTCTACGGTTGCCTTCGGGCCGAGCGGGATGGCCGTTTCGTCGGTCGGGAGATAATCATCGGCATCAATCATGAGCAGATGGTCTCCAATCGACGGATCGCCGGCGCCGGACAAATTAAAGTACGAATGATTCGTGAGATTCAGGACGGTAGGTTGGTCGGTCGTTGCATGGTACGCAATGGCCAGTTCGTTGGCATCCGTCCAGTGGTACGTCACTTCAACCGTCAGAGTTCCGGGAAATCCTTCCTCTCCGTCGGCCGAGGTATACTGCAATCTGACGGTCTGTTGATCAACTTGCTCCATGTCCCACACCACGGCATTGAAACCTTTAACACCACCGTGCAGACTGTTAGGTCCGTTGTTAATGGCCAATTTGTCGTAAACCGTTCCGTCGAGCGTAAAACGACCTTTGGCAATACGGTTTCCGTAGCGTCCGCAAATGGCGCCGAAATAAGGCTCTTCGGAAGTGAGGTAATCATGGATCGAACGGTGGCCGGTAACGACATCCGTCAGTTGCCCGTTTTTATCGGGCACCATAAGTGAGACAATTTTAGCACCGTAGTTGGTTACGGTTACTTCGGTGCCTGACTTGTTCGTCAGAATACATAGCGAAGTTTCTTTTCCGTCTATCTGCGTGCGAAAATCTTCCACACGCAGGCCGGATTGTGTTTGATCATTCTCCATAATCAGTCTTTTATCAATTTTGCGTGTAAAATTAGCGTTCTTCTGCTGAATGCGACAACTTAAAAAGATGTTATATAGCATGTTTTTATCAGAGTATTTCGGACGTATCGGTTAAATTTCTGACATTAGCATACATAAGTTCGGCGTAATTTTTTTATGTTTGCATCCGTTTTTTGAAAAGGCATGATACGATTTTACGGTTTACGAGTATTCTTTCTAAGTATGCTGTTTGCAGGGTTCGGCACTCACACGCCTCCGCTACGTGCACAGCTTGCGGAAAAGGTTTTTATGACCGACTACCGGATAAATCCTGAAAATGAGCGCAAGTTGTTTATCGCGGTAGATAATCTCAGTTTTTTCCGGAATGCCGAGAGCACCACGTTCGTACAAAAAGGATATACTCTGCCGGGATTCTGGTTGCAACTTAAAGCGGCATATTATCCTACGGAAAACATCAAGCTGGAAGGCGGCCTTCATTCCATCTGGTTCTGGGGAGCAACTCGTTATCCGGCATTTGCCTATAACGATATCGCGGTCTGGAGAGGAGAAGAGTCGAAGCACAACGTACATTTACTGCCCTATTTGCGGGCTCACGTGGCGTTGTCGGATCAGGTAGACTTGATTTTGGGCGATTTATATGGCGGAAGCAATCATCGTCTGATCGCTCCGCTTTATAATCCGGAGCTAAACTTATCGTCCGACCCGGAGGCGGGACTGCAAATCTTATATCATCCGCGCTGGATGGATATGGATATCTGGCTGAATTGGGAAAGTTTTATTTACAAACTGGATACGCATCAGGAAGCGTTTACGTTCGGTTGGTCTTCGCGGTTTAAGTTCAACTCGCCGGAATCGACCTTTCATGCCTACGCCCAGATACAAGCATTGGCGCAACATCGCGGTGGCGAACTCGATACGATCAGTAATGGACAGTCGGTGCAAACGATGCTGAACGGTGCGACCGGTCTCGGGGTGGACTGGAATGTACGACGCGGCGTGTTGAAGAAACTCAATCTGGAGCTCGACGTAACAGGCTACTATCAGCATGCCGGGAATCTGTGGCCGTTGAAACGCGGCTATGGCTGGTACGGAAGCATGACGGCCGACTTGTCCGACTTCCGCGTGCAGGCTGCTTACTGGAAATGCGACGATTTCATCTCTTTGTTTGGAAATCCTCTCTATGGGGCAATCTCCACCTATTTAGAGGATGCCGTTTACCGAAATCCCCGTATGATTTATACCGGAGCCGAATATACGCGCAAGTTCGGCCGGGAGTTTTCGCTGGGCATCAATGCCGATGCCTTCTATCGGATGGGGACGCGAATAGTCGATCCGCAAAAACGGCACGATGCGGAGGGAGACCGACTGAACTATTCGTTCGGCATTTTTTTTCGGTTCCGTCCTTCGTTCTTGATCAAACGTTTCTGACCAGCGTCATCGGAATCCATCACAACTGTGATTGATTACAATCGGTTTGCGGCGAATCCATCACAACTGTGATTTATTACAAACAATTTGCGGGAGATAAATCACAAAAGGATTTTTAACCAATC
>NZ_JAUMYS010000052.1 GCF_030528505.1 Tannerella sp.
GACAATTAACAATTAATTAATGGTAAACGCCGAACAGTGTATCGCGTAATTTGGGTTCATTCAGCCTAATGCGAAGCGTTGGAAAAAAAGCTCGCCATAAAAAAGGCGGTGTGTCATAACGGGCAAACTGCTTCGTTGCTTGCGGAATGAGAGCTCGGTCACATACCTTAGTATGCTCCCTCACCCTCATCCTTAGCGCCTTGCTTTTTAACCATTCTTACACACCTAAAGAGGGGGTGCCCAAACATTGCATTTTGACACACCCTCCTATGTTTTTTATTATGTTAATTATTTATTCGCATCCATTTAAGTAGTTTGCGTTATTCGCATTCAAACATTCGTAATTTATTAAATAATCCGTTCGAGGCTTGCGGTAAATTTTTTGAGTTCTTCGTCGGGCAGTTCGTAGTTCGTCAAGTCGCCCGCAAGATAGAGATCGTAGGCCGCCATATCGATGAGTCCGTGCCCGGAGAGGTTGAACAGAATCGTACGTGCTTTCCCTTCGGTTTTAGCCTGCTCGGCCTCGCGTATGGCCGCAGCGATAGCATGCGACGACTCCGGCGCGGGGATAATCCCTTCGGTCTTGGCAAAGAGCGTGGCGGCATGAAACGTCTCTAACTGCGGAATGGCCACGGAATCGATCCATCCGTCTTTCTTCAACTGGCTGACAATGGCTCCGGCACCGTGATAACGTAGTCCTCCGGCATGAATATGCGCCGGCGTGAACGTATGTCCGAGCGTGTACATGGGGATCAGGGGCGTATGGCCGGCTTCATCGCCAAAGTCGTACTGGAACGTTCCGCGTGTGAGCCGCGGGCATGAAGCGGGTTCGGCAGCCACCACGCGCACATCATTGTCCTCCGTCAGCTTATGCCGCAGGAAAGGGAAAGAGAGCCCTGCGAAATTCGATCCTCCACCAAAACAGGCAATAACCACATCGGGGTATTCGCCGGTCATCTCCATCTGTTTTTCGGCCTCAAGCCCGATCACCGTCTGATGCAGCAGCACATGATTCATCACGCTTCCCAGCACATATTTGCAGTTCGGTGTCTGCATAGCCAGCTCTACGGCTTCCGAAATGGCCGTACCAAGGCTTCCCTGATATTGGGGTCGCTCAGTGATGATCGTACGTCCCGTCTTCGTACTCATGCTGGGCGACGCGATGACCTGCGCCCCGAACGTCTGCATCAACGAACGACGGTAAGGTTTCTGGTTATAACTCACCTTGACCATGTACACGGCCAATTCGAGTCCGAAAGCTTTCGCAGCGTATGCCATGGCCGCGCCCCACTGCCCCGCGCCTGTTTCGGTGGTGATGTTTGTCACCCCATCCTTCCGGCAAAAATACGCCTGCGCGATGGCCGAATTAAGCTTGTGTGAGCCGATGGGGCTGACACTCTCATTCTTGAAATAAATATGTGCCGGAGTATCCAGCGCCTTCTCCAGCCCGTAAGCACGTACCAGCGGCGTCGGACGCCAATGCTGATATAAGTCGCGTACTTCTTCGGGGATCTCGATCCACGCGTCTGTTCGGTTCATTTCCTGTTCCACAAGCCCGGTGGCAAACAGCGGATACATCTCTTCCGCTTTCATCGGCTGCCGGGTTTCCGGGTTCAATGTCGGCATGGGCTTGTTCTTCATATCGGCTACAATATTATACCATGCCATCGGGATATCCTTCTCCTGCAATAAAAATTTCTTCGGCTTCATGAGCGTTTATTTATGATTTGTTATGAATTGCAAAGGAACAAAAAAGAACCGATATGTTCAAATTTCATCGCCTCTCTGTCGGGATTCGTCGATTTCGGGACGTAGTCTATCGGGAAAGACTTGCCGATAAGCCGCTCTTATCCGTATCTTTGCATTCGTTTATCAATCGTTTTGAATCATGAAAAGAAAAAATTGGGGAGTACCGGTGTTACTGATTCTGGCCGGTCTCGTTTTTTTAGGAAAGAACACAGGAGTGATCAATCATGGCATTTTCCAATTCCTTGCCTCCTGGCAAATGATCCTCATTGCGCTGGGGGTGATCCAACTCTTTCACCGCGAGTATGTGCGGGGAATGATCCTGATACTGATCGGAGGTGTGCTGCTGATGCCTCGGTTCGGAGTGATCGGCTTCTCACAACTGTACATGTTTTGGCCTGTGATTTTGATCGTCATCGGTATAAGCCTGCTGCTCCGGCAACACAAAAAAGACGGGCCGTACCGAAGAGAACGGGCGAAAGGAGCCTTCGTTTCGGACGGGTTCGTGCGTTCGGATATTCTTTTTAGCGGGACGAAGGCCGTCATCCTCGATCCGGTATTTCACGGAGCCGACTTGCGCAATGCTTTCGGGGACATAGAAATCGACTTACGCCGTACACGCCTCGAAACACGCGAAACATCTGTCGATATCGATTGTATGTTTGGCGGTATTACTTTATATATACCCGACTCATGGAACGTACAATCGGAGGTGCGCACCGTGTTCGGATCCTGCGAAGACAAACGGCCCCATTTCAGTCCGGACACAGACCGGGAGCACACGCTGATATTACGGGGCTCAGTAATGTTTGGAGGGCTTGAAATCAAAGGCTGATCGATGGATACGGGACATCCCCTTTTGACCTCCGTCGCGAATAGGATCGCCGCGCTCACTCTATGCCTGCTCCACGTCGTCATACAAGCTTCGCTGCTTGTCTGGACTGCGGGATATAGCCCCACAGAAGCAAGCATGGATGCCCTTCTATCCGTATCAATAGCGGCAGCCGCTGGGTTTGCCACATGGTATATGGCAAGTTGCAGAAAACTTGTTCCGGCGGTGCTATGGTCGACCTGCGTGCAAGCAGTTATCGTCGGGGGCGCGTCGATTCTCAGCGCCCTGTCGCGCAACGAGTGGTTTGTTCCGGCTTTTCAGGCAACCATTCCGTTTCGGATATTGTTCGGCTCTCTCTGCTGGGCCATCCTGCTGATGTGGTATGATAAACTACGCTTTGTGCGCCTTGTGACCGAAGCCGAAGAAGAAAAAAACCAAGAGAAGGCTGAAACAGTTGTGCCCTCTCCTCCTTCCGGACATGAACTGGAGCGTATCTCCGTCAAAAGCGGATCACGCATCCATCTGATCCCTATTAGTGCCATCTTTTATATTCAGGCTTGTGGCGACTATGTCTCGATTTTTACGGCCTCGGGAGAATACCTGAAAGAACAAACCATGAAATATTTCGACGAGCATTTACCGGCCAACCGGTTCGTGCGGATTCACCGCTCTTGTATCGTGAATGCGGAATACATCGCACGAATCGAACTCTTCGGCAAAGAACATTATCAAGTCAGACTGAAAAACGGAGCCCAACTGAAAGTCAGCTTAACTGGTTATAAGGCATTAAAGAGACAGTTACTATGCTGATAAATCGATACGAAAGCCTCCTGCAAGACAAAAATAAACACTTTTTATATCCTTCGTCCGTTTTTATTATTGTTATTTAACTATTAAATGCTTGACAGATGGAAAGTATAAGTGTATCTTTGCATCGTGGTTTTTTCATAATAGTATTAGATTTAAGGTTAACAAAGTGGGTTAGAGGCCGTCGTGAGATGGCCTTTAATTTTTTATCCCTGCTTCATCGCTCGGTCTGAGGAGATGTGAGGACTTTATCCGACAGGTTCTTAATCTGTTTCCACTCTTTATTCAGGCTATCGAAGAAAGTATTCGACGCGATGGTCTTCTTATATTTTTGTTTGGCTTCGCGGGTTAGTTCAAGAACCGATTCGTACGATAATTCACCGACCTTACGCGGGCGAGGCTTGAATTGTGCCGAGAAAATGCTTCGCTGCGTATCGTATCCTTCATAACGTAATCCTCCCAAATCCGAAAGACTGTAAAGCACATCTACCGTAGAGTAAGGACGTCTAGTATCGAATACCAGGTCACGTCTTTGCTGTTTATAATCGTCCGACATCCAAAGAATAAAAGGGATCTCACACATATAGGAAGAGACCTTTTCATAGGCGTGACCGGCAAATTCGCGCAAATCATAGACTTCTTCGCCATGATCGGAAAAATAGAGCATGGCAGACGTTTTCTGCTCGCGCTCAAGCATATCGATGATCGAAGAGATCAAATAGTCGTTATAGCGTACGGAGTTATCGTACTGATCGATCACCTTCTTGGCCTCGGGCGTCAATTGCACTTCACGACGGCCGATCGGGCTTTTCAGATGGTTAAAATGCTCGAAGGAATCCGGATAGCGATATTTGTAGGCAATATGGCTGCCCATGAAATGCAACACGATCAGCTTGGGTTTGTCCGTCGGACCCTGCAATGCCTGCTTCAGTGACTCAAGCACAACCCCGTCGGGCTGATTCAGCCGGGATAGGTCGGTCGTATGTTTAGCCAATCTCAGCAGCGATTCGTAACTGGAAGACGAGTTCTCGAAAGGCTGATTGCTGATCAGGTACGTTTCGTATCCGGCGCGATTAAATAATTCGAAAAGCGACGGTTGCTCCGTCAGTTTTTCGGGATGCTCATGATCTGCAAAGGTAAGCGCAGCTCGCAAAACGGGAATGGTATGCACTTGCGGCGAAACGACATCGCGATACACTTTCAGCCGGCTTTTCTGTGCCGACAATAACGGATTCGTATCGCGCTCATAGCCATAAAGCGACATGTGATGGCGGGTATGAGACTCTCCGATAATGAGCACCATCGTCTCTGGTGCCTTTTCAGGCAAACGTTTCACTTCGAACGGTATTGTTTGACGCTCCGCAAGGGCTTTCTCCTCACGCAGCCTTTGCCGTTTGTAATCGGCGAAGACACGATAGAAGTCGACAAAATAAATGCGCTGAGCCACCGGCTCGATGGCCAGAAATAACAACAACAGCAGTACGCACGCGAAAAAAGCGTTTTTATGCTTTCCTACACGGTGAAAAACGACTTGCTTCATTTTAAAGATCATCACGATCGGAAGGAGAACGTATAAAGCCACTCCCATGACAATCCAGGGATTCACATACGTAATAAATTCCTTGGCTTCGTCCGGATTCGTTTCGAAAAGCGAGGTGATCGTCCCACCCGAAAGCAGCACCTTCGCAATCAACAGGTAGCTAAGCAGAATCGTACTCGGTATGATGGTAATTGCCAGCAAAACGGAATAAAATATACGGATGCCCTTCGTCGTCATGAATGATGAAAGAATGAAGACGACGGCCAATAGCCCGAAGCTTATCAAAAATCCCGATATAAGCGTTTTGGCAGGAATATTATGCGCAATCAGGCTCATGGACGGTACGAGCAGCAGGATATACATTAAAAAGAATATCTGCAGCTTCCGTTCTCTTATAATCTGATAGATTTTTTTCATCTGTCTTTAATCTGTTAATTTATACATGCCTCCCGGCAAAGCCATGACGTGTCCGGCAAGCTCAAGCTCGAAAAGCATCGATGTGACCTTATGCACGGGTAAATCTGAAACTATAGCCAAATCATTAATCTGCATTTGCCCCCGCTCCGCCAAGATGTTCACGAGCGGGTGGTCGGACTTTTCGAGCTTCAACACCAACTGTTCTCCGACGCTTGGGCGAGTATCGCCGGCGTCCCAACAAAGCGCCCGGATTAAATCATGTCCCGAAGTGATCAGGCCCGCTTTGTTTGTTTGTATCATCCGATTGCATCCCGCCGAACATTCGTCGATCGTACGTCCCGGGAACGTGTACACCTCACGTCCGTATGAAAACGCGATGTCGGCGGTGACAAGCGCCCCGCCCCTCTCGGCCGACTCAACCACCACCGTAGCGTCCGACAAACCGGCGATCAATCGGTTACGTTTCAGAAAATTCTCGCGGTCAGGATTCGTCTCACTGGGAAAATCAGTCAGCCATCCGCCCCGCTCAAGCATCTCGACCGCGGTATTTCGGTGTGCAGCCGGATAAATACGGTCTAACCCGTGTGCCAACACACCGACCGTCGGCAGCCCATGCTTCAGTGCGGCGCGATGCGAACTGACATCGATGCCATAAGCCAATCCGCTGACGATAAGCAAATTCGGATACGTTTCAGCGAGTTCTCTAACCAGCTTTTCGGTCAGCATCCGTCCGTAATCGGTTGCACGCCGCGTACCGACAATACTGATAATCTTCTTCGCACTCAGATCGCCCCTACCCTTATAATAAAAAATGACGGGAGCATCCTGACATTCACGCAAACGCTTCGGATAGTCGTTCTCCGTGATGGCATACATCCGAATCCGATTTTTCTCGATAAACCCGATCTCTTTCTCCGCCCGCTTGAGCGCCTCGTTTTTTCCCTGATCGATTCGTCCGGCCGTATATTCGCCGATGCCGGGTATCTTCTCCAAGACCCGTCGATGCGCGTTAAAAACCTCCTCAGCCGTTCCGAAATACTGAAGCAGCGCACGCGCCAACATATCGCCAACACCTTGGAGCATCGTCAGAGCAATCAGGAAAGTGCGCTCACCGGCCATAAGAGGAGAAAAAGGAATGTTAACGAATCAGACGGTCGAAGTACTCGCCACGTGTCAGCTTACCGTCCTGTACCATGACGGTCTCCACTCGTCCCGACGCTGCCAGAATCCCATCCGACTGCCGGTAAATATCCTGTTCAAAAACAAGCTTGATGCCTTCGCGCTTGAGGTTTACGCACGACACGAAATGGTCGCCGCTTCGCAAAGAATGCTTATATTTGATCTCTACCTTTGCCACAAACGCATCAAATCCTTTCTCGTGCATCTCTCCGAAGTTTTCGCCGAGCGACTCCAGATATTCATGACGCGTATGTTCCATATAATGCTGGTAATTGGCATTATTTACCACCCCCTGCAAGTCGCATTCGTAGTCACGCACCTTCATCTCCAGCTTGAAAATATATTCTTTCATGTCCTTATTGATTATCTTACGAACGGGCAAAGGTAGGCATATTATGCGAACATGCAAATGCCGACCATTTGATTTTAACCATTTTACACATTCGCATTCTGCAAGTATAAGACATTACACCGTAAATTCCGGTTTGGGAACGCTGACGATTCCACATGGCAGCCTCGCCCCGTCATTTTTTTCCGCTCAAAAAAATCGTTTCGATGCAGCGTTTCGCCTGTTTTTTCCATCTATATGGACAGAATCTTTTTTGCAAAGACGGAAAAAGAGATAATTTTGCCACGCTATCGGGCGAAGATTATTATATAAACAGTTGAAAACAAAACTATAAATAATTGGTTTTTTATGAAAAAGAAAATGCTATGCTTTGTCTGGCTTGCTGTGCTGGCAATCGGTGCACGAGCGCAAGACGATTTACCGGAGAAGAGACGTCCGTCTTTCCATCCCCAACGCGAAGTGACATTCGGCTGGGGACTCGTCGAAGTTCCTTCCGCATCATGGTGGAAGGGTTACGATTATAGGGATTTTTGGCGAACACCGCTCGATCGGTATAATCAGGGACGATACACGTACGACGATCGGTATTACACGCAAGCGCTCTCCCTCTCCTACACACAGGAGATGAAACGATGGCTCGCATTGGGTCTTAATGTATCCTACTCGGGTGTTTTTCAAAATCGCAGAGTCCGTGAATCTTTCCTGGTTGACGATAACTACCGTAAACACCGCTTCGCATTGTATCCGACGGTACGCTTTACGTATCTCAATCGCCCTTTCGTACGTCTCTATTCGGGCTTCGGATTAGGGTTCGGGATGGAAAGCGAGAGAGAATTCGGCATGCGTGAATACCAGCATCGGACGTTTGTAACCGGACAACTCACTTTTTTTGGGGTATCCTTCGGGCGTAATCTTTTCGGTTCCTGGGAAATCGGATACGGAACGATGGGCTTCCTGAAAGCCGGTGTAGGGTATCGCTTCTAAAAAAAAACAGGAGTTAAATATTCAAATACACATACACGACAATGAAAATGAAACTGAAACATATCCTTTTAAGCCTGATTCTACTGAACATGACGTGCAGTTGCGTATATTACGATGAAAGCCGGCGCAGAACACATCCGGGCTATGTGGCATTCGACTATACGTATAACGCGTTAGAAAAATATGCGACCATGCTCGAATACGCCTATCGTTTCAACGAATACTATTCGCAGACCGACATAGTCAAACGCGACTCGGTCGACAAACTCTATTTCAATAATGTAAAAATCCTTCGTGGCGAAGAAGAAAACACGTGGACGCTTCGGCACCTCTCCGGAGATAAAATGCACATGTCCATCCGAACGAACGGACATCATCTGAATACTCCCGGCACATGGACGGTGCGTGATTTGTCTTCTTCGTCCGCAGAGCAACGAAGCATCTACGAATTCGAAATTAAAAACGAAGGCAGCAACACGTGGAGCATTGCCCGCCATAACAACCGGGACAAGGAGTTCGAGTATTCCTGTTCGTGGAAGATTCACTTCGGGAAAGGGGCATCGCGCACAATCGAAGGAGAAGGCACGCTGCTGAGTTTCGACTCCCCCAAACTGCAACTCGATTATACGATCGAAGTTCCCTTACGTATTGAAAAAACACGTGGGGAAACCGGTTTTACGGATGGGATCATCAAAATACTGGCTACCGACGTAAGAGAAAAAAGAACGGAAGAAACAAATGCCTCTATCACTTCACACGACAATGTCGAGATCCGCTACCTCAACTCACGCGAACACTGGATGTACAGCGGCCGATTGAGGTTTTAACGGCGACAAAACGAATGGTATCGCAAAAACGGAAGACAAAGGCGAGAGATTTAACACACAACATGCCTGAATGTCTTCCGGGGCAGACCCGGGCGGAAAAAGATAATGCCCCATGTGCATGCATCGATACTGACCGTGGCGGACGGAAAGGCACAAGCCGTTCGCCACGCTTCGTTTGCCTCCGGAGAAACGTCGATTCCCCGGACAATAAGCAGCGTATCTTCATGGATAAAGTCGGCACAGCACCGGAGCAGAGCGGATAATGCGCGTGTTGTTGTCCCATCAAGCACGATGCAGTCGGGATGTCGCCCGAGATCGGATAACGCCTTAGGCAGCGAGGTTTCATATGCCTCACAACGAACTTCGACAGGCGATGTCGCCCGCTCACGTAGCAATGTCCGCGTCACATCGGCGATCAAGGCGTCCTGCTCCAAGGCAATGCCATGTATCCCTCCCGAAACATAACTCGTTAAACAAAGCGGAATCAGCCCCGCCCCGCTCCCGACCATGATAATGCGAGATGGTTTGAAACGATTCGCCAACCGGAAGAGCCACTCGCATTCGCGCTGAGAAATTCTCATATCTTTCATCTTTGCAGCATCTTGCAGCATCAGGCGGGCAGCTTTCAGTTCGGTATAGGCATAATAGCCATATCGTTCTTCGAGTACGTTCGTAATCAGATCGAAGACGAATGGCGAATGTACTCCGTAACCTTTGCGACAGAAGAGATACCGATAGAGACGCTTCAAAAAACGTTTCATGCTTTGCCGAAAAACTCGCCGATGGTATAATTCAGAAAATGGTTGAACGGTTGTAGCAGTTTGAATTCCTCGGCAGTGCGATCGATCCAGTCATCGGCACAAAAGAACGCTTCCGTCTTGACACTCGACACGACGAAGCTCTTATATTTCAATATCTCACCGTGTTCAGCATCGGCGGGAAAACCCTGTGGCATCCGGCTGAGTTTATCGCCTTCCAGCTCTCCGAAGACTTTTCGGAACTTCGGGTCTTCGTAAATTGGGAGAAACTCGTCCATGTTATCGAATAAATCCTTTCGCAGCCGCTTGAGCATAGCGGGTGAAGGACACCACACACCTCCCGAGAGAAACGGTTTACCCGGCTCAAGGTGGATGTAATAGCCTCCATAAGGACTGGTACGTCCTCCGGAACCGGTCATATACGCTCCGAAATGAGTTTTGTAAGGCGTCTTGTCTTGCGAAAAGCGCAAGTCGCGATAGATGCGATACACGCAACTCCGGGCATCCAGCCCGCCGATCTCGGGATCGAACGCCGCGATACGGTCGATCAGCTGCCTCACATGATCGACGAAAGCGGCATGCAAGGCATCATACCGCTTCTTGTTGGCTTGGAACCATTCCCTGTTATTATTTTCCTGAAGCTCCCGCAGGAACTCGAACAGTGCTCTATTCATCTGTCTGTCGTTTCTTTGTCGGACAAAAATAGTGCAAAAATCCGGAACACCGATCTTGGTCTGCTACTCTTTTTGGGGGAGTTGTCGGATCAGGGCCTGCAACTGCTCCTCCGTGCAGACGCCTTTTTTGCCATCGGGAGCAAGCGTCGGCAGCTGTTTCACGCCACGGAAGAACATCTCTTCCTGAAACTGCGAAAGCAACGAACGGAGATAAACCAGATTATCTTTCCTGCGCTCCGGCCTTTTCAGGTATTCGGTTGCGAAAAGCATGTGGATAAAGAGGGCACGCTGGCGATAATCGTCAGACTGTTCCGCCATCTTAGAGGTTCGGTATCGTTGCCAGATACGTCCCAACATATCGAACCGCCGGCTCTGGGTCCAGAGTTGATAATACAGTACGTTTGCCTTGTCATGCAGGTTCTCGCGCTCAAACGTTTCGGCTCGGAACCGTATCAACATATCGACTAAAGCGGGCTGGGGGCGCATCAGAACTTCGGCATTGTCGAACAGCTCGAACGCCCGTTTACGGTCGAAGGTGCGTCCCAACGACGAGCCGAGCAACAAGCAGACCTCGACGGACGTCGTATCTTTTTGGTAGGCCTTCTCAAGCGGCTTGATGGACTTCATGTATTGACCGGCATAATATTTGGCCGACCCTCCGTATTTTAATGTATTATAAGAACTGTCGCCCTGTGCCATAAGTATGGAATAGACCGTATCGGCCTGTGCGTATTTCTGCATGGTAAACAACGCAAGCCCCTTGCTTTGAAGCAGCAAACGGCTGTTTGGATGATATCGTAAGGACGTGTCACAGACAGCCGCAGCTTCTCCCGGCTCTTGGAGCAACAGCAACAAGTTAGACAAAGAAGCTGCCAGCGACGCGTTTTCCGGCTCGCGTCGAAAAGCGTTCAGATAATATCGAAAAGCGGAGACGGGATAGTCCATGCGGTTGTAACAATCGCCGATAAGACGCATCAGTACGGAATTTTCAGGGTCTTGTTGCAAGAGAAATTCATACCGTCCGATAGCTTTCGCATATTCTCCCTGCTGGGCATAGAGCCGGGCCAATTGATAGTTCGCGTAAAAGTCGGTCGTATCGCATGCGCGTAGTTGTTGCAGATACGTTTCCGCCTCGGCGGCCTTACCCAGATTCGCAGCCATGCGCGAAGCCGTTGCCAGCAAATCCGTCCGGGTCGAGTCGATAGACAGACAGCGCCGATAATAACGGTAAGCATCGCGGTATTTGAGCATCCCTTCGCAAGCCTGCCCGAGGGCATACATGGTGGCATAATCGGACGTATCGCCCGGTTGCAGAGTGGCCGCATACGACACGACTTCGGCATATCGCCGTTTATCGACAAGTTCCTGTAAAGAGAGACGTTGCGCTATTCCTTCGCAGGCAACAAGGGCGATCAGCGAGATGAGTAATAGTCTTGTTTTCATGATGAAGATATTTTTTTAAGAAACATACGACAAACTTACTTGAAATCGATCATAAAAGAAACGAGGTTCACTTCTTCGGACAGGTTCAGCTTCTTGCGCAGGCGGTAGCGGGCGGCTTCGGCTCCTCGAACCGTCAGGTTCAACATATTCGCGATCTCTTTCGAGGAATAGTTCAGGCGAAGCAGCGCACACAGCTTGAGATCGGTCGGGGTTAGCGCCGGATACTTCTCCTGCAGCCGGCGGAAGAAGTTTTCATGAATCAAATCGAAGTTTTCCTGAAACAGTCCCCAATCATCCTCGTCCGAAAGATTTCCGTCGATGAGCGCGAGGAGCTTGCGTCCTTCGTTCTTATTCATCTTCCCTTGAAGGATCACGGCTTGTATCTCGTGCTTCAACTTATTGAGAAATTCTTTCTGATTGATGATGCTCATCGCGGCGCCGGCCAATTCTTTCCCCTTGTAAATCAAATCGGCTTCGAGGCGTTCATTACGCAGTGTCGTAATCAGTTGCTCCTGCCGGTCGAGTTGTGCCATTCGTTCTTTCTCCTGTTGGTCGAACAACTCGCTGCGTTTACGCATGACACGACCTGTGTACAGCCTGATCAAAAAGAGCATCAACAAGATTCCGAAAAACAGATAGCCGACGCAGGCCGTAGCCGTACGATACCACGGATTCCGGATACGAAACGAGTAGGTAAGAGTAGCGAGCTCCTCCCCAAGATTGTTGAGTACACGCGCCTGTAACGTATATTCACCTGCCGGCAGATAGCCATACTCGATACGCCGATGATCATCGGTTGCCATCCACCGCGTGTCGTACGGCGCTAACAAGCATTCTATCCGGAAAGCCTTCCGCGAGAAATCGGGATATTGAAAAGCAAACGTCAGATGATTGAACGCATAATCGATCGGAGCGGGCGGTGCATCGACCGACAGATATTGACGTTCGTCGCTCCGGCGATTGTAGGCCGACACGGCATGCAGGCGTAACGATGGCGGAGCATAAGAGACGCCCGATGGCGGCATATACCGCGCGAGGCCGCCGTCGAGACAAAGATACGATACCCCGTCGCTCGTCACATGCACGTTACCGCGTCCGCTATTAGGGGGATGATTCAAGACGGCAAACGGAATTTTTTCGCGCAGGCGATAGATATTGTCGCGCAGCCCGACAAGCGCATAAGCATCGTCGCATACGAACCAGTACAGACTGTCATTAATTGCAGCCACGCGATTGACGTCTTCCAGTCCGCGGAGTTGAGTGTTGAGTTGCTCATAGAGTACGATCCGTCGGCCGATGTCATCATAAGTATAAAAATGCCGGCCGTCGGAGAAGACGATACGCCCGCGCAGTTTCATGACGCGGATATGTGCCGAGGTACTGTCGGCCGGATGTAAATGCGGGAAATAAGTTGTCTCGGCAACGGCGTTCAACGAATCGTTCAGTCGCAATCGATATACGCCTTTATACATGTGTCCGGCCCAGATATTTCCGGTATGGTCCGTTTCAAGGTGATGGATCAGGTCGTAGAACCCGTCGAGCTGTCTGTCGAACATCCAGTGGCCGGCCTTGTTTCGACGATAGACGGACAGATAGGTATAGGTCGATTCGATCAGCACGTCGTGCTCATACAGTCGCGCCTGACGGATATCCATACCGCCCGTACTGGTCGCGACAGGGATGTTCTGATCGTTGTAGATAAACGATGTACCGCGGTTGTTGCCTGTGATGATCTGCCCGTCGAAAGAACGGATAAACCACGATTGCGTATCGAAGCCCGGCAGCCGTTCCATCCGTCCGTCTCCCCCCGACGATTTGTAGACCCCCTGATTGGTGGCAAGATAAAGCTTGTTGTCGTAAAAAAGCATATCTTCTACCAGCCCCAACTGAATGCCCTCCGGCTGAAAGAACGATAGCCCGGACCGCGCATGAATAAGGGAAATACCGTTGTCTAACACCGCCCATACATGATGATCGCGATCGACGAACAGTCCGAGCACCGTATTGTTGTTCAACCCGTTTTGTCGATGAAGATGCCATCGTTTCGTGCCGTCTCGACCAACGGCGAACAGCCCTTTGTTTAGCGTACCGACAATGTAAATCGAATCGTGTGTACAGACAGCCCGGTTGACAATGGCTGTACGCAATTCGGCATCGATATCCGTCGGCCACGGACGTACGGCACGCGTTTCCGAATCGAAAGCAAAGAACCCATGCTGCGACGAAACGAGTAGCCACTCTCTGCCGAAAGGCAGTACCGAAACGATATCGTCGTCGCCCACCTCCTCGCGCCCGAAAAGTCGCTCCGTCTTGCCGGCTTCGTCCAATCGGTAAAAGTCGTCGTCAATCCATTGCGAAAGCAACGCTCCACCGGCCTCGAAAAAATAGAGCGGTGCCGGATAAGGACGAGCGTAGCGAATGGAACCCTCCGTAGGACGATAAGCGAAATAAGAAGAGAAAGATTGAAAGTAAACGACCGCCCCGATCTTGCGAATCGTCCAGACTTCGTCGTTACGAAAAGGATAATCTTTTACGAGCGGCTTAAGCGAATGATACGTGAGGCGGCGCGCAGCATCGGCAGCAAAATATCCGAACTCTTCGAACGAGCCAACGTAAATCCGTTCGGGCCTCGCAGTCGTATCAACGAAAAGCGATTTGACAGATAAATGATTAGGCAACCGATGCAGTCCCCAGTTCACCCCGTCGAAACGAAGCAAGCCGTTGTTGTTTCCGATATAGATCACTCCATCGGCACCTTGTGCCACAGCCCAATTCTGGTTACCTCCTCCGTACATGGCCGTGGTGTAGTTGTAAACCGGCGGGACAAAAGGAATATCGTCCGCATAAACACGAAGTCTGACGAGTACGCATGCCGCCCACATCAGGACAGCTATTCGTACGATGCGTACCGAACGCTCCCGCAGGGTCGAAGTCCGACGTCGACCGGTCGATAAATCATCTCGTCTGCTCATGGTCATGCAAATGTAAACGATTTCCCGATAAATGCAAAAAGAGAGACAAGGCATCTCATGAGGAAGGGCAAATATAACCCAACTCGTTCTTGAAAACCGACTGATACTACAGCAGGATTTAGATGCCGGTGTGAATTATAACGCTAGTAGAGGAAATTAATAAAATCGATACAACAAGTTGAGGGCAACAAATATTGCCGGATGTTATTTTTTGTCTTTATTTAATAAACACATGACATAAGAGAGGGCGAAAAAAATCAACAGAAGTTTTTTATAGAAGAAAGATAGTTCTTTTAACGATTTGAAGCGTTTTTTTGGAGGAATCAGGAAGCAAAAAAAAGAACGATTCTTCCGGAACTCTTTTCAGCAGATCATTTTACACGTATTATTTATACCGTAAGCGTCGTCACTCCCACAAAGAGCCGTATCTACGCCGCGATAATTACAATAAAATAACAGAATTTAATCCGGTTTTCTGGAAAGGATGTCTATCTTTGCGCAAATAATAATGTAAGCCATTAGCCATTAGAAACGTATGAAGAAGATCGTTATTTCGCTGTGTTTGATGACAGGATGTTGTCTGACATACGGGCAGCGTACGCATCGGTTCGAGTCGTCCGACCGGTTATTTCACGAAGGGAAAGAACTGTTTCATTTACGCAACTACCCGGGTTGCTTCGACAAGTTGAACGCCTATAAAGCACAATCGACGAATCGCGACCTAATTCAGGAAGCAGACTATATGCTGGCCTGCGTCGCTTTCGGACAAGGTCATCCGGCAGCGATTGAGACGCTCGAAAAGTACCTGACGGCTTACCCCGATACACGTCATGGAGACGAGATTTGCTTCATGCTCGGCTCGGCCTACTTCGCACAGGAACATTATCAGGCGGCAATCGAATGGTTCAATCGCTCCGAAATTGATTACCTCGATGAAGAACAGCAGGAGGCTTATGCGTTCCGCATGGCTTATGCGTTATTGCAGACGAACGACCTGCGAACGGCACGGAATTATTTCGCCCGTATCCAGCAAGTGGGGAGAACCTACAAGGAAGCGGCTTCATATTATCTGGCCTATATCGAATATGCTACGGGGAACTATGAAAAAGCGCTAAACGGATTCAACCGACTGAAAAGCAGCCTTACCTACCGCGAACAGTCTCTCTATTACATCACCCAGATCCATTTTATCGAAAATCGCTACGACCGCGTCATCGCAGACGGAGAAGAATTGCTGCGGGCTTATCCGAACAGCGCCAATAACGCGGAAATTTACCGGATACTGGGAAACGCGTATTACCGGAATAATAATCCCTCGAAAGCCATCGACAGGCTGGAGAAATATGTGGCTCATACAGATTCGATACTGCGTGGCGATCTGTATATTTTGGGTGTTTGCCATTACAACAACGGAAATTATGCACAAGCAATCGAAGCACTCACCGAAGCGATCGATGAAGAAGACGCCCTGACACAGAATGCGTACCTCTATCTCGGACAATGCTATCTGAAAACAAACGATAAAAACAAGGCACGCATGGCCTTCGAGATGGCCACAACGTCCGAATTCGACAAACAGGTACAGGAAACGGCGATGTATAACTATGCTCTGCTGATTCATGAGACGTCATTTTCGGGATTTGGCGAGTCAGTCACCATTTTTGAGGACTTCCTGAACCGCTTTCCGGACTCGAAATACACGGATAAAGTAAATGATTACTTGGCTGAAGTGTATCTTACCACAAAAAATTATGAAGCGGCATTGGCCTCGATCGAAAAGATACGCCAACCGGGTGCCAAAATTCAATCGGCCCGTCAAAACGTATTATTTCGATTGGGTACGCAGGCTTTCGCCAACCAGCAGCCCGAAAAGGCCGTCGATTACTTCAACAGCGCCATCGCATTAGGGAACTACGACAAGGAGGCTTACAGCGACGCTTATTTCTGGCGTGGAGAAGCTTATTACCGTCAGAATAATTTCAGTGATGCCGCCTCCAACTTCCGAACCTTTGTCACAAATACGCCCGACCGTGCGGCAGATGCCTATCCGTTGGCACATTACAATCTGGGTTACTGCCATTTCAAGCAGAAGAACTATGAAGCGGCACTGTCAGCTTTCCGGCAATATGTCGGTCTCGAAAAGAATACGTCGGCCGTATCACTGGCCGATGCCTATAACCGAATCGGTGACTGTCTGTTCTACGGCCGTCAGTTTACATCGGCCGAAGAGCATTATACGCGAGCCGCCTCGCTTCAACCTTCGAGCGGAGATTATGCCCTTTATCAGAAAGGATTCCTTCTGGGATTGCAGAAAGACTACAAAGGAAAGATCAACCTGATGGACCGTGTGATTCGCGAATATCCCGAATCTCCCTACGCGGACGACGCCTTGTATGAGAAAGGACGTTCGTATGTGCTGATGGAGAACTACGATCTGGCGGCCGACGCTTTCAAAGAACTGCAACAGCGTTTCCCGCAGAGCAGCCTGGCACGGAAGTCGGGCTTGCAACTCGGCCTTTTGTACTTCAACAACAACCAACCGCAGCAGTCCATCGCAGCCTATAAGAAGGTGATCAGCGACTATCCGGGCAGCGAAGAAGCCAAGACGGCCGTACAGGATTTGAAATCGGTCTATGTCGATATGAACGATGTCGCGTCGTACGCAAGTTATGTAAATTCGCTCGGAAATACATCGGCACGCTTTGATGCGAGCGAGCAGGATTCGTTAACGTATTTTGCGGCCGAGAAGCTCTTTATGCGTGGCGATAACGAAGGGGCACGCCGGAGCCTGCACAATTATTTGCAGCAATTCCCGCGAGGAGCGTTCAGTCCGAACGCCAATTATTATCTGGCCCAGATCGCTTTCGCACAAAAGCAGTACGACGAGGCCAGAACACGCTACACGGCTGTCGCCGAAAGCGGCAATACGAAATTCCTCGAGGAATCGGTGGCACGGAAAGCCGAGGTGGAATACCTGCAAAAAGATTGCGCCGAAGCTATCAAGAGTTTCAAATGGCTTGCCGCCATTGCGGAGACAAGTCATTACCGCGAAGCGGCCAGACTGGGGATTATGCGTTGTGCACAACAAACCGGTCAGCAGGCCGAAGCCTTGCAGGCGGCCGACGAGTTGCTGAAAAGCACGAAGCTCAAACCCGAAGTGGAGGCGGAAGCGCGCTACTTGCGTGCCAAATTATATCTCGGTCTGCACGAAGAAGAGAAAGCCCGAACCGACCTGCAGGCGCTAAGCAAAGACACACGCACCGTCTACGGAGCCGAAGCCAAATATCTGCTCGCCCGCTCTTATTTCGACCGGAACGAACTCGACAAGGCCGAAAAGGAATTGCTCAACTTCATCGAGAAAGGTACGACGCATCGTTATTGGCTGGCACGCGGATTTATCCTGCTCTCGGACGTATATGTTCGTAAAGGCGATAAATTTCAGGCGCGTCAATACCTGACAAGCCTTCAAAAGAATTATAAAGGCAATGACGACATTGCCGGAATGATTACCGAACGGCTCGCGAAACTGAAATAAAGGATAGTCGAAACGTCAATAAAAAAATAAAGAAGATGACAACGAAGAACCAGATACGGATATCGATCGCAACTGTTTTATTAAGCAGTAGCCTGACGCTTGCGGCGCAGGAAAAGGAAACAAAATTGAACCGTGAAATGACACTCGAACGCGAATATGATCCGAGTGTACAAGACGCCAACAAGGTCAATCGCCTCCCCGACGTAAAAGAGCCGAAGGTAACGAAGCATACGATCGAATATTCACCGTTCACCCTGCCGGCCGACCCGGAAAAGGAGATCGTCGTGCTTCCTTCGGGCAAAATCATGACGGCCATCCCTTACAACAAACGTCGCGGATATTTTCGTCTCGGTACGGGAATGAATATGAATGTAGAAGGAGACTTCGGCTATCACCTCTTAAATAACCGGACGGATTTGCTGCATGTCTTCCTCTCGCACCGCTCGGTAAACAGTAAGCTCAAAGACTATGACGGGAGCGGGATCAAACAACAAGCCAAACTCAATGATAACCTCGGCGGCGTTCATTTCCATCACCATTTTAACTTCGGGACGTTGCGCCTTGGCGGAAAATACGGGTACACGGCTTTTAACTACTACGGATTCCCGTTAGATTCGCTCTATCGGCTTCAGCAAACGAACCACATCTTGCTACCGCAGAGTCATCCTGTGGAACGGGACAAAAATCAGGTGAATCAAACGATAAACGCGTATGCCGGTATCCGCTCGAAAGACGACGCCCTGCTCGGCTATCTCTTGGATATCGAATACCACCGCTTCGGACAAAAATACGGGCATACCATCGACGTGGACGGCCTACGTGAGAGCCGATTTACGTTGCTGCTCGGTTTCAGCTCACGTTTCAGCAACAGCAATCAGCGGGTAGGAATTACCGGCAAAATGGACTACTTCAACTATACGTATCCCTCAAGCAAGACAGGGGGCGATTCGCTCGGTTATCAGAATCATACACAAATCACGGTGACTCCTTATTACCGCTACGAGAACGGCGACTGGAGACTGCAACTGGGCGCCAATGTGATGCTTATCACCGGCGACTCGTCGAAACTGTTTTTATCGCCCAATATCTCGGCCGAAGGAAAGATTACAGACAAAACGGCCTGTTATGTACGTGCCGGAGGCGAAATCGGGATGAATGACGCGCTCTCGATCTCGCGCCTGAACCGTTATACCGACCACGCGCTGATGGTGAAACCGTCGCGTACGTGGCTGGATCTGGAGGCGGGAATCCGAACGGGAGTCGTTCCGAATGTCTGGATGGAGTTTTTCGGAGGTTTCAAGATCACGGAAAACGAGGTCTTCTTCGTGCCGGCCAATTACATCGGCGCCAAGCACGACTTTGGAAACTACAGCTTCGCTTATCAGCCGGACGCCTCGCTGTTCCGCGTCGGGGCGTCGTTTAAATACGCTTATCAGAAATGGTTCGACGCGTCGCTCAAGGGCGTGTATAATAACTGGTCGTTGCGCGACGGAGACGACAACACGTGGCTCTCCGGAAAGGAGAATGGTTACAAAAAGGCTTACGGACGCCCCGAGTTGGAAGTTCATGCTGACCTCGCGATCCGTCCGATCCGTCCGCTGACGCTGACGCTCGGATATTATTTAGGCGCCAACCGCTACACGCTCTTCCATGCGAAGGAAATCAAGTTGACGAACATCAACGATCTGAATTTTACCGCGACCTATAACTTCAACGATACGTTTGGGGCATACGTGAAAGTAAACAATATGCTGAACCGCCAACAGGAGTTGTGGTACGGCTACCCGACGCAGCAGCTTCACGCGCTGGCGGGTGTCAACATCAATTTCTGATTCACTGATTATACAGATTCTTGTCGAAGAAATCGAGGATTTCGATCTCACTCTGGTAGGCGCTATGAGCAGGGCTGTCGGGGTTCAGTTCCATCGCCGCTAAATAATTATTGAGCGCTTCGCGGCTGTTGCCCTGCTTGCGATACGCATTGCCCCGCAAGAAGAACGCTTCGTCCGACGCGGGATGGTCGGTCAAATAGGCATCGAGCCGGCGGATAGCCTCGGCCGTATGGCCTTCACGGATAAGTTGCTTTATTTCATTCATGCGACAAAGATAGGGACTTGTTTGCGAACAACGAGGCTCTTGCCGCAAAAATCGTCCGAACCGCAGGTATACAAGAACGGCGCTGCCTTTTTAGAGGAACAGCGCCGTTCGCATATCAATAGCGGTAAATGTCCGACTTGAACGGCCCGTTTACCGGAACACCGATATAATCGGCCTGTTTCTTAGTCAATTTCGTAAGTTTGACACCAACTCGCTCGAGGTGCAGGCGTGCCACTTCTTCGTCGAGATGTTTCGGCAGACAATAAACGCCTACTTCGTACTTTTTCTGCCAGAGGTCGATCTGCGCCAATGTCTGGTTTGTAAACGAGTTACTCATCACGAACGAGGGATGTCCCGTCGCACAGCCGAGGTTGACGAGGCGTCCTTCGGCCAGCAGGAAGATCGAATGCCCGTCGGGGAACGTATACTTATCGACTTGCGGCTTGATGTTCTGATGCTTGATGTTCGGGAACGTCACCAGTTTTTCGACTTGAATCTCATTGTCGAAGTGTCCGATGTTGCAGACAATCGCCTGATCTTTCATCTTCTTCATATGATCGATGGTGATGACGTCACAGTTTCCGGTCGTCGTCACGAAGATATCGCCTTCTTTTACGCCTTCTTCCATCGTCGTCACTTCGAAGCCTTCCATCGAAGCCTGAAGCGCACAGATGGGGTCGATCTCCGTCACGATCACGCGGGCGCCGTACGAACGCATCGAATGAGCGCAGCCTTTACCCACATCGCCGTAGCCGGCTACGACCACGACCTTACCGGCAATCATCACATCGGTAGCGCGCTTGATGCCGTCGGCCAGCGACTCGCGGCAGCCGTACAGATTGTCGAACTTCGATTTCGTCACCGAATCGTTTACATTGATAGCCGGCACGAGCAGCTCGCCGCGCTCCATCATCTGATAGAGGCGATGCACGCCGGTCGTCGTTTCTTCCGATACGCCTTTCATCTCTTTGAGCATGTTATGCCAGCGTTGCGGGTCTTCCTTATGGATGCTTTCGAGGAGATTCAGAATCACCTGCTCCTCCTGATTGGCGGCTTTGCGTTTAAGAATCCGGGGATCGTTTTCGGCCGCATATCCCTGATGGAAGAGCAACGAAGCGTCTCCTCCGTCGTCGACGATAAGGTTCGGCCCTTTGCCACCGGGGAAACGCAGCGCCTGATCAGTACACCACCAGTATTCTTCAAGCGTTTCACCCTTCCACGCAAATACGGGCACACCGGCCTTGGCGATAGCCGCCGCCGCATGGTCTTGCGTAGAGAAGATGTTGCAACTGGCCCAGCGCACGTCGGCACCCAGGTCTACGAGTGTCTCAATCAGAACGGCCGTCTGAATGGTCATGTGCAGCGATCCGGTGATGCGTGCTCCTTGAAGCGGTTTCTTGCCCGCGTACTTTTTGCGCAGCGCCATCAGCCCCGGCATTTCGTGTTCGGCGATTTCGATTTCCTTGCGTCCGAAATCAGCCAGTGTAATGTCTGCCACTTTATACGGCAGCGTTTTCGTTGTTTTCTTTGCCATAACTATCTTATATGATTGTATGGGGCAAATTTAGATAAAATCCTCGAGTTTTTACACCGGCCAGATAAAAACACAAG
>NZ_JAUMYS010000053.1 GCF_030528505.1 Tannerella sp.
TCAAACAGGTGATACGGAGCGTCCCGAAGGTGTTCAGTTTCTTACATGTTGTACTGTGCCATCAGAAATCCGGCATAATATGCACAACACATTGCGCTTAAAAAGATTGTAGTCGCACCGCTCAGCAGTAGAAAGACTGCGGCAAACTGTTTCTGTGCCGATGAGCATTGCGATGCAAATTTCTTCTTATATGCTCTGTGAAGGAGTAGATGGCCTGATGTCAGACCGGCGATGATGCCCAAAAATGTTTCCATATCGGTATTGTTGTTATGTGTTATTATTTCTCCGATTTGCTTATCTCTTTCGTGATTCGGATGTGTTTTTATTCAGCCGTTTACTTTTTTGTAGTCAGCCAGGAAGGTGGCCAGTCCGCTGTCTGTCAGCGGGTGTTTCAGGAGACCTTTGATGGCGCTCAGGGGGCAGGTGGCCACGTCGGCGCCGGCTTCGATACACTGTATGATGTGTTGCGTGTGTCGGATCGAGGCAGCCAGCACTTGTGTCTCGAACTCGTAGTACGCGTACATGTCTACGATTTTCGATACGAGTTCGATGCCGTCGCTCGAAATATCGTCGAGACGTCCCACGAACGGAGAGACGTACGTGGCTCCGGCCTTGGCCGCCAGCAATGCTTGTCCGGGCGAGAACACGAGCGTGCAGTTGGTGCGGATACCTTTCGTGCTGAAGTGTTTGATGGCTTTAATGCCGTCGGCCGTACAGGGCACTTTCACTACGATGTGGGGATGCAGCGCGGCCAGGACTTCGCCCTCGGCAATCATCCCTTTGTAATCGGTGGCAATCACCTCGGCGCTCACATCGCCCTCCACGATCCGGCAGATTTCTACATAATGGCGGTGAATCGCTTCCTCTCCCTTAATGCCTTCTTTGGCCATGAGCGAAGGATTCGTTGTCACGCCGTCCAATACTCCCATGTCGTTGGCCTCACGGATTTGCTCCAGATTGGCCGTGTCGATAAAAAATTTCATACGATATTTGTTTTATTGAATGATACTTGTCCGTTATGCGTCTTCAAAATTACAACAAAATACGTGACCGGCCAAGGGGTTGTTCGTTTTTATCGTCCGTTGTATAACGCGGCTGTTACTTTTCTACCTCTTCTTCCCCCTTCAAACCTGTGTTTCGCTTGTTTTTGAAAGGGGAAGAGATAGGCGGTGGAACATGCTACTTCACGACATGTTTAGCGGGTGCTCAGGTTCTGTAACTGTCTGTGCGGAAGGCATTCCCGCCATTGCCCATAACAGGACGGTTGTTGTAATTAATTTTTTCATGATGTATATGTTTTATTGTTAAAATACAATTTTGATTGCCTTCTCCTTCATTTGCACTTGTCTGTCGGCAGATTGCCTCCAAAGTTAGAGCATATTTTTTGAATGCTCCAAAGAAAATTGAAAAAAAAGTTTTGTGGATGAGATTTTTATCTGGTCGAGACTGTAAGCGTGAAGCCGTCTTTACTGCGCTTATACTAGTAAATACGATGAAAAGGTTGAGAAATGAAATTTTGGAAGGTTTTTGTGTAAAAAAAATAAATTTTTCGATAGGGTATTTGTCGGAATGTCCGTCAAGTATAAAAAGTGAAACATGAAAGAAACAGTCAACATAGACGAAGCCTATATATTATTGTATATTAAGGGCAAATTGTCGGACGATGAACGGCAGGCGTTCGAACAGCAGATGAGCCTCTCGGCCGATCTGCGACGAACGGTTGCCGATCTGAGTCGGTTATGGCACTTGTCCGGTCTGCGGAACGAACAGCGAAGCGTCGATACACCTGCGGCGTGGCAAAGCGTGTCGCGCAAGATCGCTCGCCTCTTATTTCTGAGTAAAGTATGGGAGTTTTCCCGTACCGCAGCCGTCGTTTTACTTCCCTTATGGTTGATTTATCAATATGTGTGGATTCCGTGGCAGGAAAGTTCGAATCCCGAAGAAGTCTTAACCATTACGGCGGCACCCGGGATGGTGGTACAAACGACTCTCCCTGACGGTAGCCAAGTGTGGATCAATGCGGGCAGCACGCTCTCATACCCGAGTCGTTTTGCCGGTCGGGAGCGGACAGTCAGGCTGACCGGAGAAGCGTATTTCAAGGTCACATCAGATCGGAAGAATCGGTTCGATGTACTTACCCCCGGAGAGATGAAGGTGAGTGCATACGGGACGGAGTTTAATGTCCATGCTCATGCCGGAGATTCGTGTTACGAAGTGACCTTGACACGCGGTAACGTAGACGTTTCGTCCGTCGGTTCGTCGGGAATGCTTGCGCTGACTGCCGGACAGAAAGTACTGTTCCACCCCGAAAGCGGGACGATGTCGAAACAGTCGGCCGATACGTATGCCGATACGGCATGGAAAGACGGAAAGATGGTCTTTCGTCGTCAGCACCTCGACCGGATCGCTGAGAAGCTCTCGCGCAAGTTCGGGGTGACGATCCGGCTGGAGGACGATAAGTTGAAGGACTATGTGTACACGGCTACGTTTACGGACGAATCGCTCGAAGACATTCTTGACTTGCTGAAACGTTCGGCGCCTCTGACGTATACGATTTCGGGACAGCGACAACTCGGTAATCATACGTATACCCGGCGAACGGTCACCATAAAGACTATATAATAAACTATAATAATCAATCAATAGGAGGAACGAAAAAACAGAAACAGGTAGAAAGACGATTTTTTTCGAGCAGTGCTGCCGGCGCGAAAAACATATCGGGAAAGGCGGTGAAAAAGTACTTACATATAATCTAATAAGCGTGTGAAATATGGATGATTCAATGAAAAAGGCACTTGGGGAACGTGTCGTATTCCGTAAAATTCCCCGCGTGGTCAGGGGCGTGTTTTTATTGGCCTGTCTGCTGGTTGGTCAGGTAACCAATGTGCAAGCCGATCCTCAGAAACAGAAGATATCGATGGATATGAGCGATGTCACCCTCGAAGAAGTTTTGCAGTCTATCGAGGAGAAGTCGGATTATTACTTTCTGTACAACAGCCGGCTGATCAATGTAGAGCGCAAGGTGAACGTGCGTGCGAAGAACAAGTCGGTAGCTGCGATTCTGGAGGATTTATTTGCTTCGGGAGACGTGGACTATGAGGTTAAGGGCACACAAATCGTGCTCTCTCCGATGAGTATGCGTGCTTCGTCAAGGTCGGGAGCGAAAGAGATTCAACAACAGAAAACCGTCAGCGGTCGTATCGTCGACGAGCAGGGCGAACCGGTGATCGGCGCCAATGTCGTGGAGAAAGGTACGACGAACGGTACGGTAACGGATGCCGATGGCCGTTTCTCGTTGTCTGTCTCGCCGAATGCCGTACTGCACGTGTCGTATATCGGGTATTTGGAGGAAGATGTTCCGGTGAGCGGAAAAAGTTCCGTAAATATCACCCTGCGGGAGGATACGAAATCGCTCGATGAAGTGGTGGTGGTTGGCTATGGGACCGTGCGTAAAAAAGATTTGTCGGGTGCCGTTTCGAATGTGAAATTTACGGAAACTCCGATTGCGACATTGCCGAATCCGAATGCCTTTGCAGCCTTAAGCAGTAAAGTGGCCGGTTTACATTATTTGCCTACGAAGTCGTCGAGTGGAAATAATATGTCTACCATGTCTCTTCGTGGTAGGAATTCCATTCCTGAGGCATCATCCGATGATAAACAGGGGGTTAATGCGCCATTGATTATTGTAGATGGTTCCATCTTTTATGGCTCTATCTCTGAAATTCAGAATTCGGATATTCAAAGTATTGACGTGATGAAAGATGCTTCTTCTGCAGCTATCTACGGCTCTCGTGCTGCAAACGGAGTGATTATCATTACGACGAAGAATGGTGTCTCTGAAAAGCCGGTTGTTAACTTCAATGCAAGTTATAAATGGAATTCTTGGGCAAGGAAACCGAATTTGCAAACGGATAAGGGTAAATTTTTGGAACATCGTCATTTGGCCAAGATAGCCGGAGGATCGTTGGCTGAAGGCACACCCGTTGATCCTGCCGCGGACCTGACGGCGGAAGAATTGGAGGTCTATAATGTCGGAGGTTGGGTCGATTGGCTGGATGAAGTGTCGCAAAAGGCTCCTTCACAGACTTATGGGGTGAATGTGTCCGGTAAATCCAAAATGCTTTCTTATTATGCATCGACAGGCTATGATCGTACAAAAGGTGTATTGAAAGGTGACGATTATGAGAAATATACTGTGATGGTGAAGATGGATGCTAAAATCAATTCATGGCTTAAAACCGGTTTAAAAGGCAGTTATCTCGGAGCGAAAGCATGGGGGGCAAAACCTTCGATGCAGGCTGCAACATGGATGAGTCCTTTTGCTTATAGGAATGTCCGTTTTGAGGATTACACTCATTGGATAGAAGAATATCCTACTGGTTTGGACGGTCAAATAAATCCATTGTGGGGACGTGAAAATGCAAGTTATCTGTGGACTGATACCAAGACGGTTGACTATAATATTGGTGGTATAGCTTATGCTCAAATTGATTTCCCGTTCTTAAAAGGTTTAACATATAAGTTTACATTGAATGCCCAGCGGAATACTTCACAGACAGATCTGATTAATAACCCGCAGTTATGGGTAGATACCCGTACATTGGCGGATTTAAAAAATCCTTACGGTAAAATAGGAAATGTGACCGGTTATGTGCGAGATTATCATGTTTCTAATTGGAATGCAGATAATTTGTTGACTTATACGACCGATATTGGTAGACATCATGTTGACGCCTTGTTAGGCTATACGCGCGAGGCCTATAATTCCGAAGGTATTCGTATTGATTTCAAAGGATTCGATATTCCTGCTGCCACGACGCTCGGGACTTACGGATTGGATTTATCCAATGCCGATAATCTTCTTGCTGCTCGTCAGCGCATCAGTACGCAGTCTGTGGCATATCTGGCCCGTTTGAATTATCATTTTGCCAACCGTTATTATTTAACAGGGAATTTTCGTCGGGATGGATTCTCGGCTTTTGCCGAAGGACATAAATGGGGAAACTTCTTTGGTGTATCCGGCGCCTGGGTCATCTCGTCGGAGAACTTTATGGAAAGAACAAAAGATTGGCTTGATTTCATGAAGCTGCGTTTGTCGTGGGGACAGAACGGATCGCGTGGAGGGATCGGTGCCTATTCTACTATTGCAGCTATGAACAAGACTTATACTTGGTTTGGTGATAAGAATGCGTATGCATTGTATGTAAAGTCTTTGACAAATAGGAATCTTACATGGGCTACTACTACGAAATGGAATGTCGGCCTTGATTTTGCATTTATAAACAATCGGATCAATGGTAGTTTGGATTTCTATACATCTGCTACAACAGATATGGTGCTGAACCGTTCGATTCCTTATGTGGCCGGTTTTCCGAAAGTCGATGCAAATGCCGGTAAGGTTACCAATAAAGGTGTTGAGTTGAGTTTAAATACGGTGAATGTCCAAGGTGATGGCAATCATACATTACGTTGGGAGTCTAACCTGATATTCGATTTAAATCGTAATAAGATAAAGAAATTGTTCGATGATAATAACAACGATGATTATTCGTCTGTTACCACTTATGGTTACGATTCTTATTATGCCTTGATGGTTGGCCATTCTATTACATCTGCTTATGATTATAAGAAGCTGGGCATCTTCCAAAGTCAGGAAGAAATCGACAATTATAAAAGTGCCGATGGGAAACTTATTCAACCCAATGCTAAGCCCGGAGATCTGAAGTTTTTGGATTATAACCAAGATGGAAAAATTAATACGAATGACAGACATTGGATTGGAGATATGGATCCTCTCTTTACTGTGAACTTTGGGAATACATTGTCTTGGAGAAATTTATCGCTTTATTTCAGTTTTCGATGGATGCAAGGGAGTGATACGCATTTCTTGGGCTATGATCCGAATGGTTTCCAGATTGATGGATCGAATAATCAGTTAGATATCGAACCTTGGACTAAGGATAATCATACGAATAAATATCCGCGTTACGGATATACTAATTCGTTGAACTACAACTTCTGGAACTCTCGCACATTTTTAAAGTTGAAAGATTTATCTCTTGCTTATAACATTGATAAAGCATTGCTTGAGAAGGTTAAAATCCAGGCATTGCAATTGTATATTGCTTCAACCGATTTATTCACAATCACGGAGTGGTCGGGGCTTGATCCCGAAGATGGAGGTACTACGGCCGCTAATATGTCGAGTACACGCTACGGGATGACTCCAACATATAAGACCGTATCTTTAGGTGTAAATATAACTTTTTAAACAGGTAACAAGATGGATTTAAGAAAATATATATTCGAAACTGTAGCAGTAGCTATTCTTTTGGCGGGAGCTACAGGTTGTGAAAGTGACGATAAGTTTCTGAAGGAAAAATCATATACCTTGAATACTTCTACTTTTTATAATAGTCCTGCTGATATTGAGATGGCATTGAACTATGGGTATGCAAGGATTCAGTATATGTTGATGGGCGTAATGCATAACAATTGCTCCTGGTTGCTCATGGGCGCCGGATTGGATACATTTAACGGAACCGGCCAGAATGGTATAGGGAGTACTAATTTTGTGCAAGGATTAACTTCATCGGATGGTTTCGTGGATCATTGGTTCAGGAACCAGTACTATGTCATTTATGATATAAACAAAGTCATTCAGGCTATTGATACGAAAAATATTGCATGGACGACAGAGACCCAAAAACAGGAATATCGGGCGGAAGCTCTTTTCTTGCGTGCCTGGTTCTATCGGAACTTGGTGGGGCTTTTTGGAGGGGTACCGATAGTTACAGAAGTTTCCGATGGTATCCCCATAGATTTTCCACGTAGTACACGTACAGAGTGTTGGCAAACTATAAAAAAGGATTTGGAGTATGCGGCCGCTTATTTGCCTAAGACGACAGAACATCCCGGTCGTGCCGTCAGAGCTGCAGCAGACCATTTATTGGCAGAAGTATGCAATAGTCTAGGCGATTTTGACGGTGCCATTGCAGCAGCAACTCGTGTAATTAATGGTTCGGACGGTGATTATCATTTGATGAAAACGCGCTTTGGCTCACGAGCATCAGAAACCGTAGATCGTTATGGTCATACATTGAACCCGTATTGGGATTTGTTTCAGGTAGGGAATCAGAACTATTCATCATCCGGAAATAAAGAAGCAATTTGGGTGTGTCAATATAATTATGGCACTTACAGTATTGGTGGTGGAGGGAATTCGTGGTGGCGTTGCCGATACAATCAGGCCGAGGCTGCTTTTAATTCCAACATTCGTTACCAGAACAGGCAAAAAACGAATCCAGCCTATAATAATGGGAAACCATTTAACTTATATAGTGATTCTGCGATTTATATCTGGACAGACGGTAAAAAAATATCATCAAGCGGGCTTCGCCCTGATTCTTTGGGTACGATAGGAGTATATGGGCCTGCGTTACGTCCTACAAATTATTTTTTGTATAGCGTATGGAAAGGAGATAAGTATGATTTTCGAGGTTCTGAAACCATGATTCAGAAAAATACGTACTTAATTAGTGGGAATAAGACATGGCCTCAGGCGATTAAAGAAGCTTTTCAAAAATATCCGAAAGTGGCAACCGCTGCCGATACCGTAGGAATCTGGCCACGTTTGTGGAAACTTTCTACCGACAAACGTGGTACCAGTACTGCCGGAGATAGTTGGCAACAATATGATGTGGACTGGTATATTATGCGTCTGCCGGAGACGTATCTGCTCCGTGCTGAGGCATATTTGGGAAAAGGCGATCTTGCCACTGCCGCTGCTGACATCAATGAAGTTCGTGCTCGTGTGGGAGCGAAGGCTTGTTCGGCGGCAGATGTGAATCTGGACTATATTCTTGATGAGCGTGCCCGTGAATTGTTTGCAGAGGAACATCGTTGGGTAACCCTCTCTCGTTTGTCCAATAATCCCAACTTGGCAGGAAACAATCATCTGAATAAAGGGAATGTGCTGGTTGATCGCGTGAAAAAGTATGGGTGGAATTATCCGAATGCTACAGACGGTATTACACGGCCCAATATCGGAGATCATCAATATGTGTTTCCGCTACCCATCGGATTTATTCAAGCGAATACAGGAAGTGTGATTCCTCAAAATGCAGGATACGACGGGGGTACCTATGATAATAGTAAATAAAAAGGAAGAGGAGGATGTGCCAAAACATAAGGTTTGGGCACCCTCTTTTTAGAGGTGTAAGAATGGGTGAGATGGCGCTAAGAATGAGATTGAGGGAGCATACTCGCGTATGTGACCGAACTCACATTCCGCAAGCAACGAAGCCGTTCGCCTGTTATGACGCATCGTCTATATGTTGTAAAAGATTGAGATATTTTTATGAACCGTAGAACATTTATCCGTCAGGGCGTATGGATTCCTGCCGGGATGGTGGCCGGCAGGGCATCGGCCGCGATAGAGGAGGGCGTGGCGCTGGTCGAGCATCTTCAAAGGCCGTCCGGGCTGTTTGCTTTATTTCAACATCCCGATTCGCGTTATGCACCGTTTGTGCGCTGGTGGTGGAACGGGAATAAGGTCGAGGCGTCTGAGATTGTCCGCGAACTTCGTCTGCTGAAAGACGCCGGTGTGGGCGGCGTGGAGATCAACCCGATCGCTTTTCCTTCATCCGGCGATAATCTGGGCAAGAAGTCGCTCACGTGGCTGGGCGATGAGTGGATCGATATGTTGCAAGTCGCTTTCGATGAGGCGAAACGTCTCGGAATGACGTGCGATTTGATTGTCGGGTCGGGATGGCCGTTTGGTGCCGAGACGTTACAGGGCGCCGAGCGGGCACAGGTCGTGCTCGTCTATGCCGAGAAACTCGAAGGTCCGACGACGTACGAAGCGTCGCGGTTTCACCTCTTCAAAGCGGTTGATCCCGGCGTGACCGTGCCTAATCCGTCGCGTACGTTCGAACTCCTTTCTCTGCAGGTCGTTCCCGATCCGATGAGCGGGTCGGAGCAAGCCGTCGACTTCTCCGGCAAACGTAAGGACGAAGTCATCCGTATCGATATTCCCGAAGGCAAACATGTACTTTATGCGCTGGTGAAGGTCGATTCCTTCGCATCCGTCATCAACGGCGCGCCGGGTGCGGCCGGACATATTCTCAATCACATGAACCGTGCGGCCGTGCGCAGTTATCTAGATCGTATGTCTGACACGATACGGAAAAGAACCGGCGCGCTTTCGAAACATCTGCGTGCGTTCTTCTGCGATTCGATGGAGTTGGAAGGATGTAACTGGACAGACGATTTGGCGGAAGCTTTTCGGCAACGTCGCGGCTACGATTTGATGCCTTATCTTCCGTTCATCCTGTTCAAGGTCGGACGATTGGGGGCGGTCGTCGATGATACGTACGGGGCAGAGAAAACGCCCGAATTCGCAGAGGTACTGAATCGCGTACGGTTCGATTTCGAACTCACCAAAGCCGAATTACTGCGGGAGCGATTTACCGAAACCTACCTGCAATGGTGCAGGGAACAGGGTGTGCAATCGAGGGCGCAGGCCTACGGACGCGGCTTCTTCCCGCTCGAAAGCAGCTTGGGTTTCGATATCCCCGAAGGCGAATCGTGGACAACGAACTGGCTCAAACATCGTCCCGGCGAAGAATTGCCCGACGACGATTACCGCCGGGGAAGGGCGTACACGATGATTAATAAATTCGTCTCTTCGGCCGCTCACCTCACCGGCAAGCGAGTGGTGAGCTGCGAAGAGATGACGAATACGTACGATGTGTTCAACGCCACGCCGGAGCTGCTGAAAATCGGTTCCGACCACAGCATCATGTCGGGCGTGACTCATTCCGTCTGGCATGGATTCAATTACTCTCCGCCCGACGCGCCGTTTCCCGGATGGGTGCAATACGGTACGTATCATAACGAAAACAACAACTGGTGGCCTTACGTCAAGTACCTGAACCGTTACAAAGCGCGTCTCTCGTCGGTACTGACAAATGCCGACATGTACACCGATATCGCCATCCTCCCGGCTACGTACGACTTGTGGAGTGAAATGGGCGTACAGACCGACCCGTTCCCCGAAAAACTGAACGTTCCCTACACCTCGCTTGTGTGGGAGGCCATTCATAAGAACGGCGGCGGGGCGGACTACATTTCGGAGATTGTCCTTCGTCAATCGACGGTCAGGAACGGAAAACTCTGCTACGGTCCCAAGGCCTATGGTACGCTTTTCTTCGTCGAAGTGAGCGGAATCAATCCGGAAGTGTTGGCCAAATTGCATGATTTTGTAGCCGATGGCGGCCGCATTTTCTGCATTGAGAAATTCCCGGAGAAATCGCTCGGTTTGCACGATTTTCGCGAACGAGACCGGCTGGTGAAGCAATGGGTGGAGAAGCTGAAACAATACCCCGATCGTTTTGTCCTGCTTCGTAAGCCCGAAGACGATCGTTTTCTCGAATGGTACCGCGAGGTGATGCAACAATACCGAATCCCTCATTACCTTGACATTGAACATCCCGATCGTTTTGTGATGCAAAACCGTTACCGCAGCGATGCGCACGATGAGCTGTTCTTCTTTGCGAATACGCACCGTAATCAGGCCTATACAACGAACGTTTCTTTCATCGGCGAAGTCACCGCCCGGCGATTTCCGTGGGTGTGGGATGCCGAAACGGGTGAACGCTATCGCATACATCCTGAAGGAAATACCATTGCCCTTGAATTGGGACCGGCCGAAACACGTCTGATCGTATGGAGCCGAGAGAAACACGGCAAGCCGTGGCGTCCCCTTCCGGCAAGCGGAAAGGAAGAGCGCACGCTTGACGGTGCCTGGGAGGTCGAGCTTCGCCACAGTCGCGAAGAATGGGTGGAAACGTACCCGATGGAAACCTTGAAAGACCTCAAAGAGACCGAGTGGGTCAATTTTACGGGAACAGCTGTCTATCGCCGGACCTTCGAGGCGGACGGCCGAAAGGACGTGTGCTTGAATCTCGGTAAGGTGCATGGGGTCTGCGAAGTGTTTGTCAACGGACAATCGTGCGGCGTGAAGTGGTACGGTCGGCGGATTTATGCCCTTGGCCCATTCCTGAAAAAAGGTTCCAACCAGCTCGAAGTACACGTCGTTACCACGATGGGTAATTATATGAAAACGCTTAAGGACAACCTTACGGCACAGAAATTTACCGTACTCAAATCGAAAGACCAGCCGATCCAGTCGATGGGACTCGTGGGGCCGGTTACCATGTATATCCATTCATAAAATTTTAAAATATGCTTCCAATGAACATTCTGAAATCCATTATTTTCTGCCTTTCGGCTGTATTGTGCAATCAACTCGCCGCAAAGGATTACAACGCTTCGCTGTTCGGTATCCGGTCCGACGGGGCGACGCTTAACACGCGTTCCATTCAAAAGGCCATCGACCATATCCACGACAAGGGAGGCGGAAGGCTCGTTTTCTCTGTGGGGCGTTATCTTACGGGAACGATCTATCTGAAATCGAACGTTACACTTCACCTGAAAGAAGGCGCCGTGTTGCTGGGCTCGACCAACCCGCTCGATTACGACATCGGTGAAAACTGGAACTGGACGGCGCTTGTGGTAGCGCACGATCAGCACCACATCGGTATCACAGGCCAAGGCGTGATCGACGGACGGGGATACGAGGTGGCTAACAATCTGATTTCGCTGATCAATAACGGTATCTTTGAAGATGCGTTGTTGCTCGATCGTCCTCGTGAATTCCGCCGTCCGCAAAATATCTATTTCAAGAGATGCCGGGATATTCATATACAGGGTATTCTGCTGAAAGATCCGGCAAGCTGGAATCAGCAATACGAGCAATGTCGGAACCTGCTTGTCGAAGAAATTACGACCGACAGCAAAGCGTATTGGAACAACGACGGAATCGATATCGTAGATTGCGATAGCGTAATCATACGAAATTCTTATTTCGATGCGGCCGACGACGGCATCTGCCTGAAATCGCACAGTGCCGACCACGAATGCAGCAATATTTATATTTACAACAATACGGTGCGTACAAATGCCAGCGGCATCAAATTCGGAACTGTTTCGGCCGGAGGATTTCGCAATATCCGCATCGTCAAAAACACGGTGTTCGATACGTATCGTTCGGCCATTACTTTTGCCTCCGTTGATGGAGCGGTAATAGACAATGTGACGGTGGATAGCCTTGTTTCGATCAATACCGGTAATGTGATTTTTCTTCGTACGGGAACTCGCACTGTGCGTAACAAGCCTTGTCTGCGAAATATCAGGATTTCCAATGTCTATGCCGAAGTGCCGGCCACCAAGCCTGATGCCGGTTATCGCTACGAAGGGCCGGTTGAAGATTTGCCGCGCAACGTCTCTCCCTGCATCATCGCCGGTATTCCGTCTATTCCCATCGAAAACGTAACGTTGGAAAATATCGAAATCCGGTACCCCGGAGGGGGGAATGCGCGGTATGCCAAAGTGGGACTGGATGAGTTGGACAGCGTACCCGAGATGGAGAATAAATATCCGGAATTTTCGATGTTTAAGGAGCTTCCCGCATGGGGCTTTTATATCCGGCATGCTAAGGGTATCCGGTTTAACAATGTGAAGCTTGTCGCCCAAAAAGCGGATTATCGCCCGGCCGTCGTGCTCGACGATGTGCATGATGCCGTCATTAAAAAGATGAAGGTTACCATTCCGGAGTCAGTACATAAAGACGAAATCGTACGTCACCGCTCGTCGGAGGTACATGTTGAACCGTGATTATATAAAGAAGGATACATACAATGAAGATACGTATAAAAACAGGGTTTGTGATTGGTTGCTTGGCTTTTGTTGCCTCGTTTCAAGTATCGGCGGGCGATTTGCTGCCGTACGTGAACCCGATGGTAGGAACCAAAAGCATGGGACATACGTTTCCCGGCGCCTGCGCTCCGTTTGGTTTGGTGCAACTAAGCCCTGATACGGAAATGGTTCCGCACAACATCGGCGGAGTGTATCAACCCGATGCCTATCGCTATTGCACAGGCTATCAGTACGACGATGAAACGATCGTCGGATTCAGTCATACCCATTTTAACGGCACGGGACATTCCGATCTGGGCGATATTTTAGTGATGCCTGCAACCGGTGAGGTAAAACTCGACAGAGGTACGGCAGAGCATCCTGAAAGCGGCTATCGTTCGCGTTTCAGCCACGAACATGAAAAGGCCGAAGCCGGGTATTACTCCGTGCTGCTCGAAGATTACGGTATCCGTGCCGAGATGACGGCTACGGAACGGGTCGGCGTGCATCGTTATACCTTTCCGCAAGGGACTCAGACAGGGCACATCGTACTCGATCTCGATTACGGCATTTATCACTACGACGGCAAGGTGCTGATGGCCAATCTTCGCGTGGAAGATTCGTGTACGCTTACGGGTTACCGCATTACCCGCGGCTGGTCACGGATGAATTACACCCATTTCGCCGTAAAGTTCTCGAAGCCGATTGTAGCTTACGGTTGTCGCAATAGCGAAGAGGTGCTTTATAAAGGATTCTGGCGCAGGTTCGACATGACGAAGAATTTTCCGGAGATGTTCGGCAAACGCCTTACGGCTTATTTCGAATTCGACTTCTCCGACGGCCGTCCGCTCGAAGTACAGGTCGCTCTTTCGCCGGTCGATTGTCTGGGCGCACGGAAGAATCTGGAGGCTGAAACGGGCGGGAAGTCGTTTGATGAAATTCGGAAGATTACACAGGCAAAGTGGGAGAGGGAGTTGAGCTGTATCCGTATGGAGGCTGACGACGATACGAAAGCCGTATTCTACACGGCTTTGTATCATACGATGATTAATCCTTCCGTATATCAGGACGTAGACGGACGCTATCGTGGCATCGACCACAATATCCATCAGGCGGCCGAAGGGCAAACCAACTATACGGTCTTTTCCGTCTGGGATACGTTTCGAGCTCAGCATCCGCTGATGAACCTGATAAAACCCTCGCGCAGCGTGCAGTTCGTTCATTCCATGCTCAATCATTACCGACAGAGCGTACATCGTGCTTTGCCGGTTTGGTCACACATGGGCAACGAAAACTGGTGCATGATCGGGTATCACTCCGTTTCGGTCGTGGCCGATGCCCTCGCGAAAGGGTTGGCGGTGGATAAAAAGCTGGCATTGGACGCTTGTGTAAACAGTTCGAATCTGCATTACTACGACGGTATCGCCGAATACAAGAAGCTGGGCTATGTGCCGCTCGAACGCAGCGGATCGGCCGCTTCGGTCACGCTCGAATACAGTTACGACGACTGGACGATCAGCGAATTGGCTAAACGGATGAACGTTGCGGACGTAGAGAAAGAGTATGCCAAACGTGCGTGCAGTTACCGCAATATTTTTGATTCATCGCTGGGTTTTGCCCGCCCGAAGCATCAGGACGGGACGTTCAAGAAAGATTTTGACTTGCTCGATACCCACGGACAAGGTTTTATCGAAGGTAATTCGTGGAACTATTCGTTTTTCGTACCACACGATATCAACGGATTGATGCGTCTGATGGGGGGAGAAAGAATGTTCGTGCGCCGTCTCGACTCGCTCTTTACGATGCACCTGCCGGCCAAATATTTTGAACATACGGAAGATATTAACGAAGAGGGACTGATGGGCAACTACGTGCACGGTAACGAACCGAGCCATCATGTGCCTTATCTGTATAAATGGACCGACGAACCGTGGAAATCGGAAGCGCGTCTGCACGAGATTATGCGCAGGATGTACCGCAACCGGATCGATGGACTGTCGGGTAACGACGACTGCGGACAGATGTCGGCGTGGTATATTTTTTCGGCGCTCGGATTTTATCCTGTCTGTCCGGGAACGGATCAGTACGTTATCGGTTCGCCCTTTGTGAAAGAAGCGGTTCTGCAACTCGAAAACGGCAAGACGTTTACCGTGAAGACCAAGCATGCTTCGCCGAAAAACGTCTATGTCAAATCGATTACGCTCAACGGACGGCCTTATCGAAAAGCCTACCTCACCCATGCCGATATGATCAACGGCGGTGAAATCGAATTCGAGATGTGCGCTCGTCCGTATAAAAAATCGGCCGCCTACGAAAAACCGTATTCGATGACGCAATGAGGATCATGAATAAAATAAAATAAATAAGCACATTTTGCCGTGAGGACTGGTTTTTGAAAGGTGATGATAATTGGGTTGTTGCTGAAAAATATAAGGAATAATTCTTTTTCTATACAAAAAAAATATACCTTTGCAGCGTTTTTTGGAGATTGTAGACTTTGGGAAAATTCGGCGCATATTGGGTTGATTTGAAGAATATGAGTCCCGGAGAAATTCGTGCATATGAATATTTTCTGGATAATCAGTTTTTCACGGATATTGACGGTTCCGAAGTTCAGCGCGGTAAAGTGAATGTTTCGTTGACGGTGGAGCGCAAAGCTTCCTCATTTGAAATGACGTTTCATTTGTCCGGTACGGTAATCGTATCGTGCGACCGTTGTTTGGATGATATGGAACAATCGATCGCGTCGGATAATCGTTTGAGTGTGAGGTTTGGCAAGGAGTATGCCGAAGAAAGCGATGAAATTCTGGTGATTTCGGAAGATGAAGGTCGCGTGAATCTGGCATGGTTCTTATACGAATTCGTTGCATTGAATATCCCGATAAAGCATGTGCATGCGCCGGGAAAATGCAATAAGGCGATGTCCGCCCGACTTCGCAGACATTCCGCGCGTCACTCCGATGACGAAGACGAAGCGGAAAATGAGTTTGGGGATGACGATAGCATATTGTCGGAAGAACATGCGGATTTTCCGACAGATCCTCGTTGGGACGCTCTGAAAAAACTAAAAGAAGAAGAATAAATTTAAAACAATAAAATTATGGCACATCCTAAAAGAAGACAAGGAAGCGCGAGAACTGCCAAAAGAAGATCACATGATCACGCAGTAGCTCCGACAATGGCCATCTGTCCGAATTGCGGCGCATGGCACGTGTATCACACCGTTTGTAACGAATGCGGATATTATCGAGGTAAGCTGGCAATTGAAAAAGAAGCGGCTCTTTAAGAAAAACTTCGGACAATATTTGGTGTAAAAACAAAGAAAGATAGCCCTGAATCTTTAAGGGCTATTTTTTTAAAGAACCGCGATGATGGACAAGATAAACGCAGTGATTACGGGCATCGACGGATATGTTCCGGACGATGTGTTGACGAATGCCGATTTGTCAAAGATGGTAGATACCACCGACGAGTGGATTATGACGCGGGTAGGTATTAAGGAAAGACGTATTTTAAAGGACCCCGATTTGGGGGCTGCCTATATGGGTGCACAGGCTGTTAATCGCTTGATGCGCAAAAAAGGGATTGATCCGGAAACGATCGACGGAATTATCTGTTCGACCTCGACGGCCGATTATCATTTCCCGAGTACCGCTTCGATGATAGCCTATGAAACGGGTTGCAAACATGCCTTCGCTTTTGATATTCAGGCTGCCTGTGCAGGATTTGTCTATGGGCTCGAAACAGCTTCTAATTATATCCGTTCGGGACGTTACAAGCGCATGCTTGTTGTTTCGAGCGAGAAGATGTCGGCGATTACCAACTATAAAGACCGAACGACGTGTCCGCTTTTCGGAGACGCTTGTGGAGTTGCGCTTGTGGAGCCTACTCATGAGGAGTATGGTGTGTTGGATACGATCCTTCGTACGGAAGGTTCTGGAAAGTCTCACCTGATTATGAAGGCGGGCGGTTCGTTGCGTATGCCTTCGCACGAAACGGTGGATAACCGCGAACATTTTGTATATCAGGAAGGACAGGCCGTCTTTAAGCGTGCCGTTACCGATATGGCCGATGTCGCGGAGGAAATTGTCAAACGAAACGGGTTGACAAAGGACGATATCCATTGGATCGTTCCGCATCAGGCCAATCTTCGCATCATCGATGCCGTTGCACGGCGTTTGGGTGTGGACGATTCGAAAGTGATGGTGAACATCCGGAAATATGGAAATACCAGTTCGGCCACAATTCCGTTGTGTCTCTGGGAATGGGAAAAGAACCTGAAAAAAGGGGATAATCTGGTGCTGGCAGCTTTTGGTGCCGGTTGGACATGGGGCGCCAATTATGTGAAGTGGGCCTATGACGGATCGGAAGCATAAATCCGGCTTTGTCAATATCATCGGAAATCCGAATGTTGGCAAGTCCACCCTGATGAATCAGCTGGTGGGGGAACGTATATCGATTATCACCTCGAAGGCCCAGACAACACGTCATCGTATTTTGGGCATCGTGAATACCGACGATATGCAGATTGTGTATTCGGATACGCCGGGGGTCTTGCGTCCTAACTATAAGCTACAGGAAACAATGCGGGAATCGTCGGAGTCGGCTTTGGGCGACGCCGACATACTGCTTTACGTCACCGATGTGGTGGAGAAGACGGATAAAAACGACGACTTCCTGCAACGTGTACGTCAAGCTCAGTGCCCTGTGCTGCTTCTGATTAATAAAATCGATTTGGCCGACCAGCCTAAGTTGGAGGCGTTGGTCGAAGAGTGGCATGCGTTATTGCCCGAGGCGGAAATTATTCCGATATCGGCCACGTCGAAGTTTAACATCGAACCGTTGAAGAAGCGTATCCGGGAGCTAATTCCCGATTCGCCTCCTTATTTTGAAAAAGACGCGTTGACCGATCGTCCGGCGCGTTTTTTTGTCACGGAGATTATCCGTGAAAAGATATTGCTTTACTATCAGAAAGAGATTCCGTATGCCACGGAAGTTGTTGTAGAGCAGTTTATCGAAGAACCGACGCGCGTACACATCAAGGCGCTGATCATTGTCGAGCGTGAAACGCAAAAAGGCATCATCATCGGACATGGCGGACAGGCGCTGAAGAAGGTCGGTATGATGGCGCGCAAGGATATGGAGCGATTTTTCGAGAAGAAGATTTTTCTCGAGTTGTTTGTCAAGGTGGTGTCGGATTGGCGCAACCGTGACAATTTGCTGAAATCATTTGGTTATAAGCTGGATTAACATTTTGGGGCGCAGCAGATGCGCTCCTTTGTTTCTTCTGCTTCGTAATACGAAACATGTAAATCAAAAAGGATATGGGAAATGTGGTAGCAATCGTCGGACGGCCGAATGTCGGCAAGTCCACCCTGTTTAACCGCTTGACGCAGTCGCGTCAGGCCATCGTCAATGAGGAGGCGGGCACGACGCGTGACCGTCAGTACGGGAAGGTGGAATGGACGGGTCGCGAATTTTCGATTATCGATACGGGCGGCTGGGTCGTTAACTCCGAAGACGTTTTTGAGGGAGAGATTAACAAGCAGGTGCAGATTGCGATCGAGGAGGCGGATGTGATTCTTTTCGTCGTCGATGTGCAAAACGGCGTGACCGATCTCGACGATGAAGTCGCTCATATCCTGCGTCGAAGCAAGAAGCCGGTGGTGCTTGTGCCCAATAAGGCCGACACTTACGACTGGCATGCGGTGGCAGCCGAATTTTACCGTTTCGGACTGGGTGATCCGTATTGTATTTCGGCGATGAACGGTTCGTACACAGGCGATCTGTTGGATCGTATCATTGAGCTGCTACCGTCTGAAGCTCTGGAAATGCCTGAAGAGGCGTTGCCTCGAATTGCCGTCGTGGGACGTCCGAATGCAGGAAAATCATCGCTGATCAATGCGTTTATCGGCGAGGAGCGCCATATTGTCACCGATATAGCCGGCACGACACGCGATTCGATTTACACGCGATACAACAAATTCGGTCTCGACTTTTATCTGGTCGATACGGCCGGTATCCGTAAGAGAGGAAAGGTGAATGAAGACCTTGAATATTATTCGGTGATTCGTTCCATCCGTGCCATCGAGAATTCGGATGTATGTGTCTTGATGCTCGATGCGACACGCGGGGTCGAGAGTCAGGACTTGAATATTTTCTCCATTATCCAGAAGAATAAGAAAGGGCTGATTGTTTGTGTAAACAAGTGGGATCTTGTGGAGGATAAGAGCACGGCTGTCATCAAGACGTATGAACGTGCGATTCGGGAGCGGATGGCGCCGTTTACCGACTTCCCCATTCTGTTTATTTCCGCGCTCACGAAGCAGCGTATTTTGAAGGTGCTCGAGACGGCTAAGGCGGTGTATGATAATCGCCGTCGGCGTGTGCCGACCCGCAAGCTGAACGAGACGATGCTTCCGATTATCGAAAGAACCCCGCCTCCCGCGTGGAAAGGGAAATACATCAAAATTAAATATGTTACCCAACTGCCGGCAGGCAGTGTTCCGTCGTTTGCGTTTTTCTGCAATCTGCCGCAGTGGGTAAAAGAACCTTACAAGCGTTTTCTCGAAAATAAATTACGCGAGCATTGGGATTTTCTCGGTACGCCGATTCAGGTATTTATCCGAGAAAAATAAACTCAGAATCTGTTCAGCGCTTCTCGGGCATTTCTTAGTAGAGTGGCCGGATCGGGGCGTAACATACCTTCGGTGGAGAATTGCGAGACGATACGATTCAGTTCCCGTAGTTTTCCGCTGGTTTTCTTGCGTGTAAATTCTTCGCGCAAGAGACGTATCTTTTCCGCGTCCTGAATGCCTTCGATCAGCCGTTCCATGCGGATGCTGCTACGTGCTCCCGGATAGATCAGATAGCAGTCGCCGGCCGCCCATGAGCGGAAGCGCGAGTCGCGCAACGGGTCGGCTGTCCAGCTGTTATACGCCCAGCGCAGGTAGCCGTCGTAGTTTCCGGCCATGACGTGCCATCCGATCCATGTCGCTTCGTAGGGTGGGGAGAAGGTGAACGTGTTGGGACGTGCTTCGGCGCAGCAGGTGTAGACGGTGCTCACCTTACCGGCCTTTTGTCGTGCGGCTTTGACTTCGGCAGGGAAGGTATGCGTATAGGCCAGACAAAGATCGTGCAGCTCATGTTCTATTTCGCGGTGGTAATTGCCGGCCAGAGAGATTTTGTAGTCCGGATCTGCCTTGCGAATCACCTTGATGGCTTCCTGCATCGCGTCAAGGCCACGTTCGTCCATGGCGATGGTAGTCTTTTCGAACCATCTTTTCGTACGCAGGTGCGCGGCGAAATCTTTCAGGAAAGCGCCCCAATATTCGTTGTAAGCCGGTTCGCCCGGTTTGGCTTCGATGAACAGGATCCGTCCGGTAGCCTGATCGAAATAATCGAAACGGAGTGCCCACGGTATCATGGTGTAGCAATTGATCTGGCGGTCTATACCGATTTCGTTCATCATAAATTCCACCCATTTGTCGAAGACCGTATAGTCGTACGACCATGTGCCGTCTATTTTCTTTGTCTTGGCGATCATACTGTCGAAGGCATCTTCTGTCTGCCCGTTCCAAGGCTTGTGCATGATGGAGGCGGTAATGACTTTCTGTCCGGCGTCGGCCAACAGCTTCATGATGGGGCGCATGGCATCGAAGTGTGCCTGACTCCAGAGAGGAACCTGATAATAACGTGCTACGGCATAGGGATTCTGCCACAGGTCGAGATGAAAGGCCCACTCTTTGGCCGCGGGAAGTCTACGGTCGAGTACGTTGATTTCGAACGGCAGTTGTTGTGCCGTCATATCGTCGGCCGAGATGGTCAATGTGCCTTTGTAGACGCCCGGACGTGCGTCTGAAGGAATGCTGACAGTGAGCCAGATGGGCTGTGTCGTGCAGGCATCGATGCTGAGGCGTGAGGCAGGGTCGAGCACATCGGCCACGAGCGAGGAGTCCCACTCGGCTTTGTTGGGGCGTTGGCTGCATCCGCCTTTGCCGTCTTTGTTCAACTCGTCGGTCATCACATAACGGACGAAAGCCGGCTGTACGGCTTCGGCGGGAATAACCGAGCTGCCGTTGCGTAATTCGCCTACTTCCAGTTTGACGTCCTTGTGAAAGTTTCTCGTCCATAAAACGGCCTGTGCGTTGACGCGTTCGCCTTTCCATGCCGTAGCTCTCCATGTCGTTTGGCGTTTGATGACGGGGACGTCGTGTTTGGCATAACGCATATCCGTAGTGCCCCAACGCAGCTGAGGCGTGGCGGGTACTTTCGCCCAGAGTCCCTCGTCGACAGGAACACGGGGATCAGTCAGTTCGTTGTATTCATTTAAGGGATAAGACGTCTGTGCGGAACAAATCACACCGCATAAACAAAGCGCAAAAAGAAGGAATGTCTGTTTCATTGTTATTCATCGTTAAAAGATTAATGTCCGGTAAAGATAGAAAGACTTTTGCGGGCAACCAAGTGCCGAATCGGTTTTTCATGCCTTCACGCCAAGTATGAACCTAAAAAAATAACTACCTTTCCTCTAAAACGTATTTTGTGAGTTTGCTTAGATTGCTGCTCAATCCC
>NZ_JAUMYS010000054.1 GCF_030528505.1 Tannerella sp.
ATTTCACTTTTGTAATCATGTATTGTGCTCGCACAATATGGCATTTCACTTTTGTAATCCTATATTGTGCTGACACAATGAGAGATTTCATTTATATAATGAGGCTTCTCTTATTATTTTCTAAAATTAATTTATCTGAAAAGAAAAAAATCAACTTTTTCTTCTTTTTATTTTGCGGATTAAAAAATAAAATATATTTTTGTACGCGTAAGAGAAATAAAAGAGACAAATCATCTTAAAAATTGAATATTATGATTGAAAGCACTTATTTGACACGTGTTCCTCACGATGATTTTTTTCATACCATGACGCTTGTGCGCTCATTTTTGAACGAGGAAGATTTGATTACCATGAAACTCGTTAACCCGGCTGGTGGTTTCACTAAAGCATTCGACGAGTACGACGACGCGTTTAAACAGGCCAGAAAAACAGGCCTGATCGTCAACAAACATGAAGTAGATGCCGAACGCGATAAGGCCTTTATCGGCTTCTATCGTATAACGAAAGGTTATTTGAACGCTCCGGAAGACGACCTTCGCGAAGCTGCCACACGCATCTGGAATATGATCGAGCACTACGGCGGGAGTAAAATAAGCCGCATGCGTCAGGGTGCGGAAAGCGCGGCTATTACCAATTTATTGCAAGATCTTGATGAAGCGGATCTGACGGCTCTCAATCTGAAAAGTTGGACCAAGAAACTGAAAGAAGCTAACGACCGTTTTATCGAGCTGCATGCCAAACAGACGGAGAAAGAAGCCGAATACGTAGTCGGGCTGCTGTCCGATACACGCAAACATCTTGATGAGCAATTCCGCATACTTTGTAAAAACATTAACAGCCTTGCGGTTGTAGATGGCGAAGGTCCGTACGTGCGGCTTGCCGGACGTATTAATCAGGCGGTATCCAATGCTCAGCAGATGGTTAAACAACGCGATTCGATGCGTAAAGGCAAAGAAGAGTCGAAATAACGGCATGCGAACGTGCGGCAATGGCCGGTTGCTGACGAGTTAAAAACAAATCTCCCTCCGTGTCTGTCCGTATACAGGCATCGGAGGGAGATTCCGTTTATCTGGCGGCGACAACCGCTAAGCAATCCAAGCCGGAAAGTCGCGAATCCGTTCCGCAATTATTTCTCCTGATAGAGGTAACGCTTGATGCTCTGTTTAGGCGTCTTCTCAAACACCTCATCACGCAGCCGGAGCTCCTCGACCTTGCAGTATTTCGGGATACGCGCATTCAGTTCTTTCAGGTTTTGCTTCATCACGACTTCAAGCTCTTCTTCCGTCAATCCGTTATGCTTCGCCTGCTCACGGTCAGGGTAAACAAGAGCTGTTAACTTATCGTCTCTTTCGACGATAAGCGACTCCGCGACATAAGGCAGGTTATTCAAAACACTTTCAATCTCTTCGGGGTAAATATTCTGCCCGTTCGAACTAAGGATCATCGTCTTGCTTCGTCCACGGATATAGAGGAATCCGTCTTTATCGATCGTACCGAGGTCTCCGGTATGCATCCACCCGTCAGCCTCCATGACTTCTGCCGTATCCTTAGGGTTCTTATAATAGCCGAGCATCACGTTTGTTCCGCGCACCATGATTTCGCCCGCCACGTGTTCCGGATCGGAAGAATCGATCATCACCTCCATCCGATCAACGATACGCCCAACAGAGCCTTTCTTATACGTATCCCATTGTTCGTACGAAATCAGCGGGCCGCACTCCGTCATACCGTAGCCGACCGTGTACCGGAACCCGATGAGGCGAAGAAAAGCTTCTACTTCCTTATTGATGGCAGCGCCTCCGATTACCACCTCCGTAAATTCTCCTCCGAAAGTATCATTTAGCTTGGCAAGAATCTTCTTATAAATCAACTGCTTCACGAGCGGAAGTTTACAAAGTAACTTCATCTTCGGCTGCTCGAGCACCGGAAAGATTTTATTTCGCACAATCTTTTCGATGATCAGCGGCACGGCGATAATCAGCCGCGGCTTAACCGCCGAGAAACTGTCGATGATGATTTTCGGGCTGGGAATGCGCGGCAGGAAATGAATATGGCAACCTTTATTGATACCGTTCAATATTTCAAAAGCCAGTCCGTACATGTGTGCCATCGGAAGCATACATACGAAATGATCGCCCGACAGCACGAAAGGCAGATTGTCTGCCGCGTACTTCGTGTTGCTCCACAAACTGCGGTAAGGCAGCATGACGCCCTTCGAGAAGCCTGTCGTGCCGGAAGTATAGTTAAGCACCGCCATTTCTTCGGGTTCTTCCACATGGAAGCGTACCTCATCGGCCGAAAACGCAGGATGTTGCCTGCTGAAAATCTCCTGAATCTGTTCGCGCACCTTCATCACTTCCGGTCGTTTGCTGCGAATCACCGACCAGTCTTCGAGCGACAAAATCAGCTCGACCCCCGCGATGGCATGCTCGTTAAGTACTTCCCAGTTTTGTTTGGCGGCGAGCAAAACCTTGGCCTCCGAATGATTGACAATATGATGAACGTTTTCGGGATGAAAATCGTGCAGAATCGGCGTAGCCACCGCACCGTACGAAAGGATGCCGAAAAAGCTGATCACCCATCGCGACGAGTTACGCCCGATGAGCGCCACCCGGTCACCCTTCCGGATGCCGGCTTGTTCCAACAGAATATGCAGTTGATAAATCTCGGCGGCTATGTCTTTATAGTAAAATGTTTCGCCCTGATAATCGGTCAATGCGGGCAATTCCCAATGAGCCTTGAGACTCTCTTCGATAAGTCCTAAAAAACGATTTCCCATATCTGTGTTCTTTTATTTATTCTGCTTTATTCAGCCATACAAAGGTAGCATAAATCGATGTTTTGTGTAGATGTTACATAAAAAAATTACAAGCCTTCCAAGTGCTCGAAAAACGTTAGTCCGTATGAAATACTTCTTCCATTACGGCCCACCATTCGCCGTCGGCGCGTGTGTCGAGCGGTTGCTGGCACGGTTCGCAGAATGTCCACCATTTTTGGGTGACCGGATCGGCAGCCATCTTCTTCATATCGGCCTCGTAATCCGTTCCCACATATTCGTAGTAACTGAATAGCAGCCCGTCTTTGTAATAAATCGAATAGTTGCGAATATTGCACTCGCAAATGGTTTGTAAAACTTCCGGCCACACTGCCGCATGTAACTTTTTGTATTCTTCGAGCTTTTCCGGCCTTATGCCGATGATGCTTCCGTAACGTTTCATAGCTATTTGATTTTAATTATCGTACGAAAGGCAAAAGTAACGATTCTCCGAAAAAAATAAAAGTCCGAAAGCGTTTGTGTGAAAATAAATCGTACCTTTGCGGCCGCATTTTCCGGAAAAGGACAATGCGGAGGAGCATTAGCTTATGGGGACAGAGCGTTCGGTCAGGAGACCGAGAAGGAGCGGGTTCGACTCTCGTATGCTTCACAAAAAACAGTGGTTTGTCGCGCAATTGCTGCGGCCGTGTGCTTGAACACCACGTAAAAAACAAGAAAAATGAAGAATAAAGTATCTGTATCGTTTATGATGCTCGGCATCCTTTTCTGCGTATGCCTTGTAGCGTCAAATTTTTTGGAAACCAAACTGATTGAACTCGGGGTAATCCCCCGCATCGGTTCAATCTCCGTCACCGCGGGGCTGCTCGTGTTTCCGATTTCGTACATCATCAACGACTGTATCGCCGAAGTGTGGGGCTATCGCAAAGCGCGTCTGATTATCTGGATGGGGTTTGCAATGAACTTCCTCGTCGTCGGCCTCAGTCAGCTGGCTATTCAGCTTCCGGGCGCTCCTTTCTGGGAAGGCGAAGAAGCGTTTAACTTCGTGTTCGGACTCGCGCCACGCATCGTTGCGGCCAGCTTACTCGCCTTTCTCGTCGGTTCGTTCCTGAATGCCTACGTAATGAGTCGTATGAAAATCGCTTCGAAAGGTAAACATTTCTCTTATCGCGCCGTTTTATCGACGCTCGCAGGCGAAAGTGCAGACTCTATCCTCTTCTTCCCCATCGCATTCGGCGGACTGATGCCTGCGAATGAGCTCTTGAAGATGATTATTGTGCAGGCCATACTCAAAACACTGTACGAGATCATCATCCTTCCCGTTACCATTCGTGTGGTGAAGTATATCAAAAAGGTAGACGGTGCCGACGTGTATGACGAGAACGTCTCCTACAACGTGCTGAAGATAACAGAAATTTAAAACATCATGAGCAGTGAATCGGCACTCGTCGTCTTCAGCGGCGGACAAGATTCGACGACGTGCCTTTATTGGGCGAAAAAACATTTTAAAGAAGTTCGTGCGTTAACGTTTCTCTACGGCCAGAAGCATCGCGCCGAAGTCGAAGTGGCACGCGAAATAGCTCGTCAGGCTTCGGTAGAATGTGAGGTGATGGATGTTTCGTTCGTCGGTGGTCTGGGCAGAAATGCCTTGACCGATCCCAGCCTGACGATGGATCAGGAAAAGCCTGAAGATAGCGTTCCGAACACGTTCGTCCCCGGCCGGAATTTATTTTTCCTCAGTATCGCAGCTGTCTACGCGAGTGAACGTTCCATCTACCATTTAGTGACGGGTGTGTCGCAGACCGATTTCAGCGGCTATCCCGACTGTCGCGACGCATTTATTAAATCGCTCAATGTGACGCTGAATCTGGCGATGGACGAACCGTTCGTTATCCATACTCCGCTGATGTGGCTCGATAAAGCGGGCGTGTGGGCTCTTGCCGACGAACTGGGCGTCTTCGACCTGATACGGCGCGAGACACTCACTTGCTACAACGGCATCGTGGGAGACGGCTGCGGCGAATGCCCTGCCTGCCGTCTGCGTCGCGAAGGGCTGGAAAAATACTGTCAAGAAAAGGAATAAATTGCTTCTTTTTTAACAATCAGCAATCAATTCAAAAGAGCCTTCGATGCTTGTTTCACCGGCTCGACATGTAACGTAATATGCGTATTTGATCCGTATTTTTCACGCAACTGCCGTTCGACTCGGCACATGATTTCATGCGCATCGTTTACCGTCATCCCGCCATCCACGCGGATATGTGCCTCGATGGCATAATTACTCCCGATCCTGCGTGTTTGCAGATGATGAGGGTCTTGTACCTTGTCGACCGCTCCGATCGTAGCCAGAATTTCGTCTTCGATCTCTTCGGGTAGCGATTTCTCCAATAAGTCGTTAACAGCCGGTACCGTGAGTGTGACTGCAACTTTAACCACCAGTACGCTCACAACCAAGGCTGCGATCGGATCAAGCACCGTCCAGTCCTCCCCCAACCAGATCGCTCCCGCAATACCCAACGCCGTACCGACAGATGAAAGAGCATCCGAACGATGATGCCATGCATTAGCAATAACCGTCGGACTTTCTTGGCGCTTACCCACAGCAACGGTCACCTGAAAAAGGAGTTCCTTGACAAGAAGAGAAACGAGCGCCGCTATGAGTGCAATCTTGCCGGGTGAGGCAATCGGTTCGTCCAGCACATAAAAACAATAAATTTTACTCGCTCCACTCCAGAAAATACCGACGCCCACGAAAAGTAAAACGACTCCAATCACCGACGTGGCCAGTGTCTCGTACTTTCCATGTCCATAATCGTGATCCTCGTCCCTCGGTCTTGCAGAAAGATGGATGCAAATAAATACAACCACGTCGGTGGCAAAGTCAGAGAGCGAATGAACGGCATCGGCCAGCATTGCGCTGCTGCGTCCCCATATTCCGGCGAAAAACTTAAACAACAGCAATATAAAATTGCCGATAAAGCCCCATACCGTAATGTTTTTCAGGTCTTTTTCCCTCGACATCTCACCGGATATGCTGATGACACAAACGGACGGTATCGAGCGAAGACTCCGCACTGCATGCCTCGGGATACGTACCGTCTACAATACACCGCGCAAAATAAGTTCCTTCGTCCCGATAACCTTCTCCCACATCGGCTAAAGCAATCGTTTGTAAGGATGCATCGTCTGCAACATATAACTCCCGCGCGTTTCCTGACGACCACGTCACGGAAGCTCTTTCGAACATGGCCTTGAAACCGGCCTCAAACGGCAACCGAGCATGAAACGTATTGCCTCCCTCCACCTTCACCAGCCAATCCCTTCCTTCATAATGCCAGATAGCTGACACATAATCATGAAGACTCAAGGCTCCAGGCCGGCAAAGCGACTCAATGCGATCAGGTTTTCCCAATAGATAATGTACATAATCGATATCGTGAATCAACAGATCGAACAATGCTCCTCCCGAAGAGCCGAAATCCTGACGGTGTTTCTCCCATTCTCCCCAATGCGGAATACCTGAAAAACGCGTAAGAGAAAGAAACTTCAACGCTCCGTATGTCTCTTGCCGACAACATTCCATCAGCCGAATATAAGCCGGCATGAAGCGTACAACATGAGCTACCCCGAGCTTCCGTTGTTGCCGACGCGCCTCCTCGATTAATGCTTCGCCCTCCGCAACATTGAGCACGAACGGTTTTTCAATAAAAACGTGCAACCCTTTGCGAAGCGCTTTCATCACCATCTGGTAATGCATCGAAGTATGCACGCAAATATAGGCCAAATCGAGCGATTCCTTTTCCAGACATTCGTCCCAATCGGTATATTGCCGAACAGACAACCATGCTGAGGGATCGGACGAACCGGTATTCAAATTGCCAGCCATTGCTTGATCCATCGCTTCGGGCGAGCGATCGACAATAGCCGATAAGGTCATCAGATCGCTGCGAAGAATATTTCCGGCATGTGTCTTACCCATAAAGCCAAAGCCCACGATAGCTGTCCGTAATTTATTCATCATTCCGCCATTTTTTAGTTTGCTATATAATTATATTGTATGAAAGTCGATCAGAGCAGGTCGGAGGCCAGCTCGGCCAATTCGCTCCGTTCACCTTTCAACAAATTGATATGGGCAAACAGGTTCTGCCCGCGCATCTTGTCAATCATATACGCCAGTCCGTTGCTCTGCGCATCAAGATAAGGCGAATCGATCTGATGCACATCGCCCGTGAAAACCATTTTCGTGCCTTCACCCGTACGCGTCACAATGGTTTTGATCTCGTGTGGTGTCAGGTTTTGCGCCTCATCGACGATGCAGAACGTTTCGGAAAGACTGCGTCCGCGGATAAAAGCCAATGCCTCGATCACCAGACGTTCTTCCTTTTGCAATTCTTCGAGTTGACGCACTTCTTTCGCCGATGGCGAAAACTGCGATTTGATAACATTCAGATTGTCGAACAACGGCTGCATAAACGGTGCGACTTTTTCCTTCTCGGTACCCGGAAGAAAACCGATATCCTTATTGGCCAACGATACAATGGGGCGTGCCAAAAGAATCTGCTTGTAACTCTGCATCTGATGCAGTGCCGAGGCGAGCGCCAAGAGCGTCTTTCCCGTACCGGCCTTCCCCGTGATGCCCACGAGCTTGATATTCGGATCATTCAACACTTCAAACGCGAAACTTTGCTCGGCATTACGCGGTTGAATACCATAATTCCGCCCTCCCTTATCAACCTTTTTAATTCTCTCTGTAAACGGATTGTAACGTGCCAACACTGAGCTGCGAGAACTTTTCATGATAAAACACGCATTCGGCTGTAACGTATCAGCAAATTCGAACTGCGAAGCATCCACTCCGTCGAACGATGAATAGAGCTGATCGATCAGGTCGGCATCTACATTCTCATACGTATCCTGCGTGTCTTTAAACAAGTCGGCATTTTTCACCTTGTCCGTGATGTAATCTTCGACGGAAATGCCCAATGCACGCGCTTTCATACGCATATTGATATCTTTAGTCACCAGAGTCGTTTTCATCTCGGGATGTTCACTGCCCACGGTGTAAGCGCACGAAAGAATGCGATGATCGGGAATACGCTCCGGAAACGATGCCGCAATCCTGTCGTGATATTTATCGCCCGTTACGACATAGAGCATGCCTTTCCCTTCGCCCAACGACGCACCTTTGAGAAACAAATCATTGGAGGTCAACCGATCTAATTCACGCACAAATTCTCGCGCATTATAATTCAACTGGCTGCTGCCTTTCTTAAACTTGTCTAACTCTTCGAGTACGACAATCGGAAGATAAATATCGTTTTCCTGAAAATGTTCGATACATCTATAATCATGAAGAATTACATTCGTATCCAATACAAAATTTTTCTTTGCTCCCATGTCTTTTACGTTTTAATCATGATGTTGTTAATTCGGTCGCTAATTAACGACTTTTTCAGGAAACAGTCATAATAAAAAAGAAAAAAACGAGCAAAAAAATGCCTCAAAACGAATCTTTATCCGTTCTATTGCAGAGAAACTCAAAAAAACAAACAATTTATTGTTTTTTCAGAATTCATTCTTCATCGAATCGTAAATAAGTCTTTATATTTACGCGCTGATTAAAACTATGAAATACGAAGCAATACTTCAATATCTTTACGAACGAACCCCTTCCTTTCAGGATATCGGGGGAGCAGCTTACAAGCCCGGTCTTGATCGTACCTTTGCGCTGGACGAAGCGTTAAAATGTCCGCACCGCAACTATCGGATCATTCATGTGGCAGGAACAAACGGAAAAGGCTCCGTATCGCATCTGCTGGCTACCATTTTGAGGGCATCCAAATACAAAGTCGGGCTATATACCTCGCCCCATCTGACCGATTTCTGTGAACGCATACGAGTGAATGGAAAAAAAATCCCACGGCAGTATGTAGTCGATTTTGTCGAAAGCCACCGCATGCTGATTGAATCGATCAATCCATCGTTCTTCGAATTGACTTCAGCCATGGCTTTCGACTATTTCAAACATAAAAAAGTAGATTTTGCTATCGTCGAAACAGGCTTGGGTGGACGGTTAGACAGCACGAATATCGTGACGCCCATCATGAGTATCATCACAAACATCAGCATGGATCATATGCAGTTTTTGGGCGATACTCCGGAGAGAATTGCGGAAGAGAAGGCAGGCATCATCAAACCTTATAGACCGGTTGTAATCGGAAATGCCTCGAACCCCAACGTTCGACAAGTCTTTATCAACAAGGCGAAACTATTGAGAGCACAAATCTATTTTGCCTCCGATGAGGCTCCTTTGCGCTCGGCACAATTGATGCCGGATGGAAAATGGCTGTTCGATTCCAAAGATTTCGGCGAAATCAAAGGTGAGCTGGCCGGCTCATTTCAGAAAGAGAATGCTCAGACTGTATTAACGGCCATCCGCGCCCTCAAAGAGCAGGGAATTAAACTGCATCCTAACGCGATAGTCAACGGTTTTGCAAAAGTCGTCGAAGCGACCGGCCTGATGGGACGCTGGCAAACGATCCAAAACGATCCGACTGTAATCTGTGACACAGGTCATAATACCGGGGCATGGGAGAATTTACGCCAACTGCTTAACGAGGCTTTTGAGCACCATCCGCACCTGCATCTCGTCATTGGCATGGCGAGTGACAAAGACGTGGACAGTGTCCTGAATATGATGCCCAAACAAGCATCGTATTATTTTACTCAGGCCTCTGTCAAGAGGGCGCTTTCCGAAGAAGAATTAGCTCGGAAAGCTCTCAAACACGGGCTGTACGGAACAACCTACCCGACTGTGCGTGAAGCAGTACGCGCCGCAACCGAAGAGGCTCGCAATGACGATCTGATTTTTATCGGTGGCAGCACGTTCGTGGTAGCCGATGCTTTACCGCTGTTTCCAACTATTCAACGAAAATAAATCAAACAAACTAAATTTCTTATGACTGAAAAAATTCAACCCCTCTTAAGGGATAAAGCCTGGGTACGTTGGACGGCCCTGATGCTTTTAGCTTTTGCCATGTTCTGTTCGTACATTTTCATGGACATCCTATCTCCCATTAAAGACTTACTCGAGTCGACACGCGGCTGGGATTCCGATGCATTCGGTACCTACGCCGGCTCCGAAACATTCCTCAATGTCTTTATCTTCTTCCTTATTATTGCTGGGATTATTCTGGATAAAATGGGGGTTCGTTTCACCGCACTCTTATCGGGTCTGGTAATGCTTATCGGTGCAACCATCAATTGGTATGCCGTTACAGAAATGTTTATGGGTTCAGAGCTGGAAAAATGGTTTACCGACAACCTCAATTATATTCCATTGTTCGACGAATTAGGCGTTTCGCCATTTTATAAAGGGATGCCGGCCTCGGCTAAGTTTGCAGCCATCGGCTTCATGATCTTCGGCTGTGGAGTGGAAATGGCCGGTATTACGGTTTCGAGAGGAATTGTGAAATGGTTCAAAGGACGTGAAATGGCGCTGGCCATGGGCTCTGAAATGGCATTAGCCCGTTTGGGAGTTGCTACTTGTATGATTTTCTCGCCCGTCTTCGCCAAAATGTATGGTGTCATCGATGTTTCGCGTTCTGCTGCATTCGGAGTCATCTTATTATTAATCGCTTTGATGATGTTTATCGTCTACTTCTTCATGGATAAAAAGCTGGATGCACAAACAGGAGAGGCTGAAGAGAAAGACGATCCGTTCAGAATACGCGATCTCGGTAAAATCTTTTCGAGCGGTGTTTTTTGGCTCGTGGCATTGCTCTGCGTACTTTATTATTCGGCGATTTTCCCCTTCCAGAAATATGCCGTGAATATGCTTCAATGCAACATCGATTTCGTAACACCCGACCCGTCTTCGTTTTGGGCTTCGAGTCAGGTTGCGTTTATCCAGTATTTCGTGATGCTGCTGGTTGCGGCCACTTCATTTATGAGTAACTTCAGAAAGAAAATGACGAAAACCGTGCTGCTGGCTCTTTCAGTTATATTCCTGATCATTTTCTGTTACATGTCTTACAAACGTCAATCTGCCGAATCAATTTTTGCCGTATTCCCGTTGCTGGCGGTGGGAATCACGCCCATTCTGGGAAAATATGTAGACAATAAAGGAAAAGCAGCCACTATGTTGATGCTCGGCTCCATCTTGTTGATTATTTGCCACCTGACATTCGCGTTTGTTTTACCTATGTTTAAAGGAAACAATATCGGTGGTATCATCTTGGCTTTCGTGACGATTTTGGTGCTCGGCTCTTCGTTTTCTCTGGTACCTGCGGCCTTGTGGCCCAGCGTGCCCAAGCTGGTCGACAGCAAAGTGATCGGATCGGCATACGCCCTGATCTTCTGGATTCAGAACATCGGATTATGGCTCTTCCCGCTATTAATCGGTAAAGTGCTGAATGCTTCGAATCCCGAAATTGTGCAGCAGCTGGCCGATGGAACGATCGCCCCCGAAGTAGCAGCAGTTTCTTATAACTATACGAATCCGCTGATGATGTTGGCTTCACTGGGCATTTTGGCACTCGTTATGGGCTTCTGGCTTAAGATGGAAGACAAACGGAAAGGATACGGTTTGGAAAAACCCAATATTTCCGATTGATTTTAAACGATAAAGATAAAAAAACGATATATATGAACAGAGTAACAGAACTTTTCGGAATCCGCTATCCGATTATTTCGGGCGGTATGGTGTGGTGCAGCGGTTGGCGCTTGGCCTCGGCCGTAAGCAACAACGGAGGACTCGGGCTACTGGGTGCCGGTTCGATGCATCCCGAAACGCTCGAAGAGCATATTCGGAAGATGCATCAGGCGACGGATAAGCCATGGGGGATCAATGTGCCCCTACTCTATCCCGAAATGGATCGTATCATCGAAATCATTTTGCGTGAGAAGGTAAAGATTGTGTTCACCTCGGCCGGAAGTCCGAAAAAATGGACACCTCTGTTGCAGAAAAACGGAATCAAAGTCGTACACGTAGTTAGTAGCACCGCTTTTGCTCGCAAATGTGAAGAAGCCGGATGCGATGCGGTAGTGGCCGAAGGATTCGAAGCCGGAGGACATAATGGACGCGAAGAGACAACCACGCTCACGCTCATCCCGCAAGTGCGTCGTGCGATCTCGCTGCCACTGATTGCTGCAGGAGGTATCGCTTCGGGACGGGGGATGCTGGCCGCAATGGCGTTAGGAGCCGAAGGCGTGCAGGTGGGAACGCGCTTTGCCCTGTCGGAAGAAAGCTCGGCGCACGAGCAATTCAAGCAGAAATGTATCACGCTCAACGAAGGTGATACGATGCTATCGCTCAAAAAGCTTTCTCCTACACGCCTGATCAAGAACGAATTTTACCGTCAGGTGGAGCAAGCCGAAAATGCCGGCGCCTCAGCCGAAGAAATCGCGCAACTTCTCGGACGGGGACGTGCCAAGAGAGGTATCTTCGAAGGCGAACTTGACGAAGGCGAACTGGAAATCGGGCAAGCTGCCTCCATGATACGCACGGTCGAACCGGTCGGACAAATCATTGCCCAAATGATTGCCGAATATAATGCTGCGATCGACGGACTTAAGGAAATCAGATTCTGATTTTCCCACCGTAAACTTTTAGCTATCAATGCTCCGCTGCAGATCAAAAGATTTGATTTGTGGCGGAGCGATATTTTATCATCACCTTGTTAAGAGTGTAAATAGAGTTTTCAAGAAGAACCTATCATACCGAAGCCTGTCTTTCTCTATCAAACAAAAAGAGGGTGTACCGTTTTGGGCACACCCTCCTCATTACAAAATAGACTAAGAGTAATGTCGCATGTTATTTGGCGATTTTATTGACCACAGCTTTGAAAGCTTCGGGATGATTCACGGCCAAATCGGCCAACACCTTACGGTTGATTTCGATCCCTGCTTCGCGCAATCCCCCCATCAGGCGAGAATACGACAGACCTTCCAGACGTGCGGCTGCGTTGATACGCTGTATCCACAATGCGCGGAAATTACGTTTCTTGTTACGACGGTCGCGGAACGCATAGGTTAACCCTTTTTCCCACGTATTTTTAGCAACTGTCCATACGTTTTTACGAGCTCCATAATACCCTCTCGTAAGTTTCAGAATCCGTTTTCTTTTTGCTCTTGAAGCAACATGATTTACTGATCTTGGCATAATTTTGAATTTTTGAATGTCAGCGCCACCTTTTCAGATGATCTTGGGAGCTAAACATTCGGTTAATAAAATAATGAATAATCTCTTGCTCCTGATTTATTTCATGCAAAGCATTTCCTTCACACTACGTACATTCGCGCTGTCTACCAAACCGGTCGCGGTCAGGTTTCGTTTTTGCTTTTTCGTCTTCTTCGTCAGAATATGACTCTTAAAAGCATGTTTTCTTTTGATTTTCCCTGTTCCGGTAAGGGCGAACCTCTTTTTGGCACCGGAATTAGTCTTCATCTTTGGCATAACTCTTTTTTAAATTGTTAAGTTGTTAATATAAATATGTAAATACAAGTTTATCTTATTTTGTTCGAACGGGTTACTCTTTAGACTCTGTTCCCGCTGTTTCGGAAGGTTTCGACGGAGGCGTAGTTCCTGCCGGCTTGGCTGAAGCTTGTTTTCCCGAACTACTGCTCTTCTTCGGGCTAAGCATGATGGTCATGCGCTTTCCTTCCAAGACCGGCATCTGTTCCAATTTTCCGTATTCCTCCAAATCGTTGGCAAACCGTAATAGAAGCACTTCACCTTGTTCCTTGAAGAGAATCGAGCGTCCCTTGAAAAACACATACGCTTTCACTTTGGCACCTTCTCCCAAAAATTCTTTGGCATGACGCAACTTGAAATTGTAATCATGGTCGTCTGTTTGCGGACCAAACCGAATCTCTTTCACGACGACTCTCACCGATTTTGCCTTCTGCTCTTTCTGTCGCTTTTTTTGTTGATAGAGAAACTTCTGATAATCGGTGATTCTACATACCGGAGGATCAGCGTTCGGTGAAATCTCTACTAAATCCATCTCTTGGGCTTCGGCGATCTGTAAAGCCTTCTCGATAGGATATACTCCTTGAGTTACATTCTCACCGACTAAGCGAACTTCGGGCACCCGAATACGTTCATTAATCCGGTATTGCTCCTTCAGTTTGTCGTTTTTCATTTTCTTTTGATTGTCCAAATATAAAATTCCTCCTTTTCTATCGTATCAATTTCTTTGTTCTTTCTCCCACCGATTCATCATATCGTCTACTTCGGCAGTGATTTGCGCGGCAAAGGTAGCAATTTTCATCGTACCCTGATCGCCTTCTCCTTGTTTTCTTATCGATATTTCGTTATTTTCCTGTTCTTTCTCACCCACAATCAGCATGTAAGGGGTTCGTTTCAGCTCATTGTCGCGGATTTTCCGGCCGATCTTTTCGTTACGGTCGTCCACAAGCACACGGATATCGTGCTGTTCCAATTCTCTGGCAACCTGATGCGCATAATCGTTGAAGCGCTCTCCGATAGGCAGCACAACCACCTGATCGGGAGTCAGCCACAATGGGAATTTACCTCCTGTATGCTCAATCAGGACCGCCACGAAACGCTCGATCGACCCAAAAGGCGCGCGGTGAATCATAACGGGACGGTGCTTCTGATTGTCGTCGCCCGTATATTCCAGTTCGAAACGTTCGGGCAAATTATAATCTACTTGTATGGTACCTAATTGCCAGCGGCGACCGATCGCGTCTTTCACCATAAAGTCGAGCTTCGGACCATAGAAAGCAGCCTCTCCCAATTCCACCTTGGCCGGGAGCCCTTTCTCTTCGCAAGCCTCGATAATGGCACGTTCGGCTTTTTCCCAGTTCTCGTCCGAACCGATATATTTTTCTCTATTCTGCGGATCACGCAACGAAATTTGTGCTTCGAAATTCTCGAAGTTAAGCGCTTTGAAAATAATAAAGATGATGTCCATCACTTTCAAAAACTCGTCCTTCAACTGATCCGGGCGACAGAAGATGTGGGCATCGTCCTGCGTAAATCCTCGAACTCTTGTCAGACCGTGCAATTCACCGCTTTGTTCGTAACGGTAAACCGTACCGAATTCGGCGAGACGCAAGGGCAAGTCTTTGTAAGAATGCGGCGTGATTTTATAAATTTCGCAATGATGCGGACAGTTCATCGGTTTCAGCAAAAATTCTTCGCCTTCCTGCGGCGTGTGGATAGGCTGAAACGAGTCTTTTCCGTATTTCGCATAATGTCCGGAAGTTACGTATAACAATTTGCTTCCGATATGCGGGGTCATCACTTGCTGATATCCGTATCTTTTCTGGATACGTTTCAAGAAATCTTCGAGCCTGAGACGTAACTGCGTACCGCGCGGTAACCACAACGGCAAACCCGAACCGACAGCAGACGAGAAGGCAAACAATTCCAACTCACGTCCTATTTTACGATGGTCGCGCTTCTTCGCTTCTTCCATCATCGTGAGATATTCGTCGAGCATCTTTTTCTTCGGGAACGTGATACCGTAAAGACGTACGAGCTGTTTCCGTTTTTCGTCACCACGCCAATACGCGCCGGCGACACTCGTTATTTTAACGGCCTTGATATACGACGTGTCAGGCAAGTGCGGCCCACGACACAGGTCGGTAAACATGCCCTGTGTGTAGGTTGAAATCTGTCCGTCTTCCAATTCGCTGATAAGCTCCGTCTTATAAACCTCACCCCGATCACCGAACATTTTCATCGCGTCTGCCTTCGAGATGCTTGCCCGCTGAATTGTTTCTCCTTTAGCGGCCAGTTCCATCATTTTGGCTTCGATCTTCGCAAAATCGCTATCGGTGATGACGTCGTCTCCCAAATCAATATCGTAATAAAATCCGTTTTCGATGGCCGGCCCGATACCAAACTTAACGTTCGGATAGAGTTGCTGCAGAGCCTCGGCCATCAGATGGGCGCTCGAATGCCAGTAAGCATGCTTACCGTCTTCATCATCCCACTTCAAAAGCTGTATCGCGGTGTCGTGTGTAAGCGGACGCGTTAAGTCCCACACTTCTCCGTTTACTTTGGCCGCCAGCACTTCCTGTGCCAAACGAGGGCTGATATTTTTTGCAATCTCCATCGGAGTCGTACCTTCTGCAAATTCCTTTACAGACTGATCCGGAAATGTAATTTTTATCATTCTTTATTTACTGAAAATCTGAAATTAGGGCACAAAGGTAACGATTTTTTGCAGAATCTTTAATCTCCTACCCTCAAAAAAAATTTTTATCCCGAATTTCACCATAGTTTCCGAGCATCTTTTATCGCAGAAAAAAACCACAAAAATCATCTTATCAGATATTTACAACAAGAATTAATGATTAGCCGTCATGCGCTTGATGATGCTGTAAGCATTCAGGATGCCAAGTTCGCCGGCCTTGCTCAGATCGGCAATACCGCGCGTAGCATCACCTTGCGAGAGCCGTGCGAGGCCACGATTAAAATACGCTTCGGCAAATTCGGGATCGCGCAAGATCGCTTCGTTGTAGTCGGCAATAGCGGCACGGAAGTCGCGCTGAGCACATCGCAGGTTGCCGCGATTGTAATATGAATAGATGAAGCCGGGAGCTTGTCGGATGACCATGTCGTAATCCCGGATAATCAGCTCGTGCTCATAGCCCTTCGTTTCTTCTTTCAACCGGCTTTGTTGCAGATCGTTTACTGGATTTTCATGGATGACCGAAGGCTTGTTGCCAGCTAATTCAAAATTGATTGTTCGGCTACTTGCCTGTTCATCCGTACGCCCCCCCTGCGACAAGTTATACTCCATCTGTTTGTAACGAATAGAAGCCCGATTGAAATAAGCCAAGGTATACGACGGATCCAATTCGATGACTTTGTCGAAGTTACGAATAGCTTCCGCAAAATCCTGTACGAGCATAAAATCGATGGCTCTTCCGAAGTAGTTATCCGGATTATTGGGCTCTCTCTCTATTTTAGCAGAATATTCGTTGATAGAAGCAAAGTGCATGGCGATCTGCTCCTCGGTCAAAGCTGCCTCGTTGTTTGTCAGAAGCAGTTTCCACGCCAGCACCATACGTGCATTAAATTGCTCAACGGTCTTGTCGTAATAAACAGATTCCTGGACAACCCTGTTTTTTTCGTAATACGTCAGGATAAACTGCGGTTCGAGATCGACTTGTACGTTGCGATCTTGCACTCTGCCACGTATTTCGCTTTGATATTTGCTCTTTTGTTCCTCTTTCTTGTCGTAAACAACCAAGCGATTAAACTTGTCGATATTTTTGTCGGACTCTTCGCGCGTATTCGTCTCTTTTTCGGAGCTTCCGGACGTCTCCCCACCAGACTTCTGTCCCTGACGCTTATCTTGTTCGAGTTTCATGGCCATGAGATAATCCCGGTCGGCACCGCTCAAATCGTTCAGCTTCCGTTTGGCTTCGGCACGACTGTAATAACCAGGCAAAAAATTCGGATATTGCTTCAACACCACGTTGATATCTCGTACGGCACCTCTGTAATCACCCACTTCATGATTCAGCAGAGCACGGTTGTAATACGCCATATAATTATCCGGCTCCTGCTCGAGCACAACATCGAAATCCTCAATCGCGCGGTTATTGTCGCCCACTTGTGCGCGCAACAGACCGCGATTAAAACGGGCGATCAAGTTTCTGCCGTCCATATCGATTACTTGATCATAATCGGCCATAGCCCCTCGCAAGTCATTCATCTGATAACGTACGAGTCCACGGTTGATGTAATAGCCACTCTCACGCGTATTCAGACGGATGGCTTCGTTCAAGTCGGCCAAGGCGTCTTTGAAACGCCCTGTCTGATAAAGGACAATCGCCCGATTTCCATAACACGGAGCATGATACGGATCAATCTCGACGGCTTTGTCGTAATCGTTCAGCGCAAGCGCCGTATCTCCTTTTTCCAGATACATGGCGCCGCGTGTCAGATATCCGAGCGAATATTTGGGATAAGCACGGATCAGGTCTTCGAACACATGCTCCGCATCGCTAAAATCCTTTTTCTGCACATAAGCAATCGCCTTGTTCGACATCATCGGACGATCACCCGGTTTGAACTCCAGTCCCTTACTATAGTCTTCGATCGCTTCATCATACATCTCAAGGCTCTGACGGGCAATACCGCGCGCGTAATAAGCCTGCGCCAAAAACGGATTTCGGGCAAGACTTAACGAACAATCCTCCTCCGCCCCTTTGAAGTCGTCCAGATTCAGCTTCGCCACAGCCCTGTAGAAGTAAGGCTCGGCCATCCACGGTTTGGCTTTAATAACCTGATTGAAATACTGAATCGAAAGCACATAATCCTCGAAATAAAGCGCATTCCTTCCGATGGCCATCACCCGGTCGGTGTTGACCTGCGCTTTGATCGTGATCATGCACGACAGGAAAAGAAAGAAAGCGAACGTCCGTTTCATCTCATCTCATTATTTCTTGAGCGGTTTGATACGGTAGGAACACGAGGTCGTCCCCTTGATGATGTTATTCAGTTTGCTTTTGTTGAGTTGGCGTCGAATCGCCGATATGTTATCGATAAACACGTGCCCTTGCAGATGTTCATACTCGTGCAATACGATCCGGGCGGCAAACCCTTCGAGGCTCTCCTCCTGCGGCTCAAAATGCTCGTTCATATACCTTATTTTAATTTTCTCCGGACGAGTCACTTTCTCGTGAACACCCGGAAAGCTCAGGCAACCTTCCTCGAACGTCACCGTTTCGTGACTCTCTTCTACAATCTCCGGATTGATCAGTACACGTTTAAAATCTTTACACTCGATACGATCGTTAGCCACGGGCGTTCCGTCAATCACGACGAGTTGTATGGAACGGCCAATCTGCGGTGCAGCCAGCCCTACCCCATCGGCATGATACATCGTGTCAAACATGTCGTCAATCAACTGTTTCAGTTCGGGATAGTCTTTATCTATCGGTTTTGTCGGCTCTCTCAATACGGGTTGTCCGTATGTATAAATCGGTAATATCATAATACTCTTTTTTAACCTTTATTTCTTAATCTTTCGAGAAATCCCTGTAAAATCAGGACAGCGCTAATTTCATCGACCAATCCTTTGTCCTGCCGTTTCTTTTTTTTCAATCCTCCGTCAATCATCGCTCGCTGAGCCATAACTGACGTGAAACGTTCGTCATAGTACTCTACCGGAATAGCAGGAAGTATTTTCGTGAGTTGAGCCACGAAGGCTTCTACACGCTTCATGTTCTCCGAAGGTTCGTTATTCATCTGTTTCGGATAACCGACGACAATCAGCTCGACCGGCTCCTGTGACGCATACCGGACAATGTATCCTGCCGCTTCGCTGCTGGGGAGGGACGTCAGCCCGTTGGCAATCAGTTTCAAGGTATCGGTAACAGCCAATCCGGTACGTTTCTCTCCATAATCAACGGCCATAATCCTTCCCATATCAGTAGGCATTTTTTTCGCCTCGGAACATATTGAGGACTGTCACAAAAATAATTTTCAAATCGAGGAAAAACGACCAGTTTTCGATATACCACACATCGCGCTTCACACGTCCTTCCATCTGTTCCAGCGTTTTCGTTTCTCCGCGGTATCCGGTAATTTGCGCCCAGCCGGTAATGCCCGGTTTAACGAGATGACGCACCATATACTTATCGATCAGTTTGGAATATTGTTCCGTATGTTTGAGCATATGAGGACGCGGCCCTACGACCGACATATCGCCAAACAACACATTGATAAACTGGGGAATTTCGTCCAAGTTCGTCCGCCGCAGAAAACTTCCGATCTTCGTCGTACGCGGGTCGTTTTTAACGGCCTGCACCAAGTCGGCCTCCTTATTTACTTTCATTGTCCGGAATTTGTAACAGTCGAATTCTTTACCGTAAATACCGGTACGTTTCTGCTGAAACAATATCGGTCCGGGAGAACTTAACTTAATCAACAAACCAACCACAAGATAAAGCACTGGATAAAGCAAGAGAAGCACGAGTGTAGAAAAGACAATATCGAATGTTCGTTTAACAGCTCGCTTCGAGACGGATTGCAAAGGCTCGTTACGGATCGAGAGCAGAGGGATAAACTCCATAATCTCCATCACCATACTTTTTTTAATATCGCGATAAAACTCCGGAACAATGTAAAAACGAATCATATGCTTCTCGGCAAAGAGCAACAAGTTCGATATTTTGTCACTGTTCGATCCGGGAATCGTACAGTAAATTTCATCCACTTTATGTTCCGAAACGAAATCGTTCATCTCTTCGATTCGCCCCAAATAGTTAGGTAGAATATCTTTCAGTGCCGTATTATCATCGAAGAAACCCAGCACGTTGAATCCGTACGCCAAATCATCTCGAAGCACATTATAAAGTTCCATCCCGTTTTTTCCAGCCCCGATAATAATGATATTCTTCGCATTATACCCTTTTCGACGATAGATTTTGACGAAAATACGCATTAAAATACGCCATAGCGAAAGAGAGAGCAGAACAGCGACATAATAAATGAAAAGAAAGAAAATAAACGAATTGCCAACTTTCAAAAATGTCAGACAAGTACCAAACAAAAATGTTTGAAACGTAACCAATGTGAACGATCGCTGTACGACATTATCCAAAAAAACGACGGAGAGATGTATTTTGATAGGGACAAAATAAAGCGCAAAGAAATAACAAAAATTAAGCAATAAGATAACTTCTTTAAGGCTGTGGGCAATGGGTTGGGTATATACCGGTTCGAGAACGTAATAAATACCAAAAAACAGGGCATTTAATATGATTAAATCGCCCACACCTATCAGCCACTGAAGAAAATATCCTTGTTTCGAACTTTGTTCCATCTCGTTTTAAGAATTGACAAAGGTAGCGAAAATTTCAGAGTTTTAAAAACGATCGATCGCTTTTTTCCCGGATTGTATATTCCAATCGTAAGTGTCACACATCGATAAACAAAAACAAAATAACACACATACAGTAAATCAAAAAAACTCAGCTACCCCCTTCCTTGCCATCGGTATATCAAACGAATCGCGATTGTATTTTGTATTGCGATTATGTTTTTTCGGGAACACACGCTGCTTTTTTTCGACTCAGCAGCTACCGCTCCGAAAGCCAGGTTCGCGTGTATTTGTGTATAATCGTCATTTTTTGCTACCTTTCCTCTAAAACGTATTTTGTGAGTTTGCTTACATTGCTGCCCAATCCCT
>NZ_JAUMYS010000055.1 GCF_030528505.1 Tannerella sp.
GGGGAGTCGTTGAATGGTTGGCTGATGGCTGACCGACAAACAAAAAACATCCGAAGGACTGAATGCTGACCGCTGACGACTGACCACTGTAACCGGCCCAATGCGGAATTTACGTCCGAAGGGCCCATAAAAGACATTTTTTTGTAAGTTTGCACCCCAAAAACGTAAACGAATGAATATTTCTTCAAGAACGAAAGGACTTGTTATCCTATTACTTTCTTCTATCCCCTTTCTGCTCTTTGCGCAAAGCGAAGACGAAGAATGGCGCGAGCGGATGAAGTTATTGACTTATACTCCCCGTTATTTTGGGCCGAATGCTTTCCCGATTTCGGAACTGCGGAGCGGTCGTATCGGTACGCGCTGGGAGCTGGAACTGAGAGGTGAGTATCACTACTATACGGGCGATAAGACGAGCGATCTCTTCGCCCGGCTCTTTATTCCGATTGCTCATGGCAAGGCGGGAGTGGAAATAGCCGGCGTCATCACGGAAAATTACGAGACGACGGAGGCTACGAAATTCGAGCGTCGTGCCGCGGAAACGGCCCCCCCTTTCCGCTGTTATGGCGATGTGCTGATTCATACGTTCTATCAGGTGCTTCGCAGCGATCGCTGGTGTGACTTGATGGTGAGCGCCAACCTGAAAACGGCCAGCGGAAGCCGTCTGGCCGACGCCCGTTATACGGACGCGGCGTCGTACTGGTTCGATCTGACGGCGGGCCGCAACCTGCTTCAAAATGCCGACGGATCGGCCGCGTTGCGCGTGCAAGGCTTGCTCGGCTTCTATTGCTGGATGACGAACGACCTCGTGCATCGCCAGAACGACGCCTTGCTCTACGGCTTCGGGATGAGCGCGAAATTACACCACGTATCGCTCTCGGCCGATTATTCGGGATTCTACGGCTACAAAAACAACGGCGACCATCCGGTCACTTTGCGCACCAAATTCGAATACGAGTTCAAAAAGAACATCATCTCCGTACGCTTTAAGCACGGCATATACGACAATCTGTACGATAGCTATTCGTTAGCCTATATCCGGTGTTTTTAGTAACCTTGCCTATATTTTCTTTTTGTCCCACGCCGACCAGCGCAAATAGGCCGCGCTGACGATCAATAAGCCTGAAAAGTAGACGATCTCCGCGACAAAACAGATATGCACGGGCTGTCGAAGCCAAATACCCGAAACATAAATAAACAGGGTGTAGACGACCAGAACGATCATCTCAAGCCCGAACGCCGAACGCGTATTTCCCGTGCCCGACACACCGCTGAACGCGATGCTCGCCACCGAGCAGCACAACGTGGCCAGTGCGATGACATAAACCGATGGCACGGACGATGCGATCAGCGATACGTCGTTCGTATAGATCGAAAGGATCGTTTCCGGGAACAATGAGAGAATGGTCGAGAACAGGAGCATGATGCCCATCGAGATTCCGGCGATGCGGCGAATCAGCGGGAGCACCATCGGGAACTTGCCTGCTCCCATCAGGTTGCTGACCATCGTGTTAGTCGTTGTAGACAACGAATTGACCGGAATGAACATCACGATGTAGATGCTTCGGACGATGTTGGCAATGGCCAATTCACGTTGTCCGAGCCGTTCCACGACAATGAAAAACAGAAAGAAGGTGCTCATCGACACGAAGTATTGCAGCATCATAAAGACCGAGATGCTCAGTACTTGACGGAGCAGTTTCAGGTCGAACGAACGGAAACGGTTCAAGCCGTACTTCCGGCGGTCGACCGTGAAAAAGGTGTAGACGATAAAAAAGACGACGGCAAACGCTTCGGCCGCCACCGACGCGATGGCGGCTCCCTGAATACCCATCTTCGGCAGTCCGGCGTGACCGAAAATCAGCAGATAATCCAGCAAGACATTGACGACCGCCATCACCACCGCGCTAAGCGTTAAGACTTTCGTTCTCGTCACCCCGACGAACAAGGCGCGGAACATGACATTCACGAACGAAAAGAAGAATCCGAATAGTCGCCAGTCGAGATATTCCATCGTCGCGCTCCATATCTCTTCGGACGAGATCATCAGCCGCATCAGATTGCCTGCCCACATCCGCGAAGCCAGAAACAGCAGCCCCGCCAATGCCGAGAGAAACAGAATGCCCTGAATCACCACCGGTCCGATGGCCGAGAAGTTGCGTTCTCCGTTCCGACGACCGATCACGATCTGAGAACCTGTACTGAACCCGAACGCAATCGTAAAGGCGCAGATATAGTACAGGCCGCCCATGGCCGAAGCTCCTAATTCCACTTCGCCCACGCGCCCCAAAAACGCCGTATCCGTTACGTTAATCACATTTTGCGCCAGCAAACTGAGAAAGATCGGATAGCTTATGTTCCAGATATGTCTGTTCGTATACATCGATAAAAAAGGTTTGTCGTCCTGTGCCGGCAAACCTCTCCTTTTTTTTAAAGGCGGTGTGTCACAACATGGCGTTTTGACACACTCTCACTCATGTTCCTATTTCAGTTTATTCGTCGCCGTATCGGGGAAAATGACAGCCGGTTTGAAGGCTTTCGCCTCCTCGAAATCCATCGTAGCATACGAAAGAATGATCACGATATCGCCGGGTTGTACCCTCCGGGCAGCTGCTCCGTTCAGGCAAATAATTCCCGAATCGCGCTCGCCGACAATCACGTATGTTTCGAAACGCTCGCCGTTGTTGTTGTTTAATATCTGTACTTTCTCGTTCTCGATCAGATTGGCGGCCTCCATCAACGACCGGTCGATCGTGATGCTGCCGATGTAGTTCAGGTTGGCATCCGTGACCGTCACCCGATGAATTTTCGATTTTAATACCTCGATAAGCATACTTCTTTTTCTCCCTTAATATTTGATATTGTCAATCAGCCGGACTTCACCGCAGAAAACAGCCACGCATCCAACGGACCCGGCGGTTTCGTCCCATGAACGAATTGGCTGCAAACTCGTCGCATCGACGATCTCAAAATATTCGACACGCAACGGCGGATGTTCGTTTAGCGTTTTCGTTACCCACGCTTTTGTTTCCTCCACCGTTTTCGAGGCCGCAAAGATACAACTTTCTTTCAACGTGCGCGCAATTATCGGAGCAATCCGGCGCTGCTCGGGCGTCAGACGTACGTTCCGGCTGCTCAGTGCCAGTCCGTCTGCTTCGCGCACGATCGGGCAAGGCACAATCTCTACGGGCAACTTCAACAAACGGGTCATCGATCGGATCACCGCGATCTGCTGAAAGTCTTTCTCACCGAAATACGCCCGATCCGGCTCGACAATCATGAATAATTTGCTGACAATCTGGGCTACCCCGTTGAAATGTCCCGGACGGAAAGCGCCTTCCATCACCGTTGCCACCGCCCCAAGGTCGAACACACGGGTATCCGGTTCGGGATACATCTCCTCGTCCGAAGGAGCAAAGACATACCCGCATCCGGCTTTCTCGAGCAACGCACAATCTTGCTCCAACGTGCGGGGATACGTCTCCAAATCGCGTTTGTCATTGAATTGGGTGGGATTGACGAACACACTGGCCACACATACGTCATTCTCTTTCACACAACGCTCTACCAGACTCAAATGACCTGCGTGCAATGCGCCCATCGTAGGTACCAGCCCCACACGCTTCCCGGCGCTGCGTTCAGCGTCCAAAGCGGATCTTAATGCTGCAATACAATTTATTATCTTCATTTCTAAATAGCTATAATGAATTTCGAAAAGCTGAACCATACGCCCTCAAAAATCGACTGCAAAGCAACAAAATAACTTGAACATAACATGGCATCTTCGGCGACAATTACATTTATTTTAGGATTCATTCTGAAAATGAAAGCACCGTTTAACCGTTTTTTTTCTATCTTTGATGCGCATTTAAATAATCAATAACCATAAAGGAATTATATATGATTCAGTTTTTTCAATCGTCGGACAAAACCGTCTTAGCGGTAGAGACTTCCCATACCTTCTCGAAGAACGATATCGAAAAATTAATCTGGCTGTTCAGCGGCGCCACTCCGGTAGAGGCGGATGGGGTTAAGGGACGATTTGTCGGGCCGCGTCGTGAGATGATCACGCCGTGGAGCACGAATGCCGTCGAAATTACACAGAACATGGGCTTGGAAGGAATTTCGCGTATCGAAGAATATGCTCCCCTGTCGCGGGAGAAGGGGCATGACCCGATGTTGCAACATGTTTATGACAACCTTGACCAGCAACTCTTCACGATCGACCGGAAGCCCGATCCGATTGTGTATATCGACGATATTGCGGCCTACAACGAACAGGAAGGGCTTGCGTTGAGCGCCGACGAGGTGAGCTACCTCAACGAAGTAAGCCAAAAACTGAGACGTAAATTGACCGACAGCGAAGTGTTCGGATTCTCGCAGGTGAATTCGGAGCATTGCCGGCATAAAATCTTCGGTGGCACCTTCGTGATCGACGGCGAAGAAAAAGAACATTCGCTCTTCAGTCTGATCAAAAAAACATCGGCCGAGAACCCCAACAAACTGGTTTCGGCTTACAAAGACAATGTGGCCTTCAATGCCGGCCCGACGGTCGAGCAGTTTGCGCCTCTGTCGGCCGATAAGCCCGATTACTTTTCGGTCAAGAAAATCGACACCGTGTTGTCGCTCAAGGCCGAAACACATAATTTCCCGACGACCGTCGAGCCGTTTAACGGTGCCGCTACCGGCACGGGAGGCGAGATTCGCGATCGTCTGGGCGGCGGTAAGGCTTCTCTTCCCATAGCGGGAACGGCTGTGTATATGACTGCATATCCCCGCACGGAAGAGAATCGCTCGTGGGAGAAAATACTCGATCCGCGTCGATGGCTGTACCAGTCGCCCGAACAAATCCTGATCAAGGCCTCGAACGGCGCCTCCGATTTCGGTAATAAGTTCGGACAGCCGCTGATTTGCGGCTCGCTGCTCACTTTCGAGCACATCGAAAACGAGAAGAAGTATGCGTACGACAAGGTCATTATGCTGGCCGGAGGCGTGGGCTACGCCAACAAACGCGATGCCCTTAAAGGCGAACCGAAACCGAAGGAGAAAGTAGTGATCCTCGGAGGTGATAACTACCGCATCGGTATGGGCGGCGGCGCTGTCTCCTCGGTCGATACGGGACAATATACGAGCGGCATCGAGCTGAATGCCGTGCAACGTGCCAATCCGGAGATGCAGAAGCGGGCGGCCAATGTGATCCGTGCCATCGCGGAGTCCGAAAGCAATCCTATTATCTCGATTCACGATCATGGAGCGGGCGGGCACTTGAACTGTCTGTCTGAACTTGTCGAAGCCACCGGTGGACATATCGACATGTCGAAGCTCCCTGTCGGTGATCCGACGCTTTCGGCGAAGGAGATTATCGGGAACGAGAGCCAGGAACGTATGGGACTGTTGATGAAAGAAAAGGACGTCGAGCGTGTGCGGCGTATCGCTGAACGTGAACGCGCCCCGATGTACGTTGTCGGTCAAACGACGGATGACATGAAATTTGTTTTCGAGCAGCAGGACGGCGTACGTCCCATCGATATCAAGCTCGAATACATGTTCGGCAAGCCGCCGCGGACGATCATGGAAGATCAAACGGTCGACGAAGCATATTCTCCCGTGAAATATAAGGAAGCCGATTTGCATCGCTACCTCGAAAATGTGCTCCAGCTTGAGGCCGTAGCTTGCAAAGACTGGCTGACGAACAAGGTAGACCGCAGTGTGACGGGGAAGATTGCCCGCCAACAGTGTCAGGGTGAGTTGCAGCTACCGCTCAGCGACCTTGGCGCCGTGGCGCTCGACTATCGGGGTAAGGCCGGTATGGCCACCTCCATCGGCCACGCTCCGCAAGTCGCGTTGATCGACCCGGCCGCCGGGTCGGTGATGGCTATCGCCGAAGCGCTGACGAATATTGTCTTTGCCCCGCTGGCCGATCGTCTGTCCAGTGTCTCGTTAAGCGCCAACTGGATGTGGCCCTGCCGGAACAAAGGAGAGGATGCACGCTTGTATAAGGCCGTTGAGGCGGCATCGGATTTCGCCTGCGCACTCGGCATCAACATCCCGACCGGCAAGGACTCGCTTTCGATGACCCAGAAATACGGCACCGACAAAGTCTTTTCGCCCGGCACCGTGATTATTTCGGCCGCCGGTGAAGTGAGCGACATCCGTAAGATCGTTTCGCCCGTACTTGTTCGCGACAAACATACCTATATATATTATATCGACTTTTCGTTCGATGCTCTCCACCTTGGCGGTTCGGCTTTCGCACAGTCGCTCGGCAAAGTGGGCAGTGAGGTGCCGACGGTCAGAGATTACGATTACTTCCGCGACGCATTCAATGCCGTACAGGAAGCGATCGACAAGGGGCTGATCCTTGCCGGACATGATATCTCGGCAGGCGGTATGATCACTACTTTACTCGAAATGTGTTTCGCCAATGTCGAAGGCGGATTGGAGGTCGACCTGAATGCCATTGCCGAAGCAGACATCGTTAAAATCCTGTTTGCCGAAAATCCGGGTATCATCGTTCAGGTGAAAGAGAAGAATGTCTTCGAGAAACAGATGCGTGCTGCCGGTATCGGTTTCGCACGTATCGCACGCCCGACGGACGAACGGCACATCATTGTGACGAAAGACGATACGACTTATCATTTCGGCGTGGATTATATGCGCGATGTCTGGTATAAGTCGTCGTATCTGCTCGATATGCAGCAAAGTGGTCGCGAATGCGCCGGCAACCGCTACGAGAACTACAAGATGCAACCGCTCGAATACAAGTTCCACAAAGATTTTGACGGGACGCTCGCGTCTTACAAACTGACGGCCGATCGCCGCAAGCGGAGCGGTGTTCGTGCGGCTATCCTGCGTGACAAGGGTACAAACGGGGAACGCGAAATGGCGTATACGCTCTATTTGGCCGGCTTCGACGTGAAAGACGTGCATCTGACCGACCTCGCTTCAGGGCGTGAAACGCTCGAAGATGTGAACTTCATCGTGTTCTGTGGCGGGTTCTCCAACTCCGACGTGCTCGGATCGGCCAAAGGATGGGCTGCCGGTATTCTTTATAACGAGAAGGCGAAGCAGGCCATCGATCGCTTTTACGCACGCGAAGACACGATGAGCCTCGGCATCTGCAACGGCTGCCAGCTGATGGCCGAACTGGGACTGCTTTATCCCGAACACGAAAAGAAGCATAAGATGAAGCATAACCGTTCTCATAAATTCGAATCGGGATTTGTAGGGTTGGATATTCCGAAGAATCATTCCATCATGCTCGGATCGCTATCGGGTACGAAGCTCGGTGTCTGGATTGCGCACGGCGAAGGTCGGTTCGAATTTCCGTACGACGAAAAACAATATCGCATTGTGGCGAAGTACAGCTACGACGGTTATCCGGCCAATCCGAACGGTTCGCCGTGGGCCGTTGCCGGCGTTTGCTCGGCCGATGGCCGACATCTTGCCATGATGCCTCATCCCGAACGCTCCATCTTCCCGTGGCAATGCGGATATTATCCTTCCGATCGCCAGAGCGATGATGTGACGCCATGGATCGAGGCGTTTGTCAATGCCCGCCGATGGATTGAAAAGCGCTGATGCTGCGCCCCGCTATATCGGGACGTTTGGAACAGGAAAAATAGACACACTGAAATGATTGAGAGGCCGGAGAATCAAGTATTCTTTGGTCTCTGTTTTAACATTTGTATGGATGTTTTGGGTTGGGGTTTAGGTGTTGATAAAGATGGAGTAATGGTGTGTTTTAAGGGGGAGGATACGTGATTCTAATTTGTTTTGATAGTAATTATTAACGCTTATGGGTTGTATTTTTTACCTTTCTTGCGTGAATATTAAACTAAAATGCACGTTATTTGTTATCATTAAAAGAAGAGAAGCAAAAGACAATGAAGAAGTCGACGATTTGGATGCTTGCGACCGTCATGGGATTTGCATTTGCAGGCCTGCTTTATTTGCAGGTCAGCTATATCAGTATCATCATGAAGACGAGCAATGAACAGTTCGACACTACCGTACGTCGCTGTCTGGAAAAAGTGTCCGGAAGCATCGAACGGGATGAGGTCTATCGCTATCTGGAAGAGGATATTAAGTCCGGTGGGAATAGTTTCATGTATAAAAATCCTCCCAATCAGATGGAGATCAGTCAGAAGATTACCCAGAGCGAAAGCTACCAGCTGCATGTACAGAATGCCAACGGGAGCATTCAGCATATCGAACTGAATCGTTTCAGCGCAACGACTTCGACGCCGTCGAAAAATACGATTATTCGCGCATCCGAAGAACAACAGAAAAAGTTGTTAAAACGATATGAATATCAGGCGGGTGTGATTGACGATGTCTTGTACAGCATGATTTATACACCGAACCTGAAGCCTATCGATGAACGGGTCGATTTCAAGGTGTTGAACAATTACATCAAATCCGAACTGATCAGTAGCGGGCTGAACATTCCGTATATCTTTTCGGTGGTCAATAAGGATGGCGTAACCATCTATCAGAACGAAGCGTATGAGAAACCTCCGAAGGCTGCCGATGTCGTTACTCATGTGTTGTTCCCGAACGACCCGCCGTCGAAATGGAATTATCTCAAAATCTATTTCCCGACGAAGAGAGACTATATATCGAGCTCGGTGACATTTCTTGTGCCCTCCGTACTGTTTTCGTTTATTCTGATGGTCACGTTTATTACAACGATCTACATTATTTTCCGTCAGAAGAAGCTTTCGGAGATGAAGAACGATTTTGTGAATAATATGACGCACGAGCTGAAGACGCCCGTTTCCACCATCTCACTTGCCGCACAGATGTTGCGCGACACGGATATTACGAAAAGCCCGGATGTCTTCAAACATATTTCGGGAGTCATTAACGACGAAACGAAGCGCCTTGGTTTTCTGGTCGAAAAGGTACTGCAAATGTCGCTGTTCGAAAAACAGAAGGCGACGTTAAAGCTGAAAGAAATCGATGCTAACGATTTGCTCATTGGGATTGTCAGTACTTTTGCTCTGAAAGTGGAGAAGTACGGCGGGACGATCGACGTCGATTTACAAGCCGAAGATTCGTCCGTTTATATCGACGAGATGCACATCACGAACGTCTTGTTTAATCTGCTCGATAATGCGGTCAAGTACCGCCGCAAGGAAGTGCCGCTGGAACTCATGGCACGCACACGCAGCGAAAACGGCAAACTGATTATCTCGATCGAAGATAATGGCATCGGCATCAAAAAGGAGCACCTGAAAAAGATCTTTGACCGCTTCTACCGTGTGCCCACCGGAAATGTCCATGATGTGAAAGGCTTCGGACTGGGGCTGGCGTACGTGCGTAAGATGGTTGAGGATCATGGCGGAACGATCCGCGCCGAACAACAACAGGAATCTGGAACACGATTTATTATAACATTGCCACTCATTAAAAACTAAACATTAAAAATCAGAAATTATGGACGAAAAATTGAAAATCTTCTTTTGCGAAGACGATGAAAATTTAGGAATGCTGCTAAGAGAATACTTGCAGGCCAAAGGCTATATCACCGACTTGTTCTCCGACGGAGAAGCCGGTTATAAAGGCTTTACGACAGGGTCTTACGACTTGTGCGTGCTGGATGTGATGATGCCGAAGAAAGACGGTTTCACGCTGGCCCAAGAAATACGTTCCATCAATCCCGATATCCCGATTATCTTCCTGACTGCTAAAACGATGAAGGAAGATATTCTCGAAGGATTTAAGATCGGTGCGGACGATTATTTGACCAAACCGTTCAGCATGGAAGAGCTGTTGCTGCGTATCGAAGCGATTCTCCGCCGCGTGAAAGGCAAAAAGATGAAAGACGTACCTTTCTACAGACTGGGTAACTTTATGTTCGACACGCAAAAACAGACGCTGACCATCGGTGAGAAGATTACGAAACTTACGACGAAGGAATGCGAACTGTTGAGTCTGCTCTGCGCACATGCCAACGAGATTCTGGAGCGTAACTACGCCTTGAAAACCATCTGGGTTGATGATAATTATTTCAATGCCCGGAGTATGGATGTGTACATCACCAAATTGCGTAAATTGCTGAAAGATGATCCCGAAATCGAGATTATTAACATCCACGGAAAAGGATATAAGCTGATTACGCAGTCGGGCGAAGAACAGGCTCGCGAAGACGGTATCATTTAAAATGACCGGAACAGGGTCGGGGCTGTCTCATAAAATGCCTATTTTTTCGAGGCAGCCTCGTTAAGAGGAGGGTGTGTCAAAATGCAATGTTTGGGCACACCCTCTTTAGGTGTGTAAGAATGGGTAAAAAGCAACGAAGCAGTTTGCCCGTTATGACACACCGCCGCTGTTTTTTTTACCACATCGATTGCTTGCGCAACTCTCTGCGTAACGCTTGTGTTTGTCCGTCCGTGACGCGGTCCATCAACTGCCAGAATCGCTCGCCGTGATTCATCTCGATCGTATGGCACAGCTCATGCAGTAGGACGTAGTCGATCAGATGTTCCGGCAGCACCATCAGCGAAAGGGCCAGGCTGATGCGCCGATCCGAAGAGCAGCTACCCCAGCGTGTCTTCATATCGCGCACCGTCACCCCGGCGTATGAAAAACCGTGACGTGCGGCCAGCTTTGCCAATCGTTTGGGAAGCACGCGAAGCGCCTCGTGACGAAGCGCACGACGAATCATCGCGCGTAAGACTTTCTGTACCGATTCACTTCCGAAATCTGTTGCTTCCGGACAGGCCAGATGGAGTATGCCCTCTTTTAAGGTCATATAAAAATCTGTCCGCGGACAGCGGAAAATCCGTAGCCGAAAAGTCGGCGTCTGCCAGTCTGTCTGTTCGTTGAACTGTTGTGTAGTGTTGCGTGTGAGCAGCTCCTGCAACTTCGTGCGTTGCTGACCGATAAACGCCAGCATCTCACGTTCGCTGCCATGTACCGGCAACGTCCCGACCACCTGTCCGTTCTCAACCCGCAACGTATAGCGGCGGGCCCTCGGATGACGACGCAATCGTATCACACCTAACATTTCATCGAAAATTACCTTTTCACTCATGTCTGCTGTTTGATAGCGCAAAGATACCGATTCTTCGGAGTCGCCGAAATAGGTCTGCAGATATAATAAAAAGATAGCTCAAAGATCGTCTTCTTGTCCGTTCATAACGCTCCATTACTTTAAAACAGGATGAAACTTCATGCCTTGTCCGGTTGAAATCGGGTAGATGGGAAGCAGTTAGTCATTTGGAAATTGGGGAATTCAAAATTATCGTGTAGCTTTGTCCTGTGATGGAAGAGACAGGATATCGCTATTTTAAACGTGACGTCAGTTGGCTGTCGTTTAATTACCGGGTGCTACTCGAGGCTGCAGACGAAACGCTTCCGATCTATGAACGGATTCGTTTCCTGTCCATCTATGCGTCGAATTTAGAAGAATTTTACGAAATCCGGGTGGCCGAACATCGCGGTACGATTATGAAGGGGATTTTTACGGCCGAAGATGTAGGGCTGGCGGAAGAAACGCTGAGCGAGATTACGGACGAGGTCAACCGTCAACAGCAGGCCTTCTACCGGATTTTTAACGAAGGCATCCTGCCCGAGTTGCATCGGCAAAAGATCTGCCTCTATCAGGGTGAAGAGCCGGAGCCGTTTCATCGCGAGTTTGTCCGCAATTATTTTAACGAAGAAATCTTTCCGTATCTTTCTCCCGTAACGATTCATGCCGGTTTTCGCACCTTTATTCGCGACCGGCGTCTGTATCTGATTACTCGCATCATCCGGAAAGAGACGGGAGAGCCGCTTTACGTACTCATTAAAGTACCGCATTCGAAGGTGCCGCGATTTATTGCTTTGCCTCCGTATGAGGGCATGCACTATTTTATGTTTATCGATGATGTAATCCGTTATAATCTGCCCAGTATTTTTCCGGGCTATGAAGTAGACGGATGCTACAGCATCAAGATTTCGCGCGATGCCGATATTTACGTCGAAGAGGAGACGTCGCAGACGATTGTACAGGCCATCCGTCGTAAGGTAGAGAAGCGCAAGATCGGGGCTTTGAGCCGCTTTATGTACGACCGTGCCATGCCACGCGATTTTCTGGCGTATATTTGTGGAGCCTTCGATATCGCTGATGATGATCTTGTTGTCGGCGGCCGTTATATGAATCTTCAGGATATGAGCAAACTGCCGAATCCTGTCGGCAAGGTGCTCGAACAGCAGGTTCCGCCGCCCATGCGCGTGCCATATCTTGAAGAGGCGACGTCGATGTTTGGTGCCGTGAAAGCACGTGACGTGTTGCTGTACTTCCCTTATCAGTCGTTCGACTATTTGCTGCGTTTCCTGATGGAAGCGGCGTTCGATCCGGACGTGGAGGAGATCAAGATCACGCAGTACCGCGTAGCCGAAAACTCGGCGGTAATCCATTCGCTGATCAGCGCGGCCCAAAACGGAAAGAAAGTGACGGTGTTCGTTGAGCTGAAAGCACGTTTTGATGAAGAGAACAACATGAGTACGGCCGAAAAGATGAAAAAGGCCGGCATCAAAATCATTTACAGTATTCCCGGACTCAAGGTCCATGCGAAGGTCGCCGTCATTCTGCGTAAAGGAGAAGCGACGGATTTTGCCTATGTGAGTACGGGTAATTTTAACGAAAAAACGGCGAAAATCTACGCCGATATGGCTTTACTGACGTGCAACAAAGCGATTGTCAATGATATCAACCGAGTCTTTTCCGTGCTGGAAGGAACGCTTCAGGAGCCGCAATTTAGCTGTCTGCTCGTCGCCCGTTTCAATATGGTGCCGGAACTGATTCGTATGATCCGTCGCGAAACGGAACACGTGAAAGCCGGCGGGAAGGGGCGAATCATCTTAAAAATGAATGGTCTGCACGATCGGCGGATGATCGATGAGCTGTATCGTGCCAGCTCGGAAGGGGTAGAGATCGACCTGTTGGTACGTGGTATCTGCTGTCTCGTGCCCGATCAACCGTATAGTCCGAATATTCGTGTGACACGAATTGTCGACATGTTTCTCGAGCATGCGCGGATCTGGTATTTTTATAACGATGGGGCAGAGGACTTGTATCTAACTTCGTCCGACTGGATGAACCGTAACCTGAATCGTCGCATCGAGACGGCTGCCCCCGTACTGTCGCCATCCGTCAAACGTGAAATAATCGATATCTTGCATATCCAGTTGCAGGATAACGTCAAGGCTTGCCGTATCGACGGGCAGTTGAAGAATATCTTCGTCCGTAACGACTTGCCTCCCGTGCGTTCTCAGCAAGCCATTTATGACTACATCCAAGCAAAGACCGAGGGCTGTTAGCCGTTCTTTTTACGTATCCGCCACTCGTTCGGATATAGATTGTTGGCTCGTGTCCCGAGGTTTTTTACAAAGCCCAGCGGCACGTCTCGGTAGGTCACCAGCGTGAAACCCCGCGGCACATCACCGGGCAGCGTGAGCACTTCGTTTTGCAGGTAGCGGATGGCTTCCTCGCGCGATACATCCACACGAGCGAAGACGTCGCGCCGCATCGCCGTGCTGAGCGCCAATGCCGGTGACGGTAGCAGGCCTTTTCCTTTGATTTCGCCGATCGTCACACCGGCCGACAGAACATGCAATTGTTCGTCGAGAAGCTGTACCGTCTCCCGATGGACTGACGGAATGCCTCGTACCACATCCCCGATTCGTTCAAAATGACAGGCTTCTGGTTCCGTAAGCCATTCTTTCGCCTGCGCAGGGACAGGTTGTGGTAGGTGTTTCTGTCTACGCTTACGACGGGCAGCATGCTCTGCCCCGTCCGGCTTGCGCAGTACGGCCAGACAGAATCCTTCACCTTTCGTTCGGTGTGGGAAAAACCGATAGACCGGAAGTGTGCCGGACAAAGCCCCGGAGATGCCCCATTCGGAAGGCACGGCGAGGGGTACGGCTTCCGCTCCGAAGGTCTCGGCGATATATGCGATATTCTCTTCGTTTTCTTCCGTGTTGAATGTGCACGTGCTGTAAACCAGCAATCCACCGGGTTTTAATGCGTCCCATATGTCGTGGATGATTCTCCGTTGACGGGCGGCACAGTGCCGGACATTCGCGACGCTCCATTCCTCGCGACCGGCCGGGTCTTTGCGAAACATCCCTTCGCCCGAACAAGGCATATCGGCCACGATCAGGTCGAACAGTTCGCGCAGGGCGCTGAAATCTTTCGGGTCGTTATTCGTTACGACACAGTCCGGTATTCCCCATTTCGTGATGTTTTCGGCCAAGATACGGCTTCGGCTTCGGATCACTTCATTCGCCACCAGCAGGCTGTCTGCCGGTAATACGCTTAGCAGATGCGTCGATTTGCCACCGGGAGCGGCGCAGAGGTCGAGCGTGAGAGCCGAGGAGGAGAGGAGCTGTCTGACCGCCTCTCCGACAAACATCGAGGCCGCCTCCTGCACATAATACGTGCCGGCGTGAAACAACGGGTCGAACGTAAAGGATGGACGTTCGTGTAGGTAATACCCTTGTTCGCACCACGGCACCCGTTCTCCGTCGACAGCCTCAAATTTCTTTGATGGATTCAGGCGGATGCTTACGGGCGGATCCGTTTGCAGCGCCTGTTCAAGCAGATCAAATTCGTCATCGAGTAACCGGCGGGTACGTGCTGTAAATTCGGAAGGAAGTGTCATATTGCTTTAAGTGCTGAAACAAAGTTGTAAAAGTACGTATCTTTTGAGATTTAGCGCGCGAAATAGTCGTAACGGATGATGGCGTCGGAAACTTTCCATGCGTCTTTGAGACGTCGGATATCCGTTTCTGATATGTGTTCCGTTTCACCGTAAATATTTCCCTGTGCATCGATAGCTACTCGTTTGTTAGTCGTATCGATGATGCTTACCCCTAATCCCTGCCATGCGTAGTCGGTCAGTCCGAGGAGTTGCAGCAGGGTCGGATAGATATCGATCTGTCCCATCACCTGCTCGTAACGCATCCCTTTCGGAGCGTTGAGAATAATGAGCGGTACCATCGGATCTTCGGAAACAAGCCCGCGTCCTCCTTCGCTGGTACACCATTCGCTCCGCATGTCAGCGAGTCCTTCATGATCGCCGGTGATGACGATGAGCGTATGCTCGTAGACACCGGCAGCCCGTAGCTGTTCAACAAACTGTCCGAGTGCGGAGTCCGTATAATTTGCTGTCATCATATAATCGCGCATCCGGGACGGGAAGCGGTCGGAAAAAGAGACTTGTCGCAACCGTTCGGGCAGGGCGAAAGGGAAATGTCCGGAGTACGTGACACATTGCAGCAGCATCTGTCCGTTGTCGTCCCACACCTCCCTGCGACGTATCTTGTCGGCTATCTGACGCATCAGCGAGCCGTCGCCAATCTGTGGCCGGTAACGAGGACCTACCGGTTCGTCATTCATAAAGTCGGCTTTCGAGAGCAGACCGTCGTAACCGAACGCCGGTTCGATAACGCTCTGGTTCCAGACCATCGGTTTATCGCCCGTCAAGGTGTACGCCTTGGCCGAACGTCCGTATTTCTGCTTCATTGCTTTGGCCAGCGAGGGGTAGGTAGAGTGAGGATATTTCAGGCTGTAAACGCCATTGTCTATCGGTAGCAACCCTGTGTTCATCATCAGTTGGGCATCGATGGAACGGCCGCCTTTTACCTGCGAGACCACGTGAGGAGCGTAAATTGTGGTCGAATCTTTCAGCAGACGATTCAGGTAGGGGGTTAGCTCCTGTCCCTCGACGGTTTGCTCCAGCACCCAGCTTTCGAGCGATTCGGCGAGAATCACGACGCAATGTATTCGGGTTGTCGTATCGGTGGGGCTTATCGGCGGGTGTTGCTTGAGCCATTCCTCGATGTGCATGCCGACTTCAGGTGTATAAATTTCCGTGTCTCGCATATAATCGTAGCACACGGAGCCGAATACGGTGTACATCGGCGTGCCGCACGTATGCGTATAGGAACCTTGCAGTGCTTCGTAAGCCTTCTTGAAGCCGCCTTGCACCCACAGCGTACCTCCGGCAATGAGTACAAGTCCTCCCGTGAATAATGCGTAGACACGTATCTCTTTCGTACTTCGGGATGAGGTGGCAGAACCTTTCATTCTCCTACGCGCCATGGCGACTGCTGCGGTCGACAGCGGAAAAACAAGATCGGTCATTCTGAACGATCCCCATACGCTGTCTGTAAAGTCTTTCAAGTTGCCTACGAGCCAATAACTGTCTAATGGAATCGCCGTATAATACGTTCGGAAATACATCAAGTTGCAGACAAGCAGTATATCGAGCAGTAGGACGGTAATCCACGTTGTCCGCTCCATATGCCAGACAACGAAAGGAAACAGCAGGATCAGGCTGGCCAGTGTCGCATAGAGGTACGTTTCCAGCGATGAAAACGGCCGGAAGGTCGAAAGCAGACACCAGCAGAAATCGAACCACAGGAATTTGAAAAACAGCAATCCCCCCAAAAGGTAAAGCAAAGCATGCCGCCCCTTGACGGAAGGAGAAGAGGGGGGCGATAACTGACGGATTACATGATGCTCACTCATCGAGTATGCTTGATTTCAGTCTATGTTTTTAAAAATGCGCAAAAGTACAAATAATAATGAATGCCGCGACATCATCTTGCCTTTTTCGTCAAATCTTTCTACCTTTGCCCCTTCATTTTAAAAAAGAACAATATATGAAAATCTCAAGAAATAAATTCGTTGTGGTCACTTATGACCTCAACGTGGGCGAAGCGGGTGAATATGAACTGATGGAACGTGCGACGAAAGAGAACCCGTTGAAGTTCATTTTCGGAACCGAGATGATGCTGAAAGACTTTGAAGAGAATCTGAATGGTCTTGAAACAGGCGATAAATTCGATTTTACACTTACTCCCGAACAGGCATACGGCGAACGAAACGAAGATCATGTGATGGAATTGCCGAAACACATCTTCGAAGTTGACGGCAAATTCGACAGCGAGCATATCAAAGAAGGCGAAACCGTACCGATGATGAGTACGGACGGCAACCGTATGAACGGCTCTGTGCTGGAAGTGAAGGACGATATCGTCGTAATGGATTTCAATCATCCGCTGGCCGGTGAGACGCTTCATTTCAGAGGTGAGGTCATCGATGTACACGAACCGACGGATGAGGAAATTATAGAACTGAATCAGCTGATGGGCGGTGGCTGCGGCAGCGGCGGATGCTGCGGTTGTGGAGACGACGACTCTTCGTGTGGTTGTGGAGACGATTCCTGCGGTGATCATGGGCACGGGAGCGGCGACTGCTGTGGCGGGGGATGTCATTGCGGATAAAGATAAATTAAGCATTTTGAGGTGAATACTTTTGGTACGAAATATCGGCTGACCTCGTTCGGAGAATCGCACGGTGCAGCCATTGGTGGCGTTATTGACGGCTGCCCGGCAGGAGTGGTGCTCGACATGGATTTTATCCAGCGTGATGTAAGCCGTCGCCGTCCGGGACAGTCGGCGCTTACGACTCCGCGCAATGAAACCGATACGGTCGAGTTTCTTTCGGGTATGTACGAAGGTAAGACGACGGGGGCACCGCTCGGCTTTATCGTTCGAAACAAAGACCAACATCCGGCCGACTACGACGAGATGAAAAAAGCGTTTCGCCCGTCGCATGCCGATTACACGTATCAGACGAAATATGGGATTCGCGATCCGCACGGAGGCGGCCGGAGTTCTGCCCGGACAACGATCGCACAATGTGTGGCCGGGGCTGTTGCCAAGCTGATTCTGCGCCATCACGGAGTCACGATACAAGCTTATACTTCGCAGGTCGGGAACATACGTTTGGAAGAAAGTTACAAGGAGTATGACCTGAACCTGACGGAGAGCAATGCCGTGCGTTGTCCCGACACCCGGAAGGCGGCCGAGATGGAGGCGTTGATTCGCGAGGTGAAAGCCGACGGCGATACGGTGGGAGGAGTCATCACGTGCGTGGTCACGGGGGTTCCCGCGGGTCTTGGCGAGCCGGTTTTCGGAAAGCTGCACGCGGCGCTCGGCGCGGCGATGCTCAGCATCAATGCCGTCAAGGGCTTTGATTACGGCGACGGTTTCGATGGCGCCTATTATCGCGGCTCGGAGCATAACGATCTTTTCTTTAATGACAACGGAAAAGTGAGTACGCGCACGAATTATTCGGGGGGCATACAGGGAGGTATCTCCAACGGGCAAGATATCTATTTCCGTGTGGCGTTCAAGGCTGTGTCTACCGTTTTACGCCCACAGGCTACCGTCGATACGGATTATAACGAGACGATATTGGAAGCAAAAGGACGCCACGATCCGTGCGTCCTTCCGCGTGCCGTTCCCATCGTTGAAGCGATGGCGGCGATGACTATACTCGATTACTGGTTAGAAGCAAACTGCCGGTCATTCCGTCAGGGGGGAGCTTAAGAGCTCCATCCCCGAAGGCATGGTGGAAATCATTTTTTCGTTCAATGCCCGGCGGTCTTCTGTCGGCAAAATCGTATAAGGAGGAATCTGTTCCTGCGAACGCGCTTTTATCATCGGCTGGCCTGTAATCAATGAAACCGCTTTACCGAACAAATGGTCGCGCTCGTCTCCGAAGGGGTAGAGTGCATAGTAATTTTCCTCTTCTACATGCTTGGGAACAATACCGTTTATAAACTCATCGTCGTTGATGTTGGCAAATCGGTACACCATCATATATATTCCCCAGTCTTTGATATCATCGGCTTTTCCTTTGCCCCACAAATCTTCAGGATTCACCAGAATGCTGCCACAGAATTTGCCGCTTGTCGTATCGCCAATCTGTACCAAATCAAGGTAGGGATGGAGTCCCGTAATCGTCGATTCCGAGGCCGAGGCCGTGCGGCGTGTTGTCAGGACATACAGACGGTTGAGGTTCATATTGACGGATAGCGTATCGATGAAATATTCGGTAATCCGGTCTTCCATCTTTTTCTCTTTCCAGTATTTCATATACTTGTCGTTCCATACCTGCGACAGCAGCTTTGCCTTCTTCTTCACGGCCGATTGCGGGCCGAGAATACTGCAAAGAAGACGCGAGGTACGTGCCGTTCCTCCTCCGTTGTAACGAAGGTCGAGTACGACGTCGGTAACTCCCTGGGATTTGAACTTCGAGAATACTTCAAGCAGACGAGGCTCCGACTTCAAGGTGTAGTCCGCGTAGCAGAGGTAGCCGATTTTATGCGAGCCTTTTACGATGACGGAGTCTTTCAGAATCGGGTCTTCATACATCTCTAAGGCTTTCATTGAAATCGCAGCCGGCAGAGTACTTATCTTTCCGTCTACCAAGACTCCTTTTTTTACGGAAATGGAAGATGCATTGTAAAGATTCCGGTAGTTCGTTTCTGTGATGTCTCCGCCGTTTAATCCTACGAGCAGATCGCCGCGTTTAATACCGGCTTTCTCAGCCGGCGTGTTCGGATAAACGAATAACACAATAGCGAATAGAGCCTCTTTGTTCGAAAACCTTCCAAAAATCAGTTGATAACCGAATGTGGTCGAAACCCCCTGAAACGCGTTTTGGAGTTCTGATAGGCGGTCTGTCAGCATCGACCAGCGGTCGTGCTTATGACGTATTTTTTTAAAAAGCTTCTGTGAGTTTTCTTCGGTTTTGTAATCAATCGCATCCCAATTTACCGTCTTGGTCCATAAATAAGCGTCCGACATCATATCGACAATAAAATGGTTCACCCGCTGGGTCTTTGTCTCCACACCCGGTTTCGGTTCTTTAGGCTCGTCGATAATGCCTTTTCCTTTGTCCGAGCATGCGCTGACTATGCAAAGGCATCCGATGCCCCATGCTATTGCTCCATATTTCCATCCATTTTTTTTCATCATGCAATCATCGTTTAAAGTTTATACTGATATATTGTTTCTCTCGGCCGTAATCGTCTCAACGATCAGCGATAGAACGAGGCAAAGGTAAGAAAATGTATCAGAAATGCCATATCTTCTTTATCTTCAACCGACGCCTTATTTTATTTCTTCGTAATCGACGTATTCACCTTCATCCTCCGCAATGACTTTTTTTCGGACCGGCGTTCGAGAGGCCGAAGCTTGATCGGATCGACGAGAAGAGGACGCCGTATGACGTTTGGCATGCGTAGTGTTTGAAGGCCCGAAGAAAAAAGACTTCACTGTACGTATGATGGAAAATCCTGCTAACAGAAGAAGCAAGATGACGAAAAAAATGATAAAGAAAAAAATCTTGAACATAGTCCGGTCTGTATTTATATTTTACGGACACAAATCTACCGAATAATTTCGAATTATGAAAACGTAAGGAAGAATTTCATACTAAGTCTTTTCGTTTTGCGTTATTAGCTTAAAGTAAGGATGACGTCCTTAAGATGAAGGAATACTTCCTTAAGGTCAAGGAGCCTTTCCTT
>NZ_JAUMYS010000056.1 GCF_030528505.1 Tannerella sp.
TGAGACCGTGTGTTAAAACGAGACGTTCTGGCACACGGCCTGTGCAGACCGGCTATGGGCTGAAAATATAGCGTATGCCTGCCTGATATGATGTTTTTCCCAAGTTAAACGAATGGCAATTAAAATAAAATTTGTATTTTTGTCACGAAAATTATATAGCTATTTGATTACTAACGAAAAAAAGATTTTGGCCGTGATAAAGTTAAAACCGTTAAGCCATCTTGTAATGCAAAAGCCGAATGCGAGCTTGTTGTTGTTTATTGCTACCATTGTAGCCGTCGTACTGGCTAATACGCCGTGGGGCGAAACATATTACCGTTTTCTCGACTTTCCCATCAATCTTCGGTTCAGTGATTTTATGTTTTTTGCGCATCATGGCGAACCGATGACGTTGTTAGCTTTTGTGAACGACGCCTTGATGGCGATCTTCTTTTTTGTCGTAGGATTGGAGATCAAAGAAGAAATTTTGGTAGGCGAGCTGAGTTCGTTCAGAAAAGCGTTGCTGCCGGTGATTGCCGCTTGTGGAGGGATGATTGTGCCGGTGCTCGTGTATTTCGCGATTTGCCATCAACATCCCGAATCGCATGGAGCAGCCATTCCGATGGCGACCGATATTGCATTTGCCCTCGCCGTATTGGGGCTCTTCGGGAAACGCGTGCCCTTAAGCCTCAAAATCTTCCTGACTGCATTGGCCATTGTTGACGATATCGGCGGAATTATTGTGATCGCGCTTTTTTACAGCGGTCATATAGCCGTGACTCCTTTGTTGATTTCGGTTGTGCTGCTGGCCGGCTTATATCTTGGCGGACGATTGAATGTGAATAATGTATTGTTTTACTATGTCGGCGGTTTTATCGTCTGGCTGCTGTTTCTGGAATCGGGTATACATCCTTCCATCGCGGGCGTGATGGTTGCCTTTACGGTACCGGCCCGACCGATGGTCAAGCTCGATGAATTTGCCGGAGAAATGAAAGAGAATCTGTCGTTGTTGGATTTTTCTCAGGTCAAGCATTCCCGACGCGCATCGGTGTTGAGTCCCGGTCAGGTCTTGCTTCTGAGTAATATACACCGTATTTCGAGCAATACGGTCAGTCCGTTGCAACGAATCGTACACCGTCTTAATCCGATGGTTAGCTATCTTATCCTGCCATTATTTGCTTTTGTCAATGCAGGCGTACGTTTCGAAGGATTTGAACTTTCGGCCTTATTGGGTATTCCTTTAGCGATTTTTCTGGGGTTGTTTGTGGGCAAGACCGTCGGGATTTTCCTGTTCGTGTATGTGGCGGTAAAAACCGGGCTTGTGTCTGTTTCGCAAGGTCTTACGAAAAAAGGAATGTTGGGCGTTTCGATGCTGGGAGGGATCGGTTTTACCGTTTCCTTGTTTATTGCTAATCTTTCGTTCGCGTCGTTGCCCGAAATCGGACCATTATTGCTGAACGAGGCCAAACTGGGTATTTTTGCCGGATCGTTGATTTCGGGGCTATGCGGATATTGGTATTTGAAACGTGTTTTGCCTCAGGAGGAGAAATCGGAAGATTAGAAAAAAAGAAACAATTATCGCTAAACTCGATAATTGTATATATTCATTATTAAAATATTATTGAACATGGGATTTGTTAAAGAGTTTAAAGAGTTTGCCATGCGCGGCAATGTGTTGGACATGGCGATTGGTATCGTGATTGGCGGTGCCTTTGGAAAGATCGTTTCTTCGTTTGTAGCGGATCTGATGACGCCGTTATTGGGTTTGCTTATCGGAGGAGTCAATTTTTCTGACCTGAAGATTGTATTGAAGCAGGCGGTTATGCAGGGCGAAGAAGTGATTTCGCCCGAGGTGGCATTCAGTTATGGAAACTTTATTCAGGTAGTTTTTGACTTCCTGATTATAGCGTTTGCTATTTTTATGTTGTTGAAGGCTGTGAATAAGTTCAAGAAGAAAAAAGAAGAAGCTCCGGAAGCCCCGGCCGCTCCTCCTGCCGATGTGCAGCTTCTGACGGAAATCCGCGATTTACTGAAGAAGAATTAATCCATGTAAACCGGTGCGTCCGGGTGGCGGCGAAGTTCGTCCATCATCCGGATGTCCTCCGGTATCGTTCGGTCTAAAGATAACGGCGGCAAGTTATCCAGTGCGAAAAAACCTTGATCGAGAATATCGAACGAACCGGACAATTTTCCTCCCAAAACCTCGCAAAGAATAAACATTTTATAGATGTAAAACGGACCGGCCGGATACGGGTGGCATCGTTTGTCGACGACGGCCAGCAAACGTTCGGCACGCACGTTAAGCCCTGTTTCTTCCTTGGTTTCCTTTACGGCTACTTCTTTAGGCGTGTAACCCACGTCAGACCATCCTCCGGGCATAGCCCAACGACCGTCCGCTTTCTCGCGTACCAGCAGAATCTCATCTTTTTCGTTGAAAACAACTGCCCGGACATCGACTTTCGGCGTTACGTATTCTTTTGCGGGAAGATAGCAGGCATCGATTTCTTCTTCCCTGATACCACTGGCAATGCTGGTGATACGGTTGCTTATCTCGATCAACTCCTGACAACGGTCGATTTCGTATTCATTGGCCGAATAGGCCAGTCCGGTTTGCGAGAGCGCCCGGATACGCTGGGCAAGTATGATGAGTTCGTTTCCTTTTTCCATTGAGTAATCCAATAAGTTCGATTTTTAAACGGTGCAAAATTCAGATTATTTTCTAATTTTGCCACAAAAACCGGGTGAGGAAAAAATATCCATAGAAAAGACGTGACATAAACATGAATAACAATCAATATGAGAACATCTGTATATAACGTGGCCGCCATGATCGGATTGGCTCTTTGCAGCCTGACTGCTTTTTCACAAGACGTGTTCGACAAATATTTCGAGCCCAAGCGTCTCCGTGTGGATTTTGCGCTCAGCGGTGATGCGCAGGAACAGCGCGCGGCATTGCAACAGTTACGTGAAGAGCCTGTCTGGGGAGGGCCGAAGAAGAATTTGATCGATCCGTTCGGCTACGGCGGATATGATGTCAAGGTTTATGACCGGGCGACAAAGCAATTGATATACAGTCGAGGATTCAATACGTTGTTCGAGGAATGGCGTACGACGGAGCAGGCCAAGAATCAACGGCAATCGTGGACGAACAGTTTTTCCATGCCGTATCCCAAACAGCCGGTCGACGTAGTACTTTCGGCACGCAGTAAAGCCGATAACCGTTTTTATCCGCTTCTGAGAATCGAAGTCGATCCGCAGAGTATCTTTATCGACCGGGGTGCGTTAAAGAACCATCCGGTCAGGCGCTTGCAAGATGAGGGGGATACAGCCGAAAAAGTCGATTTGGTGTTTCTTCCCGAAGGATATACGGAAGCCGAAATGGGTAAATTCGAAGCGGATGCGCGGCGTTTTATGGAGTTGTTGTTTGCTACTCCGCCTTACGACGCCCGCCGTTCGGATTTCAATGTGTGGGCAGTCGATGTACCGTCCGAAGAGTCGGGCACGGATATTTCCGGGAAAGGTGTCTATCGGAATACGGCTTTCGGATCGGGGTTTTATACATTCGGTTTGGAGCGTTACCTGACCACTTCGGATATGAAATCGATCCGTGATGCGTTGTGGAACGTACCTTGCGATGCGATTTTTATCCTCGTCAACTCGTCCGATTATGGCGGTGGAGGCATCTACAACTACTATGCGATGGGTACGGCCGATCACGAGCGCACGGCAAAAGTATTTGTCCATGAGCTGGGGCACAGCTTTGCCGGTCTGGCCGACGAATATTTCGAATCGGAAGTGGCATACGGTGATTTCTATAACGTAAAATTCGAACCGTGGGAACCGAACATCACGACGCTGGTAGACTTCGACTCCAAATGGAAGGACTTGTTGCCCGAAGGGACACCGGTCCCGACGCCTGCCGCGGGAAACGAGTCAAAACCGGGAGTATATGAAGGCGGGGGCTATGTCGCTAAGGGCATTTACCGTCCGATGGTGCATTGCATGATGCGCGACTATCATCCTTTTTGTCCGGCCTGCCGGCGTGCGATTCTAAAGATGATCGACTATCTCTCGGACCAGTAGGCGCATTATCCTTCGATTTCGCTCAGTTCGAGCCAACGTATCGATTTTTCGTCAAGCTCGTTGTTGAGTAAGGGGAGACGTTTCGATTTCTCGGTCAGCTCATCGACGGAGAGCGTGCCGCTGCATAACGCGTTTTCCAGCGCTTGTTTCTCGGCTTCGAGGACTTCGATCTCTTTTTCCAGCGCTTCCAGCTCCATCCGTTCCTTGTACGAGAGCCGGCGCTTGTCGTTCGTCCGCTGACGGTGTGCCGACGATTCTGTTCCCGTTGCCGGCTTCGGGGATGCTTCGGCCTCTTCGCGCTCACGGCGCAGTTTTTCTTCCTTCCATTCGCGATACTGGGTGTAGTTGCCGGGGAAATCTTGAATCTCGGCATTACCATGGAAGATAAGCACATGATCGACGACCTTATCCATAAAATAACGATCGTGCGAGACGACGATCACGCAACCTTTGAAGCTTCGCAAATATTCTTCGAGGACGTTCAGAGTGGCGATATCGAAGTCGTTCGTCGGTTCGTCGAGCACGAGGAAGTTCGGGTTCCGCATCAGGATGGTGCAGAGGTATAGCCTTCGTTTCTCTCCTCCGCTGAGTTTATACACATAGTTGTGCTGTTTCTCCGGCGGGAAAAGAAAATGTCCGAGAAACTGCGACGCCGTCAGTGTTTTTCCGTCGCCAAGGGTCAGGTGTTCGGCGATATCGTGTACGATGTCGATGACTTTGGCGTTTTCGTCGAATGACAGTCCGTCCTGGCTGTAATAGCCGAAGCGCACGGTTTCACCGATATCGAAATGTCCGCTGTCGGGAGCGACGTCGCCGATCAGTATCTTGATGAAGGTCGATTTACCGGTTCCGTTCTGTCCGATGATGCCCAGTTTCTCATATCGCGCGAACGTGTAGTTGAAATTCTCCAGAATACGTACCTCGTCGAACCGTTTGCAGACGTTCACCGCATCGAAGATTTTGGAGCCGATATAGGCCGATTTGACATTCAGCTTGACATTTCCGGCCTCGCGTTTCTGCTTGATTTTTTCTTCCAGTTCGTGAAACGCGTCAATCCGGTATTTCGCCTTTCCGGCGCGAGCCTGCGGCTGACGCCGCATCCATTCCAATTCTTTTTTATACAAGTTATTGGCTCGTGCAAGTTCCGCATGGCCGGCCGCCGTATGTTCCGTTTTCTTCTCGACGTAATACGCATAATTACCTTTGTACGAAAAGAGCGCCTTGCGGTCTATCTCGATGATGCGGCTGCATATACGGTCTAAGAAATAGCGATCGTGTGTGACCATCAGCAGGCTGAGGGACGATCGGTTGAGGTAGTTCTCGAGCCATTCCACCATTTCGAGGTCGAGGTGGTTGGTCGGCTCATCGAGCAGGAGCAGATCGGGCTCGGTAATCAGCACGTTCGCCAGCGCGACACGTTTCAACTGTCCGCCGGAAAGGGTGCCGACCGGTTGATCGAAATGTTTTATTTTCAGTTCAGTGAGAATCTGTTTGGCTTTCCGCTCGTAGTCCCACGCCTTCTCCTGCTCCATGCGGGTGATAAGCGTTTCCATTCGTTCCGCATCGGCATTGGAGGCAAGGGCCGCCTCATACTCGGCAATGAGTTGCACGGTAGGGTTGGACGAATGGAAGCAGGCTTCCAGTACCGTCAGTTCGGCGGGATACTGTGGCGACTGTTCCAGCCAGGCCACTTGCCCGTCGTTTCGGAACACGATGCTGCCGCTGTCATACCCTTCTTTTCCAGCAATGATTTGCATCAGCGTCGTTTTTCCCGACCCGTTGGGAGCGATCAGCCCGACTTTTTCGCCTTGTGCGATACCGAACGAGATGTCTTCGAAGAGTACCAAATCGCCGAAGCTTTTCGTCAGATGATCGACCTGTAGAAACGGAGTCATTGTGTGCGTAACGGTGGGCGAAAAGTTACAGTTTTCAGCTTTGTTCTTTGAGGATAACGTCGTGCGCGCCGCCCTCGACGATGCTGGTCGACGAGACTAACGTAATCCGGGCATCGCGCTGAAGTTCCTTGAGCGTGATGGATCCGCAACTGCACATCGTAGCCTTGATTTTTCCGAGCGTGATCTCAAGATTGTCCTTCATCTTGCCGGCATAAGGCACGTAACTGTCAACGCCTTCTTCAAATTTCAACGTCTCGGCGCCGCCTGTGTCGTAACGTTGCCAGTTTTTGGCACGGTTCGAGCCTTCGCCCCAATATTCTTTGACGTAGTTGTTGCCGATGCGTAAGGTTTGCGTGGGCGATTCGTCGAATCGGGCGAAGTAGCGTCCCATCATCAGGAAATCGGCGCCCATGGCTAAAGCGAGGGTCATGTGATAGTCGTGTACCAGTCCGCCGTCGCTGCAAATCGGGATGTAGATGCCCTTTTCTTTGAGGTAGTTATCGCGTGCCTGCGCTACGTCGATCAGTGCTGTGGCTTGTCCGCGTCCGATACCTTTCTGCTCACGGGTAATACAGATCGAACCGCCTCCGATGCCTACCTTGATAAAGTCGGCGCCCGCATCGACGAGGTAGCGGAAGCCTTTCTCGTCGACGATATTTCCCGCGCCTACCGGAATGTCGTAGCGGCTCTTGATCCATTGCAACGTTTCTTGTTGCCATTCGGAATAGCCGTCGGATGAGTCAATGCAGAGGGCGTCGACGCCTGCCTCGACGAGTGCCGGCACTCGTTCTTTATAGTCGCGCGTATTGATACCGGCGCCAACGAGCAACTTCTTCGTCTCGTCCGAGAGTTCGTCGGGATTATTGCGATGGCTGTCATAATCTTTCCGGAAGACAAAGTAGGCCAGTTTCCGGTCTTTATCGATAATGGGCAGTGAATTGAGACGATGCTCCCACAAAATTTGGTTGGCTTCGCTCAGCGTGATGCCTAATTGTCCGACAATCAGTTTGGGGAACGGGGTCATAAATTCTTTGACCTTCATGTCCGGGCTGTCTTTTTCGATCCGGTAGTCGCGGCTGGTGACGATCCCGAGCAGCGTACCGTTCGATGTACCGTCGTCCGTAATGCCGATCGTCGAGTGTCCGGTGCTTTTCACGAGCTTGACGACGTCGGAAAGCGTATGTTCGGGCGTCAGATTCGAGTCGCTGACTACGAAACCTGCCTTGAATTTCTTGACTTTGCGAACCATCTCGGCCTGACTTTCGACAGGTTGTGATCCGAAGATAAACGAGAGTCCGCCGTTGCGAGCCAGCTCGATAGCCAATTCGGGTCCGGAAACGGCTTGCATGATAGCCGAAACAAACGGGATATTTAACTCGATAAGCGGTTTCTCTCCGGCATGGTGCTTCACCAGCGGTGTCTTGAGGGAGACATTCGCGGGAATGCATTGTTTGGTTGTCAGACCGGGAATCAGCAGGTATTCCCCGAACGTTCTGGATACATCTTCTAAATAAACAGCCATAATCTATAAGTTTTGAGACGAAAAAAAATTGTACAAAAGTAGCGTTTTTCCTCAAATATGCAAAAAGAGGCCTGGAGTGCACAAAGCACATTCTTTCTTTTAGCAAGATTTTTTCTGTTTTATTGTTTGCAGATTATCGCTTTCGCAGGAGAATGTTTTTTTGAAGTGAAATGTGGTATCTATTCAACCTGTAAAAAGTATGCTTATGTCACACAAAAAAGCGTGTTGATCATCCGTTAAAAATGAGGATTGATACATCTTGCATAATACACGGTAGAATCTGATAGATGGATATGTTCATGGGCTTCCGTAGTAGGGATTGTATAGTTTATCTCATCCACGGGAGTCAGCTGTTCTTCTCTGTCGAAAAACAGAGCATAACACAAAATAACAGCGAAAAAAGATAATAACAATGCCTTCATTTTTTTATGCTTTTATCTGCATGATGCAACTTTATGTAAAAACGCTGCATCGAATAGAATTATTGTTCAAAATAAACATTTTTTATCTTATGCGTTTTTTATACCCTCATATCGGATTGAAAAAAAGCAGCGCTATACACTGTTTGTAACAGATGAGAAGGATAAGATGTTCAATTGAACGTAGACGTAATGTGGATAAGACTTAAATTCCGATCTATCTACAGGAACTTATTTAGCAGATCGTCTAATACGTACTTATTAGGTATCCTAATACGTGTTTATTAGGTCATCTAATACGTGCTTATTAACTGCCTTCAACCCAAATTACGCGATACACTGTTCGGTATTTACCATTAATCATGGACGTACGAATATACGACAATGATTACGTCAGGCTTACAGCCCTCCGCCGGGATGCGATGCCTTTTTCCCCAACGCTTCGCATTGGGCTGAATTATTACGCCCTTTCAGGGCTCTTTCAGTAATCAGCGGAGCAAACAAATCAACAATTTAAGAACTTACCGCCTCTGCGGGGTTTATAAGGGCTGAAAGCCCGAATTATTTCAGCCCCATCCCGCAAGGGTGGGGTATATTGACATTCGGGCCTTGTTCGGAGGGCTGAAGGCCTGAATTAAATTCATGCTTATTTCTTCTATTGAGGAATCTGGGTTCAAATTTTACTTATTCTTACGCATACGTAAAAGGGTATGCCCAAACGCAATGTTTCGGCATACCCTTTTGCATTGATTGAATGTATATTCCGTTCTTTATAAGTCGAGTATGACACCTGCCATCCACGTGACGCCGGGCATGGGGAAGCCGAGCATCGTTTCGTAGCTTCGGGAGAGGAGGTTGTCTCCTTTTACGAAGACTTCCGCCCATTTCAGCGGACGATAGGCCGCGCGTGCGTCGACGAGCGTATAGTCGCTTGTCCGCGCCTTTTCGCCGGTCGAGAGGTAAAGCTTTTCGATCGTTTGCACGCCGGCGTTGAACGTGAATCGGCCGGGGGCGTATGTCAGGGCGGTGTACAGTTTGTTGCGGGGCACTCCGGTGATGGGTTTGTCCATGTGCAGGTAGCTGTAATTGCCGTTCAGGCGGAGATTGTGCAGGATGTGCCAGTGAAACCCGAATTCGATGCCTTTGTGGATGAACTCGCCGGCGTTTTGGTTTTGCGGTCGTCCCTCTACACGGACGACTTGCACGATGTTGTCGCCCTTTGTCCAAAAGAAGTTCATTTCCATCGACAGACGATTGTCCAAAAGTCGTTGCGAGACCGTAAAATCATAGCTCAGACTATGTTCGGGCAGCAGCTTTTCATTGGCCGGTACGAACATGTACAGCTCGCGGATGTTCGGTGACCGAAATCCTTTTGAAACGGAGAGTTTCAAGTGCGTTTGCGGGGCGGCTCTGAATGAGACACCCGCTTGTGGTATCCATTCGTTGCCGTAGAGTTTGTGGTGTTCGAGACGAAGCCCTGCATGCAGCATCCAACGACGGATTTGCTGCTGAACAAAGACATAGCCCGCAAGTTCGTAGAGCTTTTTATGATCGGCATAGACTTCCGTTTGGGGGTTGCGGTAGGCGTTGCCTCCGTAGAGTTTGACGTCAAAGCCTCCGGTCACCGTGTTTCCTTCGAATGGATGGACGGCCTGATAAAGATTGACTCCCCCCATGTAGTCGGTCGAGTGGAAGAGGTAAGGTTGGGGTGTCCCGCCTTCGAAATAGCCGTCGTTGATCGTATGATTCCCCCAGTTATAATAGAAATTGACGGCGCCCCGCGTCTTTGCATATTGGTTTTCGAGCGAGAGACCGGACATTCCGCGCACGATATCGACCGTTCCGTCAAGCATGGGGCGGCTGATCGTTCCCGGATTATCGGCCTTGAAGCGGACGAGGTTCACGTTGGCCGTCAGTTGCCATTCGTCGTTTAGGGCATAGCCTGCTTTGGCAAAGCCGCTCAATGACTCGTAGAAGGAATTCTTTCGGTGCCCGTCCGAGCGTTCGTAGTTTCCGCCGACAAATCCTCCGAAGCGTCCTTTCCGGTAGCTGTTGTTGAGCATGTAACGCTGTGTGCCGTACGATCCGCCCGAGAGCCGTGCCCGCAGGTGATTCCCCTCGCCGGTTGTTTTGCGCGTGATGATGTTGATGGCGCCACCCATCGCATTCGACCCGTATAGTACCGATGCCGGACCGCGCGAAACTTCGACGCGTTCAGCGTCTGAAGCAATGTAAGCATCGGCAATCGGGTGCCCGAAAATCGAAGCGTATTGCGGGTGACCGTCGATGAGTATCAGTACCCGTCCCGCGCTTCCGGCGAAACCGCGCAGACTGATGGCACCGGCCGCACCGGCTGATACACCGTAGCCTGACATACCACGCGATGTGACGAACAGTCCCGGCACCTGTTGCATAAGCGTCGGGAGGAGGGTTGTCTCCCCGCTTTGTTCGAGGCTCTGACGGCCTACGACGCTGACGGGAATGGGCATCATATCGCGCGAGATGGGAACCTTCGAACCGGTTACGATTACTTCGTCCAGATGGATCGTGTCTCTTGTCAGCGAGTTTTTCTGCGGCGTCTGAAGCGTTGCAGCCGTTCCGTCTTTGGCTGCGCAGAGGGTCGAAATACCGGCTATAAAACCGATAAATAAGTATGCTACCTGTTTCATATAGTCGTTTTTTGAAGGATGTCTCATGAGATGATTGTAAAATGTCTCTGTTTTTATTGTGAGACAAACATACGAAAAAAACAGTATTTAATGGTTATGAAAAAGTGAAAAGTGAAAAACGAAAAAAACAGGGGTTATCGTGAAATAAAGACCGGGCGGATATTGTGACCGAAGCCGGCAAGTTGGCACAGGGTGTCTCGTTGATGTGATTATATCCAGTGAGAATCCGCTGTGAAAAGAACGATAATCATTAAATTATTCGATACTATATCGTTATGTGCGGTTCGAAATTGCCGTTTCATGATGGGGTTACAGCCATCTTTTTGTTCATAAGCACCAAGAAAAGTTTTTCAACAGTTGAGCTTCAACGATTATTAGGGCCTAAGCGTTACAAACCGCTTGGCCGACTACTTCCTATAATTTTAATTTATTTATCTTTGCAACTACGTTAACAGCAAACAAAAACTAAACATACAAACATGGCGAAAATAGTGTACTATGTAGCAAGCTCCATTGATGGATTTATTTCCGGAATGAATGAAGATATGAGTGGATTTATCTACCAAAGCGAAGGGGTTGAGAAGTATTTAAAGGAGCTTGAGTCTTTTAAGACGGTCATAATGGGACGAAATACGTATGAATTCGGTTATAAATTTGGAGCAAAAGCCGGAGAACCGTCTCCCGTTTATATGCACATGAAGCATTATATATTCTCAAATACTCTGAAATTTGAAAACCAGAGCGATATGGTGGAGGTCAAAAAAATAGACCTGAAGGAAGTCCAACGAATAAAAGCAAACTCGGAAACAGATATTTATCTTTGTGGAGGGGGAACACTGGCGGGATGGCTCCTCGAAAATGAAGAAATAGATGTCTTAAAGATAAAGCTCAATCCTATAATATTGGGTGGAGGAGTCAAAATATTTGAGAACATAACCAAAAAATATCAACTTGAATTGGTGGAAAGTCTTCTATTCGATAAAGGGTTACAAACAATCTCATACAATATAACATATTGAACAAATAGCAAAAAGAATAGGGATATAAAGTTTATTACATTCCATTCCATTACGAACAACTTTATAGAACTTTTCCCGATATGGATCGTATTGATTCCGATTGATATCGTATACCTATTATTATACTCCCTTTTATGATGGCAGACGGAAAGGGTTTTCGTACCTTTGCCGCCCGTGACGGAAGACAGAAAACGTATGAATCGATATTTTATCTGGTTGGCATATAAGGGAACGAATTATTGCGGTTGGCAGCGTCAACCGAACGGAGTGAGCGTGCAGCAGTGCGTGGAGGAGGTCTTCGAGACGGTGCTTCGTCATCCTGTGCCGCTGACGGGTGCCGGACGCACCGATGCCGGCGTGCATGCGCGTCGTATGGCGGCGCATTTTGATGTGCCGACGGCCTTGGACGATACGGAACGACTTGCGGGTAAGCTGAACCGCATGCTTCCTAAAGATATTGCAATAGAGCGGATTGTCCCGGTGCGTGCCGATGCGCATGCGCGGTTCGAAGCCGTATCGCGCCGATATCAGTATATTGTGTCCGAAAAAAAAGACCCTTTTGATTACGAGTGGGTTTGTCGCATGTCGTTGCGCAGTATGGACTTCGCGGCGATGAACGAGGCTGCCAAAACGTTGTACGACTATACGGACTTTACGAGTTTCAGCAAGTTGCATACCGATGTGAAGACGAATAACTGTCGGATCGACGAAGCCCGATGGGAGAAGGATGGAGCGCGATGGGTGTTTACGATTCAGGCCGATCGTTTTTTGCGGAATATGGTGCGCGCGATTGTCGGTACGATGTTCGAGGTAGGGCGCGGTAAGCGCAGTGTCGATGATTTTCGCCGGCTGATCGAAGCGAAAGACCGTTGTCAGGCCGGTACGTCCGCACCGCCCGAAGGACTTGCGCTGACCGGCATCGATTATCCGGACGATCTTTTTATTCACGCATAACGGTGGGTTGACGATGTGGGTCGCTTTGGCATTTCTTTCGGCATTCCTGTTGGGGTGTTACGATGTAAGCAAGAAAATGGCCGTCACTCGGAACGCCGTGATCCCGGTGCTGTTTCTGAATACGATGATTTCCAGCCTGCTTTTTTTGCCTTTCGTGCTTGTCTCTTACGGGTCGGACATGCTCGACGGGACGATGTTTCACGTGCCTCGTGTCTCGTGGCAAACGCATGGGCTCGTGTTCCTGAAATCGGTCATCGTCCTTACTTCGTGGATGGCCGGATATTTTTCGGTCAAGCATCTGCCGCTGACCATCACCGGCCCTGTTAAGGCCACACAGCCCGTACTGACGCTGCTGGGCGCATTGATCATTTTCGGCGAAAGACTGAATCTCTACCAATGGATCGGGGTGCTGCTGGCCATCCTGTCTTTTTATATGTTGTCGTCGTCGGGTCGAAAGGAAGGCATACGGTTTACGCATAACAAATGGATTCTTTACGCGGTGCTTTCGGTCGTTGCCGGTTCGATGAGCGGTTTGTACGACAAGTACCTGATGCGCTCGCTCGATGTCATGACGGTTCAGGTCTGGTTCAATGTGTATCAGTTCGCGCTGATGACTCCCATCTTGCTGTTTCTCTGGTATCCGCACCGTAAACGTACTACACCGTTCGAATGGAGATGGGGCATTTTGCTGATTTCCGTCTTTCTGGCGATGGCTGACTGGATCTATTTCTACGCGTTAAGTTTTCCCGACTCAATGATCTCGATCGTTTCGATGATCCGGAGGAGTAGCGTACTTGTCACTTTCGCCGCCGGCGCCCTGTTGCTCCACGAGAAAAATCTCAGAAGTAAGGCCGTCGATCTCCTGCTGGTGTTGCTCGGTATGTTCTTTCTCTATCTCGGCACGCGCTAAGGGTCGTTATGCTTCCCACAAATTCATCACATCGTTTTCGCCCCAATATAAATGGGTGTAACTCGCGATCACGTTTTTGTAACGGTAAACGGGCGTCTCGACCTCCTCATCCCTGACATTGTACTGTTGCGCGACAGAGGCCGGAGAACTGTTTTTGCTTACGACAGACGAGTAATGAAACTCGTGCCCTTTCCATTCCGTGCCGTTCAGCGCGAAACGACGATAGCCGAGACGCAGACGCATGCCGTTCATGGTCGCCTCCTGTGCAAGCACGCCTGCTAACGGATAGCTTTCCCCGTCCATGCCTGTGACCGAGCGGCACAGGTACATCATGCCGCCGCATTCGGCCAATAGCTTTCCGCCATTTTCAACGTACGAACGGATGTCTTCCAGCATCGGACGGTTGGTACTCAGTTCGTTCAGGTAGAACTCGGGGTATCCGCCGGGAAGGTAAACGAAGTCGGCCGCTGGGAGTGTCGAGTCTTTGATCGGGCTGAAATACATGACTTCGCCTATTTGTTCGAGGCGTGCGATATTCTCTTTGTAGGTAAAGGAGAAGGCTTCGTCGCGTGCCACGGCGATAGAGAGCCCTCTGTCCGGCAGTCGTGCCGGTGGATGGACCGTGACTCCGGGCAATACCGCTTGTCGGCAGACTGCGAGCAGACGGTCGATATCGATATTCGCCTCGATGGCCTCCGCGATTTTTTCAATCAGTTGTTCGAACTGGAAGGAGGCGTCTGTCGTAAGTCCCAAATGGCGTGACGGTATTTCGAGGTCATTGATTCTCGGCAGGCAGCCAAAACATTCGACTCCGACGTCCGCGCAGGCTTCTTTCAGATACGAGGCATGCGTGGCTGATGCCGTGCGGTTAAATACGACTCCGGCAATACGCACGTCCGGATTGAAGTGCTTGAATCCGTAGATGACAGGCGCCACGGAATAGGCTACGGAGCGGGCATTGATAATCAGTACGACGGGTATATTGAGCAACCGGGCGATCTCGGCGCTGCTTCCGCGCATCTTCGCGTATCCGTCGAACAGTCCCATGACCCCTTCGGTCACGCAGACTTCGGCCGGTACTGCATAACGTTCGTACAGATATTGCACATGCGCGGCCGACGACAGCCAGCTGTCGAGATTCACGGACTCGCAGCCTGCCGCCAATTTATGATAATGCGGATCGATATAATCGGGGCCGCACTTGAACGGTTGTACGTTCAGGCCGCGTTTCTTTATCGCCCGCAGCAGGCCGGCGGTAAACGTCGTTTTTCCGCATCCCGAATCGGTTGCGCCAATCAACAGTTGGGGCTTCATATACTCAAATATTGTATGAAAAGGGTGCAAATATAGAAATAATACTTAATTTTGCAGTCGTTTTGGTGATGCGTCGGTCATTCTGCCGTTCGCATAAAAGGGAATCCGGTCAAAATCCGGAACAGTGCCCGCTACTGTGGAACCCGTGAAGAGGAAAAGCAAACTTACGCCACTGTCGTCATTGACGGGAAGGTCGCTTTTCGGGGGGTAGTCAGGAAACCTGCCAAGCGTAAAGGGACGAATCTGTTCTCGGGGGCAAGAACAGCGTGATTGGAATCGAATGATTATTTAATTTCGGTTATAAGGTAAGAAGCCTGCAAGCGGTCATGCCGGTTTTGCAGGTCTGTTTAGGTTATTGTTTATCGATTTTATAATGAGGATCCTCTTATTTACATTATATATATGTCTGTTCGGTGCGGAAGCGGTGGCGCAGAATAACAAGTATGTGTTGTCCGGTACTGTCACCGATGCGGCGGGGCATCCCGTCTCGATGGCGACTGTCGCGATTGAGTATACTTCGCAGGGAGCGTTCACCGACGACAAGGGGCATTATAGCTTGGAACTGTCGGCTGGAAAGCATCTCGTTGTCGTATCTTCGGTCGGCTATAAAACCGAGAGGAAGGAACTGAACATCCGAAAAAACACGAAGCAGGATTTTACGCTCGAAGAAAACACCGTCGTTCTGAAAGCCGTCGAGGTTTACGGCAAGACACAGGCCCAACAGGTCAGGGAAGGAGTCTTTTCCGCCAATGCGCTTGATGTGAAGCCGCTCACCAATACGATTCACAACCTGAATACGCTGGTCAACCGCACGACGGGCGTCAAAGTGCGCGAAGAGGGTGGGGTAGGATCCGATTTCGAGCTGTCGGTCAACGGACTTTCGGGTAACTCCGTGCGTTACTTTATCGACGGAGTACCGATGAGTGCCAAAGGGCGCGGCATATCGCTGGCTAATTTGCCGGTCAATATCATCGACCGGGTAGAGATATACAAAGGAGTGGTGCCTTCGCATCTGGGAGGCGATGCCTTGGGGGGCGCGATTAACGTCATCACCCGTAAGGAGCGAAAAAACTACCTTGACGTGTCGTACGGTGCGGGATCGTTTCATACGCATAAGGCCGATTTGTTCGGGCAATATGTGATGCCGAAGAGCGGTATTGTGATCCGTCCCGTCGTCGGGATGAATTATTCCAAGAACGATTACCTGATGAAAGGCGTCGAGTTGTGGGACGAGACCGAGCGACGCTTCCGGCCGTTCGACCGCAAGCGCTTCCATGACGATTATTTCTCGATGCTCACACAGCTCGAAGCCGGTGTTACGCATCGCCCGTGGGCCGACGAATTTTTCCTTTCGGGATCGTTCTCGTCCGTACACAAGCAGTTGCAGACCGGATCGATTCAAAGCATCGTATACGGCAAGGCCGAGCGCCAATCGGAAGCATGGAACGTCTCGGCACGCTATATGAAGAACGATTTTCTGTTGTCCGGCCTCAAAGCTAACCTCTCCGTATCGCACACGTGGGACCATGCGCTGACGACCGACACGGCATTCCGCAAATACAATTGGGACGGCACTTACATCGAATCGTCGCGCAACGAAATTACGGGGCGCGACCGTACACGCCGCCATAACAAACGGCCGTTGACGACTGTACGCGCCGGGTTCGATTACCGGATCGACGCGCGTCATGCTCTTAATCTGAACTACCTGATGAACCGTACGGGCAATGAACGATACGATGAGATCGATACCGACTTCGAACCGTCGAACGATATCTTTACGAAGCATATTTTGGGGCTTTCGTATAACCAGCGCCTCGTGAACGATCGTTGGCAGAACTCGTTCTTTGTGAAGAACTATACGAATTATTTGAATGTCACCCAGCAGGATTTGCCGTGGATTACCGGCTCGCGCGAGACGCAGGGCGCTTCGACGAAAAACTATACGGGCTACGGACTGGCTACGCGCTATGGTTTCGGCGAAGGTCTGTCGCTTAAGGCTTCATACGAACACAGCATGCGTCTGCCGCTGGCACGCGAGTTGCTGGGCAACGGCACGACCGTCTATGCCAACCTGCAGCTCAAGCCCGAAAGCAGCGACAATTACAATATCGGACTGTTCGGTACGCTGACTCCCGCGCCCGGGCATCATCTGTTTTACGAAGTGAACGGTTTTTTCCGCGATGTGAAAGACTATATCCGCCCCGTAATTTCCGAGGCCGAAGGACTGAGCCAATACGGTAATGTGGCCAGCGTAGCGATTAAAGGCATTGAGAGCGAAGTGAGATATACGTATGACGACTGGTTGCAGGTGATTGCCAACGGCAGCTACGAAGATGCCCGCAGCATGACACGCTATTACCCGGACGGCAAGGACATGATTACGTACAAAAACCGTGTGCCGAATCGGCCGTGGCTGTTCGGCAACGCGGAGGTGAACGTGAAGAAGCGCGACTTTCTGTTGAAAAAGAGCATCCTGCGCGCAGGCTATCACTTCGAGTATGTGCATTGGTTTTTCCTGACGTGGGAAGGGTACGGCAGTCTCGCGAGCAAGTCGCGTATCCCGTCTCAATATTTGCACAACGTGTCGCTTTCGATGTCGTTCGATAACGACAAATACAACGTGTCTGTTACTTGTAACAACCTGTTCGATCGTTTGGCTTACGATAACTTTAAGTTGCAGAAGCCCGGCCGGTCGTTCTTTTGCAAATTCAGAATATTTATCAACTCATAATTATAATTTTACATTGAACAAAAGAGAATGAAAACAATTCGATTTTATGTATGGATGCTGTTCGCGGCATTGACAAGCGTGGCTTTTACGGCGTGTGAGGATGACAAACCTGCGCCTAAACCCGAACCCGATCCGCTGTTGGAATCGCATTTCGATATTTGGGTATCGATCGGCGAGAATGCCGGTATGGGCTCTCCCGGAACGTTATTGGTGCAAAACACGAAATCGCTCGACGCCAAGGAGCAGATTAATTTTGTGAATACCGGAGCTGATGTAACGGCTAAACTGTATCAGGAAGCCATTATCAAAGGCGCTTATTACTATCAGGTTCCCAAAGAAAAAGACCGTTTCGGAAAATATCAGATTGTAGGGAATGAAGTAAAGATCATTGCGGAGTTTCCGTTTCAGAAGAATACGCTGAAAGATCGCCGTTATACGCATGCGTGGGTCGATGACCATACGCTGGTGTTGATGGCTGCTAACGGAAAAGCCGATAAAGTGATCTGGATCAAGGTAAATACGGACCAGATGAAGATTGTAGCCGAAGGCGAACTGGATTTGCCGAAATTCCCGGGAAAAGACGGTAAACCGGGTAAATTCAGCACTTCGGGGATTGCCAGCTTCAGAAAAAGCGACGGGAAAATCCTGTATTCGTATCTGGATAACAACGATAAGGTACGTTTCTACATGGCTTTTATTAATCCGGCCGATATGTCGGTAGAGAAGACCGTGATGGAAGACCGTGCCGAGTTTATGGCCGGAACGGCTTACGGCGAGCTTTTGCAGAACAAGAGTTTCTTTACGCCCGAAGGAGATTACTACCTGGCTTGCAATAATCTGTTGAAAGGCGCAAAGAGTGGAACTCAACAATACGGTACCCTCTTGCGCATTAAGAAAGGAGCGACCGACTTCGACAAGAGCTATAAAGGATATAACTATCCGAAAGGAAAAATCGTAACCGTCGATTATTTGGGCAATGAAAAGGCGCTGCTTTACATTCAGGATCCCGAACATACAGGAGTAGAAAACTGGGGAGATGACTATAACTGCTACTACGCCGTCCTCGATTTGAAGACCGATAAAGTGGAAGAGATCAAGCACGATGGCAAAGTATTGCCTTACAGCAGCGGTACGTTCTCGCAGCGTTCGATTGTGTTGGGCGACAAGGCGTATATCGGCGTGAATCCGAAAAACGAGCAGCCCTGTGTTTATATCTACGACATCAAAACGGGTAAGGTAACGAAAGGCTTGACGATTGCCAAAGGGTATCTGTTCGGTCGTATCGTGGCATTGAAAGATAAATAAGTGTAGTATTCCATGTAACAGGTAGTCATGTAGCAAAGAAGCAACGTAGCGTAGGCATTGTTCTTTACACGCTGCTCTAACTACTTTGCTACTTAATAAAACTGTATTGAAATGAAGAAGGTAAAAGCGTTTTTCTTTTCTGTTCACCGGATATTCGGGACGATCGTCTGCGTATTCTTTTTTATGTGGTTTGTGTCGGGGCTGGTATTGATTTACCACCCGTTCCCGAACGTAACCGGGCAACAGTTGCGCGAACGGATGGAGCCGTTGCCTTCTTCATTGCCCGATATGGAGGAGGTATTGGCGGGGCTGCCCGAGCCTGTCTCGAATGTCGAGGCGGTCAGTGTGCGTCAGTTCCAGGGGCAGACGCTCTTTGCCATCGAGACGGAAGACAGCGCTTATGTGCGTTGCGCCGATACGTTGGAGACGGTCAAGCCTGTTACGCGTCAGACGATCGACGCCGTCGCGCGCCGGTGGGTCGACGCCGAGCCTGTGCGTGTCGATACGTTGCATAAACGCGACATCTGGATCATGTACTCGCGCTACCTGAGCGAGATGCCGATCTGCAAATTTTATTACGACGATGCCGAAAAGCATGAGCTGTATATCGCTTCCCGCACCGGAGAAGTGTTGCAGTTCACGACTGCCCGCCAGCGGTTCTGGGCGTTTCTCGGAGCCATTCCGCACAAGTTCTACCTGCCTGTGCTGCGCCAACATACCGACGCGTGGGTCTGGTCGCTCACCATCGGCGGGATTATTGCCCTGATTGCCGCCCTGTCGGGGTTGTATGCAGGGATATACATTTTATATAAGCGTTACAAGTCGCGCGGAAAATTCGGCAGCCCGTATAAGAAACACTGGTATAAGTGGCATCATATCAGCGGACTGATTTTTGGCGTTTTTCTCGTTACGTTCGCTTTCAGCGGCGCGATGGCTTTGCAGCGCATTCCGCAGTGGGTCATCAAGACGCATGGCGACTATCGCATCAGCGACGCGAAGTTTCGGGGGCGTCCGCTTCCGGTCGAACGTTATGCCCTCGATTATCGCCTTCTGGCAGAGGCTTATTCCGAACTGAAAACAGTGGAATGGTCGCATTTCCGTGATGTACCCGTCTATGACGTGCAAACGGCCGATCGTACGGTCAGCATCGATGCTTCGGGCGCCGGCGTGAAAGAGCTGCACCTGACCGATAAGCAGATTATACAAGCCGTACGTCATATTCACGGAGAAGAGGCGACGCTTACGGTTTCACTTATCGACACGTATGAAGAGTATTATCTCTCGCGCAGCGGCCGGTTGCCTTTGCCTGCGTATAAGGTAGAGGTCGATAATGCAGACCGCAGCCTCTATTATGTCGATCCGGCTACGGGCGAGTTTCGTTATCTGAATCGTGCTCGTAAGGCCAAAAAGTGGGTGTTCAGCGGGTTGCACTACCTGAATATTCATTGGTTGGTGGAACGTCCGGTCTTGTGGACAATCGCTATTTGGACGTTGTGCCTTGGCGGTGCGTATGTGTCGCTGTCCGGGATCTGGTTAGGCATCAAATATCTTCGGCGAAAGATG
>NZ_JAUMYS010000002.1 GCF_030528505.1 Tannerella sp.
TTTTTGAAAGGGAGCATTTTCTGAACAAGAGAGTGCTCTCTTTTTTTTGTGTGTATACCTCTCCTCCCGTATGCATACCGCGCCTTCCGGCGAGAGGTGAAAAAAAAGCGCGAGAAAGACACGAAAACATCTGCGTCCGTATGCAAGAAAATTTACATACGGGAGAAAATAAATTTCCGTACGTACGGAAATTTATTTTGATACGTATGGAAGTTTACGCGCGTCCGTATGCAAGTAAAACCGGATTGAACCCAAATTACGCGATACACGGTTCTGCGTTTACCATTAATAATGGACGAACGAATGTACGACAATGGTTACGTCAGGCTTACAGCCCTCCGACGAAATACGATGTCTTTTTCCCCAACGCTTCGCATTGGGCTGAATTATCTCGCCCTTTCAGGGCTCTTTCAGCGATCAGCGTTCAGTCCTTCGGATGTTTAGGTGTTTGTTGTTTAACATTCAACTCAACAAATAAACATTTCAACAACTCAACACCCGAAGAGCATACAAGGGCTGAAAGCCCGGATTATTTCAGCCCCATCCCGCAAGGGTGGGGTATCGACATCCGTACCTTGTTCGCAGGGCTGAAGGCCTGAATTAAACTCATGCTTATTTCTTCTATTGCGGAATCTGGGTTTATATAAGGCTGGTTCTAAAAAGCCCTTATAACATACCCCCACATCAGAAGTTGATCTTACAACCGGCATTAAGTCTGAAAGAAGCCTCGGTGCGCAGATTGTCGGGGACGTAGCCTTTTGTTTTATAATCATAGCCCAAAAAGATCGACAGACGATTCTGCTTTGTATAGCGATTATACAACAGCCGATATTCAAGTTCCTGCCCTATACGAAAACCGCTTCTGAACGTCCGGTCATAAAATCTCAGGTTAGCAGGTTGCAACCAGTAATCGATGTTGGATGTGAGATGCAGGTGTCGGTTCAATGAGACGTCGTATAGTTTATAGCCCAGCCCCCAACCCGTTTTCTCATGATTTACATACTGTCGTACGAATACGCCGTGCAATTGGCGCTTGTATGATAACCATATATTCTGCTCCATCTGTTCGCCGAAAGGAGTGCGGAGATAACCCAAACTGAACGAGCCTTGCCAATGTCTGCCGAGCGGGATTCTACTGACTCCGAAGAGTGGTAACGAGCACAAGTTAAGCCATGAAAGATAGGACGATCGCCGCAAATAACGCTGTGCTTCATCTGACAGTGCCGAGCGGGTAATGTGTGCGGAGAATGGAATCTCCGGTTCAAACAGGTACTTCACCCAACTTTTATTTACATCGACAATCAAAGGAGTTTCGGATTCATTGTGCTTTTCGACTACGATATCTTTGAGCGGTGTCCACGAAACGGAATACATCCGATTATAAAGCAGATCGAGAGAATAGTATCGGAGGTAATCGAGTAGATTGTTCCGATTGCGCGTATCGACACGTACGATTTCCTCTTCCTGCATTCGCGCTTTAACATACCGGTATTCGCTACGCACAGTATGCAAACGCATAAAATCCGTATAATCCTCTGTCTTCAAACGATCCATCTGCGAAACAGGAACACCGTAATGGTATGAACGGCCGAACGAATTAAATGCAAAAGGATGGTAGCGCATCTTTAGTTCTTTGCCAGAAAGAAGCTGCTGCTCGACAGCAATCTCTTCCCATGGGGCGATGATGGAATAATGAAGTGCGGCAGAGAGGGCTAGCCCCACATACAGATTGCCTGTTCTATGTTGGAATGTATAATTGGTAAATTGATTAATCGATGTAGCATTCCGTGCCAATAGATGCATATCGTTGGGAAACTGAGTCGATACGGACAGCGTCAGATTTGGGCTATAGAGCCTTTTATATACCGTTTCTCCGGCCTTCGATGTGGAAGCGTCACCGGATACGAGTTGTCGGGAAGCATATCCGGCCATTTTATACTGCATAGATCGGTCGGGCAAGGTTTGATTATGAGTCTTCCAGAAAACCGTATCCTCTTCGGCGAGAGGAGTCGAATGAAGAATCTCACTCTCTTCATCACGAATAAAAACTCCTTGAATATCTTCAGGGCGGAATGTCCGATTCATTTCTGTCAGCACCCATTCGGCCGAGACTTTCATATCGCCTTCCGCTCCCCGATCCATATTATACACATAAGTGGATGTTAGAAAATAAAGGCTGTCCATCTTCTTATATTGCGTAATATGTCGCTTTTGGCCATCGCTTAACTCTACACGTACAAAGGCCAAGTCGTCCGTATCGATATAAAACCGCCCGACAGTGCTCCTTCTATTTTTCGCATCTTTATTCAGTTCTACTACATACACGCTCCGGTTATCATAACTGCTGAAAGGTCCGTAAGTTAACTGATTTTTACGACTAACTTCCCGCTGATCGTTCAATACTTTCACATAGTCGAAAAGTCCCATACCGCTGATACGTCGGCGTCCTTTGTCGAAATTGAAATTGCGATTTCGAACTAAGAACGTCCGATCCTTCGCCTTTCGCCGGTACGATTTGATCTGCTCTATGGCTGCTTCTTCGGCATACAACAGCGAGTCGGTTGCCGGGTCATTTATCTTGGCACGATAAAATATGTTTGTCAGAAATTCGGTTTGCGGATAGTTTTGCGGGATTTTCTCGATCGCTTTTTGCAACAGCTCGCGAGCCGAAAGATTCGTAACGATGACTTCGTTCAGTGGTACATCGGCGGGAACTAATCGAATGGACAAAGTAAACCTGTTCTGCGCTATGGGTATGGCCTGCGTTTCGTACCCGATACACGATGCGGTCAGCGTATCGCCTGTTTCGGGCAACCGGAGCTGGAATTGCCCGTCGGAGTTCGTGACGGTTCCTCTTTTTGCCTGTTTGAAGAAAAGATTCACGTTTGGCAACGGCCGGTTATGCTCATCTACGACGCTTCCCGTAATGACCGAACGAGCTTGACCGTACAGCAAGGTCGGAATAACAAAAAAACAACACACAACATAAGACACCTTCAACATCGTAGAATCGTTTAAATGAAGGCATATTTAAGTCATAGTCGCATGACTATAAATACACCTTCAAATTGCCAACATTTAATGATCAAATATTAATATGTCCATCCAATTTACCATCCTGAAGATAATCTATTGCGGCGGCAGCGAGTATCACGACACCGACTATAACAGCAAAGAGACATCCTCCACTCACTTCTTCCATCTCTTGAGCATTAAGCTCTGCTACTCCGTAAGTAGCCAAATTAAAATTTTTCATGTTTGTTAAATTTTAAATGAATAATACTGTAAAAATACTTCTGTAATCTCCCGAATTGTGCACCATTCGTTTAATCACAACACAAAAATACATCGCTTCGGTGCAATAAAATTGCATTCGGTATTTTTTTGATAAAAAATCCTCCGGCAATCCGCTTCTGCTCTTTTTCGTCAAGGGGACAGCATTTGATTACGATCTGCAGATCAAAGTCATTAGCATAAAAATACGTACACCGTATTCTGTCATATCGTATCTCTGCACCTAAATCCCTCAGTTCGTCCAACACATTGAAAAACTGTCGGCGACAAAGATGCAGGCGTTCGGCGAATTGCTGTGGGTCTCCCGTTGCTTCGCGCTGTATCAGGCCGTGCATGCGTCTGGCTCTGTCGATGGTTTCAAATAATTGCATAATCATTCTTTTTTTCATTGTTTCTATCTGATGGCTTGGCCGGCATAAAAATCCAATATCTTTTTCCGCAAGGCAAATTCATATCTGGCCTGTGCCTGTTCGGAGCGGCTATTCGCCAGTTTCATTTTTGCTTCGTTATATTCGTATACGGTACTCTTTCCCGCTTGATATTTTTCTTTTGCATAGCGTAAAGCCTCACTGTTCGCCACGACGGAGTGGCGCGTCGACTCGTAGCGCTCGTGTGCGGAGAGCGCATCGTACCACGTCTTTTGTATTTCCTTATACAGCGTTTTCAACGCGTTGTCTGCGGCAAGACGACTATCTTCCTGCTCTTTTTGCGCTGTGCGTACGGCATTCCTGGTAGCCATTCGGTTAAATAGCGGAATACGGAGCGTGAGGTATACCGTTTGTTGCATATTGTTTTTAAACTGTGTACTTAATGGCGGATTATTTTCATGATTGTGATAATATCCGCTACTTATTTTTGCAGCCAATGCTAAGGAGGGATAATAGCCGGCTTTGGCTATGCGAATAGCGCTTCGGCTGCTCTCAACAGCTGTACGAGCGCTTTTAATCTCAGGCATAATCTGTTCCGATACGGCAAAGATTTCATCCGGAGATACGGCCAAAGGCATGAGTGTATCGAGCGCAACAGGCATAATATCGAAACCGGCGGTATCTCGCAGCTCGAGCAACTGAAGCAAATTGATCATGGAGAGGCGAAGTGTATTCGCTGCTTTGACCGAAGCCAATTCGTCATTTGCCAACTGTGCCTTGACCGTCAATACTTGCGATTCCGCTACTTTACCATGTGTAGCCAATACCCGCGTCATTTCTTCCTGTTCACGCGTCAATGCGATCTGTTCATCGGCTATCGCTACAATCTCCTTATCGAGCAAAATCTGATAATAGCACATGGTAACTTGCAACGTAATATCATTCCGTACTTTCTCTAATAATTCTCGATTTATTTTTAATTCTAACTTTTGCCGTGTGATCGAATGCTTTGTTCTAAATCCGGAGAACAGCCCCACTTCTGTGGTCAAAGAAAATGAACTTGTCTGTGAGTTGACATCCGTATACGTATTATCACGGTTCAGCGAACGCCCGAAATCAAATTGCTGTGTACCGTTCAAATTCACGTCCGGCAACCGGCTGTACTTTTCCGTCTCGACCCGAATGGCCTGCTTGTCCAACTGTACTTGTTGGCGTTTGATATCCACATTGGCATGCAGGGCTTGTTGTATGCATTCTCCTAATGTGTACGGGGCTTGGCCATACAGCAAGTTGCCTGATAGCAGAAGCAAGATAGAAAAGAGATGGTTTCTCATATCAGATTATATTGTTCGTTCCATAATTTACGATAGGTGCCGTCTTCCTGTATCAGTTCTTCATGGGTGCCATGCTGAACCACTTTTCCATCATCCAACACAACGATCGCGTCGGCATCTCTAACGGTACTCAGCCGATGGGCAATCACAATAATCGTCTTTCCTCGTTCCGCCAGGCTTTTTAGGGTCTGTTTTACAAACCTCTCCGAAACCGAATCAAGCGAAGAAGTAGCTTCATCAAATATTAAGATTTCCGGCTCTTTGTATAACGCGCGTGCAATGGCGAGACGTTGCCGTTCTCCCCCGGAAAGTGACGCTCCATGCTCACCGATATACGTCATATAATTCTGGGGTAACTTTTCAATAAACTCTTTTAAGCCTAATTGCTCGGCTAAGGTGATGATTCGTTGCATATCCGGATATAAATCTCCGAGCGCGATATTTTCAGCAATACTTCCGGCAAATAATTCGATTTGCTGAGGAACAGTGCCAACCATGCTGCGCAAACTCTCGTTTGTTACTTGTGCAATATCGAACTCTCCGATACGTATCTGTCCTTCTTGTATCGGATAGATATGCTGCATGAGTGAAATCAGCGTTGTTTTACCGGATCCGCTCTCACCGATAACGGCGGTTGTTTTTCCTTTTTCAATTGTTAAATGTAATGACTCAAAAACCTTCTTTCGAGAACCGTAACGAAAGGCTACATTCTCGAACGAAATATGACCGATCATCTCCGGTGTCAGTACGATTTTCTGACTGTTGTCGCTTTCTCTCTCTAAGTCCATAATCTGAAACAGGCGGTCTGCCGCAATCAACGCATCCTGTATGGTTTGGTTCGACGTGATCAGCGAAGAGATCGGAGACAAGACATATCCAACTAATGAATAGAACAGCATCAGGGCACCCGGAGTCAGCTCCTGATCTATTACCAACACGCTGCCTGTCCACAATACGGCAATCGTCACTCCCGTAGAAATAAATTGGATACCTCCCTGTGCCATAATAGCACCATAGATGCTACGGAACGTATTTTTCAACAAATGAACAAAACGCATTTCTGTCTTCAGGTTGGCATACTCTTCTATCCCGAAGCGTTTGATGGTCGAAATGGAGTTAATGGATTCGACCAACTGCGACTCAAGGTCAGCCGCACTTTCCATGATGCGGCGTTGATATTTACGATTCAGCCGGTTGAATCCCCAGAACACAAGCAGAAACAAAGGAGCAGACAAGAGGGTAACTACCGCAAGCTTCCATGAATACACAAACATCAGACAAGAAGTGAAGAACAAGATCATTACGTTCACGGCCAAATCGAGCGAAACATTGTTGATAAAAGTACGAATCTTAACAGCATCGTTCACTCGCGAGATGATTTCTCCTACGCGCATCGTATCGAAAAATTGCTGAGGGAGAGTCAACAGATGTTTATAATATCCGAGAATCAATGCGGCATCGATACGCTGGCCGGTCTTTAAGGCCAGAATACTCTTCATCGCACCGATAAACGTTCTCAATAAAAGGATGGCAATCATGACAACTCCCATCAGATGCAGCAGGTTCAAGTTCTTATCTACTAAAACATAATCTGTAATCTTACCGACGTAGACTGCCGTAGAGAGTCCTAAGATACTGTACACAAGAGCACCGAAAAGAGCTTGAAGCATGACGCTTTTATGTGGCATAAGCAAAGCCATGAATTGAGAAACGATGCTTTTCTTTTCGTTTCCGCGCCGGAAAGACTCTTCGGGTTCCATAATAACCAAAACCTTTGTCCACTCTTTATTGAACTCCTCACGCGTTTTTTGATGCATGCACCCATCTCCGGGATCCATATAGGTGACATGTGTTTTCGTTACTTTATACACTACGACATAATGTTGTAACTGTTCTTTGACAATGACATGGGCAATTGCCGGTTTAGGCACAATATCCAAGGCCTCCGGTAGCGCACGAACCCCTTTCGCCGATAAGCCGAGCTTATGCGCCGCTTGAGTGATTCCAAGCACATTTGTTCCCTTTTTATCTGTGAAAGCATACTGTCGGATACGGGAAACGGGAAAACGTAATCCATGGTAGGCACAAATAGATGCCAGGCAAGCCGCACCACAATCCGTTATATCATGCTGTTTAACTTTGATACCTCTTTTCATCTGTTTTTATGTTTAATTGTTAGATACTTGTTTATACTGGGCAGGATTGACCCAATCATCCATCTTTTGGTAAAGCAGATCGAACAGGGAGCGACGGGTAATCATAAAATGAGCACTGACGGTCATTCCTTTCTTTAATTTACCGGTTCGCCCGTTCTTCAGCTGCAGGTAGTCTCTGTCCATCCCGCACTTTACCTTATAGTACGAATTTCCTCCGCTATCGGTCATAAAGTCGGATGATATCTCGCGAACCGTTCCACTGACCGTGCCCCATTCGTTATAATTGAATGATTCGATTTGTACAATTACCGGCATACCTAAACTCAAGTAACCGATATTTCTTGGTGTCACATACACTTCGAAATACAGCGTAGAGTCCGGACTTATCACGGCAAGGGATTCTCCGGCCCGTATGCTGCTGCCGCGATAGATAGCGGAGAACTGATCTAATGTTCCGCTGACCGGACTTTTAACAAAATACATATCTTTATCTTTGATTTCTTGCTTTAGAGAAGTATACATTTCGTTATGCGAGTTGCGGAGTGCGTTTAAATTTGCTTGCCATGTACTCATTTGATTTTCTATGAGCGAGGCCAACTCGTTCTGTTGACTTTTGTAGCGATAGTAATACGTATCGTATTCTTCTTCGGCAATGACTTTCTTTTCAAACAAAGCTTTATTGCGGAGATATTCTTTTTCCGCCTGATCCAACGAGGTCTCTAATTCTTTCTTTCGTTTGATATAATAATGGTATTCCTGTTTGCATACAGGGGATTGAAAAGAAGAAGGAGACACTCCTCTTGCCAAATAGGTCAGATCGCTTAGTTGTTCGGCATAATCGTTCAGGCGGTTCGATTGATATGCAATCTTATAATCCGAACTGTTTGTGCGGAATCGCAAAAGAATGTCGCCCTTTTTCACTTGTTCGCCCTCACGGACGTAGACCGAATCGACTAATTCCGTTACAGGCGACTTGATCTCCGTTTTCTCCGCAACAGGCCGGATGATACCCAGTCCCTGTACCGATATATCCACATAAATAAACGGCAGAGAAACCAACGCCACCGTCACAGCCGCCAATACGACCCAGTAAATTTTTTGAGACGTTGTCGTATGCTTATAGATATACGTCTCAATACTATTCTCAATAAACTCGTTCGATAACAACATAGCTTCTGTCTTTAAATTCTTGCGACAAAAGTATACTACGAACAACTGAAGCTATGTTATCATCATGTTATTTTTACGTTAACAAAGCAGAGGCTCCTCACAACCGATATCGATAAAGCAAAAAGAGGATATACCAAGGTATTACCTTTTGGCATATCCTCTTAAATTCTATAAGAATAAGAAAAATTAAAGGCGATGAGTAGATGTTAAAGAACAAATTAACACATCAAGCTCCACCCTCATTCTCCAAGCAACGCAACGCTGCCGTTTTTCTTCTTATGACACCGCTTCTTGTTATTAAATATTCATACGTCTTTACCGGTTATCATATACCGATTATAACATATTCATGCAAAAATCCATGCCGGCTTTAAATGCGTCGATGCTCTCGGACAAGTTCCGGATGATATCGTACAACACCCATATACCAAGGGTGATTAAGGCTGTTTTCCAAATTGTTTTTTTCATGTCCTAAATTGATGTTTTATTTCTTTGGTTTGTAAAAGAGCAACTTGCAAAACAATGTTTTGTAAAAACTAAACGGAGCATTTTCGTCTTAAGTGACGATTCTTTATTGCATAATATATCGATACCCCTAATAATGGTAGAAGAAGAATAAGGCATACCATAACTACCTTATATTGTATACTACGCTTTTTTTCATAACGCAGCAAGTCATAAATTGCCAAACAGTCCGCTGCAATAATTAACGATAATACAATGGGATTAAATAATTGTCTTTCCATTACTGTTCTGTTTTAATAATTAATTCGGTTGAAGAACATGAAGCCAAAGAATTCAATTACTCTTGAGAATAGCATTCAATGCGCTTACCCAGCAGCCAAAGCTTGTCCGAATTGGTATGCTATTTCGCCGGCCACATAAATGATAATGGACAGGCAGAATAAAATCACCAATGCCTTATCTGCATTCGTCTCTTTTTTAAAAATACACCGTTTCATAAGTCTCTTTTTATTGTTAATATTTATTGTTGCAAAATTAAATAGAAAATTTCAATTATCCAATTGTCCGAAAAGGCGATAAGTGACCGGAGAGGTAAATCGGTCCCTCTCCAGTCAAAAACATCACTTCCTGTCTTGCCGAATAACCCCTGAAATCAGTGGATAAGTGCAACACTTTCACAAAATAAAAATCAGAGTCAAATAAGCATGCTTAAAATCAACAGGATCAGCGAACATGCCAACAATGCATATTTTATTTTTTTATTCTTGCATCGTATAGCCAATACAAGAGCGCATGAGGCAATAGCTATAAATAACATCTCTTATGAGTTTATCACGTATGATATCCAGAAACCAGCTCCCGCCACAGGACAGAGAAATGTGAGAGTATTCCCAATTAACATTGTTTTCCGGGATATGCCACCATTAATGTCTAGAATTTCACTTTCTTCTAATTCTATACACTTCCAGTCTTCAAAATTAATCATCTTCTTCATAGTTTTCTTCCTTTATGGCTATTAACGATTTCTCCTGTCTGCTTCAGCACAATCCTTCCCCATCTGATATCCTATGGTAAATAGGGCAGCACACACAGCAATTACTTCAATAATCAGTCCGCCATTGACTTCCGTCATTTCACTCTCACTCATCACTTCCACTGCGTAAGTGGATTCATTCAAATTGTTTTTCATCTTTTTTTGTTTTAAAAATTAATATAGTTATCTTTCATTCTCACAATCCCGCCATTTCACTCTTCATTTATTTATAGCCGGCAAAAAATAAAACCAAAGAGTTCAATCGTGCTTGACCGGAGAAATCCATTTCCAAATTCATACCGCAAAGGTAACGTTGCTTTTTTCGCTCCTGTGTTAACGCTACGTTATCTTTACGTTAATTTTTCAGGAATATAAATTCTGACAATATCTCCATTTACAATAACATATTCCCAGTCTCCTCCTTCAATCATCTCCATCTCACGGTTGGTCAGATCGGTCAGACACCCATTCAGTACTTGCGCCGTCGCATTCTTTTTTGCGAAACCTCTTCTACATACATTAAATACATTCTTTTTCATATCGATCCATTTTTAATTGTTTTTGATACGGCAAAGATACGGCCTTCGAAACTCATGCTATGTTAACGTTGCGTTATCTAAGGTTATCCGTAGGTTAATTTTTTCTGCCCGGAAATTTGTTCGATTAAAAAAAGTTTCATACCTTTGTACCATTCATTAGAATTAATGGCATGGTATCATGAATACAAGGAAGCCTAAAATTGTAACTGCTGCGTCGTTGTTTGTATTGTTCTGTCTGCAAGCAATGTGGTCGGTCTATACGTACCACATGCAGTATAGCCAGTTGGAAGAAAGATGCAATGTGGTCTTTGCGGCTTCTATGTTCAGAGATATTATGAGACGCACAAAGGGAACGATTCCCGAAGGAGCGAGGATTGTTGCAGGTAAGGTGAGTGAAGATGGAAAAGATGATTATGTTCCTTTTCAGGAAGCTCTTATCGAATATAATGCCCCCGTTTCACTGACACAGTTCGATTCGATTTACCAAACTTTTCTGGCCTCCGAAAATATCCATACAAAAACGATTATCGACAAAATCAACCTGCGTACGGGTGAAGTATTGGAGAGCACCGACTCCGCGTTTCGCGCATGGTGGGGCACGGTCGAGACGGAGCCTGCGCTCCTTCGCAGAGATAGCACCGAAGCCCTTCGCGCCATTATCGTTTCGCCTCACAAAAATGTGTTCAGTCGGTTGGGGCTTCTTTTCATCGGCTCGTTAGTTTCCATGTTTTTTGTGGGGTGGGGTATCGCTTATCAGGTCAAAATTATCCTTCTTCAAAATCGGATTGCCGAGTTGCGTAAAAACTTCTCGAACGCGATGGTGCATGATATGAAAACACCGCTCAACACGATCCTGATGGGAGTGAAAATTCTGGGTAGCGGTAAGATCGACCACGATACGGAGAAGAAAAAGAAACATTTCGACATCATAGAAGACAAATGTCATCATCTGCTTTCGTTGAGCGATAAAGTTATGACACTTGCGAAAATAGAAGAAGACAAACTGATCCTCGACCGTGCCGAAGTGCCTTTGAAACCGTTGGTCGACGAGCTGGTCCGTCACCTCTCGATCCGTACGGACAAACAGATTACGTTCGAGATGCATTGTCCGGAAACGGAGCAGGTCTATGCCGATCCGATGCATTTGCGCGAAATCATCAGCAACCTGATTGATAATGCCGTCAAATATTCCGGTGCCTCGGTGCACATCAACCTGTCGTGCCAGACCACTCCGAACGAGACCAGAATCAGCGTTTCGGACAACGGATTCGGTATCCCGCTAAAAGACCAGGCGCTGATTTTCGAAAAATTCGAACGCGCCTCGGCCGCCAACAAACGCTCGCTGCGCGGAGGACCGACGGGCTTCGGACTGGGACTGACCTACGTGCAGCAAGTCATGCAGGCACACGGCGGAAGCGTAGAAGTAGAGAGCATCGAAGGACAAGGCAGTGTATTTACGCTGATCTTCCCCCTCCTGGTGCAAGAAATATCCTTTCAATTAATCCCTGAAATGACATGATTAAACTTTTATTCGTTGAAGACGATGCCCAACTGCTCTACATGGTGCGCAGCGGGCTGGAAGACTTGATTGGCGGTTACGAAATCCTCACGGCCGTGAACGGCAAAGAAGGCTTTCAACAATGGAAAGAGCAGATGCCGGACATCATCGTCTCCGATATTGAAATGCCCGTGATGAACGGCTTCGAAATGGTTTCGAAAATTCGCCAGACAGACGGCCGGACACCGATTATTTTTGCGACAGGACTCCTTTCGCCCAAAGATTTAATACACGGCTATCAGGTCGGCGTCAATAACTATATCAAGAAACCGTATACCTCCGAAGAAATTGACGCACACATCAAGGCATTGCTCAGGACACGGAACAGCGAACAGGCCAAAGATACCACGTCGCAGTTTACGTTAGGCGGCTTCCGGTTCGACGCATCGAAGTCGGAACTGCATGACAAGAACGGAAAAACGATTTCGCTCGGCCCGCGCGAAACACAGATATTGCAACTCCTGTGTGAACACCGGAACGAAACCGTCAGACGCAAAGCCATTCTCGAACGATTCTGGCCGGAAGCCGATTATTTCACCTCGCGCAGCCTGGACGTGTTCATCGCACAGTTGCGAAAGCGCTTCGCCGGAGACGACGGCGTTTCCCTCGTAACCGTGCGAGGTGTCGGACTCAAGTTGACCTACTGACGGCAAGCGAAAGCATGACAAAATGTCCGATTCTACCCCGTTGTTGTACAACAATGACCTTTAAACAGGAGTTTTTGACCCGTTGTTGTGCAACAATGGCAGTTAAATAGCGTGTTTGACCCTGTTGTTGTACAACAACGAGGTTTTTCGCCCCTAAATCACCGGAGAAACGACGGCAAGATGTCAACGGCCGAAAATATCGCGGTTAACCGCTCTCCATTCTCAATCTTATATGTATCTTTGTGGGCAGGAAATTTATTGATGTCGATGTAACGTAAAAATCAGAGCATAAAATTATGGCAACAACACCTGAATTTAAGTATCAGCCGCCGTTCCCGCTGGGAGAAGACACGACGGAATATTATCTGCTGACGAAAGACCATATTTCGGTCAGCGAGTTTGAAGGACATCCGATCCTCAAAATCGAGCCCGAAGCCTTGACCCTTTTGGCCAATCAGGCTTTTCGCGATGTATCGTTTCTCTTGCGGCGCGAGCACAACGAGCAGGTCGCTAAAATCTTGACCGATCCCGAGGCGAGCGATAACGACAAGTTCGTTGCCCTGACCTTCCTGCGCAATGCCGAGGTGTCGTGTAAAGGACAACTCCCGCTTTGTCAGGATACGGGAACAGCCATCATCCACGGCGAAAAAGGGCAGCAGGTATGGACGGGCTTTTGCGACGAAGAAGCGCTCTCGAAAGGCGTCTTCAAGACGTATACGGAAGAAAACCTCCGTTATTCGCAGAATGCTCCCCTCACCATGTACGACGAAGTGAATACGAAATGCAACCTGCCTGCGCAAATCGATATCGAAGCCACCGAAGGGATGGAATATCATTTCCTCTGCGTCACCAAAGGAGGAGGTTCGGCGAATAAGACCTATTTGTATCAGGAGACGAAAGCCTTGCTGAATCCGGACACGCTCGTACCTTTCCTCGTCGAAAAGATGAAGACGCTCGGTACGGCTGCCTGTCCGCCTTACCATATCGCGTTCGTCATCGGCGGAACATCGGCCGAAAAGAACCTCCTGACCGTCAAACTGGCTTCGACGCATTACTACGACAATCTCCCGACAACGGGCAACGAAGGCGGGCGCGCCTTCCGCGACATTGAGCTGGAGAAGAAAGTCCTCGAAGAAGCGTACAAATTCGGTCTCGGCGCGCAGTTCGGCGGGAAATATTTCGCTCACGATATTCGCATCATCCGTTTGCCGCGTCACGGCGCGTCGTGCCCCGTGGGAATGGGTGTTTCGTGCTCGGCCGACCGCAACATCAAGGCCAAGATTAATAAAGACGGCATCTGGATCGAGAAACTCGACGATAATCCCGGGCGGCTTATCCCCGAGTCGCTGCGTCAAGCCGGCGAAGGTAACGCGGTGAAGATCGACCTGAACCGCCCCATGCCCGAAATCCTCGAACAGCTCGATAAATACCCCGTTTCGACTCGCCTGTCGCTCTCCGGCACCATCATTGTCGGGCGAGATATCGCGCACGCGAAGCTCAAAGAACGTATCGACAAGGGAGAAGGGCTGCCGCAGTACATTAAAGACCATCCGATCTATTATGCCGGGCCGGCGAAGACGCCCAAGGGCATGTCGTCCGGTTCGTTCGGCCCGACGACGGCCGGACGTATGGACTCGTACGTCGATCTTTTCCAGTCTCACGGCGGAAGCATGGTGATGATCGCCAAAGGAAACCGCAGTCAGCAAGTGACCGACGCCTGCAAGAAATACGGCGGCTTCTACCTCGGCAGCATCGGCGGACCGGCTGCCGTGCTCGCGCTCGAAAGCATCAAGAAGGTCGAATGCCTCGAATATCCCGAACTCGGCATGGAAGCGATCTGGAGAATCGAAGTCGAAGATTTCCCGGCGTTTATTCTCGTCGATAATAAAGGCAATGATTTCTTCAAGCAATTGAAACCTTCTTGCGCCTGCAAATAACAAACATTTAACAAGAGAGGGAGTGGGTCTGCGTTCGCGCGTCATTCCCTCTTTTTTCATATGATAACACACATCTCACGAAACTACATCATGATGAAAACATTGAAAGTGCCGTATTGCCCCGAATTGGACGGCATGGATTTGAAGAGCGCAACGGCTGCGATGGAAACAATCGCCTTACGCCAAAGCATCGACACGATCAATTGGCCCGAATTTCCGTACAAACCGATCGTGGCGTTCGATATCGCACGTGGCGACAAAGAATTGTATCTCCATTACTTCGTACGCGGTCTATCGCTCCGGGCTGTAGCCGGTCAGGACGGCCAACACGTACATCCCGACAGCTGCGTCGAGTTTTTTGTGCGTCGTAATGACGACTCACTCTATACGAATTTCGAATTTAACTGTATCGGCACGTGTCTGGCAGCACGCGGAGCAGGACGCCATGGTCGCACCCCGTTCACCGATAACGAATACCGCAAGATACGCCGTTATACGACCGTAGAAAGGCAGACCTTTGAAGAAAAGAAAGGAATCTATGCGTGGGAGGTGACGGTCGCTATTCCCTTTGATTTGATGGGCCTTGACGCTTCATATTTGCCGCAAAATATGCGGGCAAACTTCTACAAATGCGCCGACAGTACGGAAAACCCGCATTTCGTGACATGGAGCCCGATAGATCTACCGTCGCCGGACTATCATTGTCCCGAACACTTCGGGGAGTTGCGCTTTTAGCCACCAATTACACGATACACTGTTCGGCGTTTGCCATTATTTAATTGTCAATTGTCAATGGTTAATTTTCATACCGGGTACATGGTTCGGCGGGTATCACGCTTTCCCCCTTTGAAGGGGGGGTAGGGGGGATGTTTACCGGCCAACAACTCAACAAATAAGCATTTCAACAACTCAACGCCCGCAGGGCATACAAGGGCTGAAAGCCCGAATTCAATGTGAGGTGAAGCGAAATTCCTACTGGATGACTTCCACGACTTCGATTTCGAAGACCAGTGTCGAATAAGCCGGAATAAGATGGAGCGGAGCGGAACCGATTGTCAAGGCCGACGCTCTACTCTTTCCTCCGCCTAACTGATAGGGGACCCAGATCTCCCATTTATCGCCTTGCGTCATCTTCTGCAAAGCAGCCTGTATCCCTTTAAGTGAAACGGTGAGGCCATTTTTTTTCGAAACGAGCTCGGACACCTTTAGCTCTGCCGGTATACCATCTTCCGCGAGCCATTTCTGAAATACCATGCCTTTTGTGATACCATACTCCTTCGAGTCGGCCGCAAACCACCCTTTCGAATACACCGTCGCAGTGCTGGTGTAAAAAATTTGCTTTGTGCCGGTTCCTTTTTTAAGAACTCTGTAATATATACTCCCTTCGTTGCCGGGCGACTTGAACTCGGCATACGCCGGATTATTTTTAACCGCATTGAACGCTTGCTCATTGGCGAGCTTCCATACCTGATCGGTCTTATCATCGTCCTTTTTGTCACAGCTTACCGCGGCGAACAGCACCGCAAATACCGTGATCAGACAGAAAACGTTTTTCTTCATTTTTCGTGTGTGTATCCGTTAGTTTCTATGCTTACTTCAAACCTTCGAGCAGACTGCGCATGCTCACCTTGTCCGAGATGATTTCGTGTAGTTTCGCGATCGGAACCCGTTCCTGCTGCATCGTGTCGCGGAAACGGATGGTGACCGTGTCGTCTTTCATCGTGTCGTAGTCGACCGTGATACAGTACGGCGTACCGATCGCGTCCTGACGACGGTAACGCTTGCCGATGGAGTCTTTTTCGTCGTACTGGCAACGGAAATCGAAACGCAGCATGTGCAGAATTTCCTCGGCTTTTTCCGACAGTCCGTCCTTACGCACCAGCGGCAGTACAGCCAGCTTGACCGGCGCGAGTGCGGGCGGCAGCTTCAGCACGACGCGCGACTCTCCGCCTTCGAGCGTCTCTTCCTGATAGGCTCCCGCCATGATGCTCAGGAATAACCGATCGACTCCGATCGACGTTTCGATCACGTACGGCGTATAGCTCTGGTTCAGTTCGGCATCGAAATATTGGATCTTCTTCCCGGAGAATTTCTCGTGCTGTGACAAGTCGAAATCGGTACGGCTGTGAATCCCTTCCACTTCCTTAAAGCCGAACGGCATTTCAAATTCGACGTCGGTAGCGGCATTCGCATAATGCGCCAGTTTATCGTGGTCGTGAAAGCGGTATTTATGATCGCCCATACCGAGGTTACGGTGCCATTTCATACGCATCTCTTTCCACTGTTCGAACCATTTCAATTCTTCGCCCGGACGAACGAAGAACTGCATCTCCATCTGTTCGAACTCGCGCATGCGGAAGATGAACTGTCGCGCTACGATCTCGTTGCGGAACGCTTTCCCGATCTGCGCAATGCCGAACGGTATTTTCATCCGTCCCGTCTTCTGCACGTTAAGGTAGTTGACAAAGATCCCCTGCGCCGTTTCGGGGCGGAGGTAAACTTTCATGGCACCGTCGGCCGTAGAGCCCATCTCGGTGGCGAACATCAGGTTGAACTGGCGCACTTCGGTCCAGTTGCGGGTGCCCGACACGGGGCATACGATTTCGCAGTCGAGAATGATCTGCCGCAGCTCAGCGAGGTCGTTGGCGTTCATCGCTTGGGCAAAGCGTGTATGTACGGCATCGCGCTTGGCTTGGTTCTCCAGCACACGCGGGTTCGTAGAACGGAACTGCTGTTCGTCGAAAGCTTCGCCGAATCTCTTGGCCGCCTTTTCGACTTCCTTGTCGATTTTTTCATCAAGCTTGGCCAAATAGTCTTCGATCAGCACATCGGCGCGATAACGCTTCTTGCTGTCCTTGTTATCAATCAGCGGATCGTTGAATGCATCGACATGACCGGAAGCCTTCCAGATGGTCGGATGCATAAAAATCGCGGAATCGATCCCGACGATATTCTCATGGAGCAGCACCATGCTGTCCCACCAGTATTTTTTGAGGTTGTTTTTCAGCTCCACACCATACTGACCGTAATCATATACAGCGCCTAATCCGTCGTAAATATCCGACGAGGGAAATACGAACCCGTACTCTTTGCAATGCGAAATCAGTTTCTTAAATACATCTTCCTGTTGTGCCATAACACCTGTTTTATACCATTTTTTCTAAAAGGAGACAAAGGTAAAGATTTATTGAGAATTGGCAACCGGCGCGCGGCTTTTTTAATCCTTTTTCAGCATTTCGCCGCTGCCGAGCTTCTGATCGATGTACGTGATTTTCTTCATCGATTTTTCTTTCTCCCTGCGCATATTTTCAAGGTCGCTCAGAATGATGGCCAGCTCGAACGTTGCACGGATGGCTTTCTTGTCTTCGTTGCTTAACATGAGAGAGAAAGGCTTCCCGCCGGTATATTCGGCCTTAACACGCGCCTTATCATCAAGTCCGCAGACAAACTTGACCGCATCGATTCCGTTTTCAGCTTTATACGTGACAATTTCGGTCGTATTGCCCAAATCCTTGAAACGGTAGTTGACTCCACCGTCGTAAGGAACGGAGGCCGTCTCGGCGTATGTTCCGTCAGCAAGGCAGAACTTCAGTCCCGTGTGGTTGAGCGGCGCTCGTCCGAAGTAAACGCTGGCCAGATACAGTTCACCTTTTTCATCGACCCCGCAGCGGATATAGCTCCGTTCCACATTCCGCTCGACGGTCTTTTGCTTCCATACATAATGTCCCACGTCCTCGTATGCCGTATCCTTTTCGAGCACAAAGTTTTTCTTCATCGCTTCGGCTTCTTCCGCACGAATCGGTATCATGCTGTCGCAAAAAGCGATGTTACGCTCACTCTCGCCGCGCTCGACAAGACGCATCAGCGTCAGCGACTCTTTCAGCACAGCCACTTCCTCGGGATAACGCATTCGAAGCGAATCGATCGCATTCTTGGCCGCAGCGAATTGCCGGTCTTCATACAACGCCCGAGCACGTTCCAAATCAGCTCTTGCTTCTTTTTCCTTCCCGCATGCGGAGAGGAAAAGCATGCATCCGCAAAGGAAGATCATATACTTTTTCATCATCAGGTTTTTTATATTATTCGTTTGTCATTTTATGAATGATTCTGCCCATTCCGGCAAATCAGTTATGTATTTTTTTAGTAAAACTCCATCTACCGTTCGATATAATAGTTTGGGCGGTTCATTTTCTACGGAATTATCATATATATAAGCCCTGTCTACAATTGCTATCGCTACTGCTGCATTGATTAATGATTTGTAGTATCGAGTAATGATTTTTGATATGGGTACTTCATGTCCTCCTGTTAAATAACGCTTTGCAACACGTTGAACATTGATTGTCGGATCTTGAGTGCAGATATAAAAGAAACGGATGAAGAAGCCTGCTTCTTTTGCCTTTTTTACAAATTCCAATTTCTCGTCTGAAGAAAAAACGGTTTCAAAAACAAAGTCACGCCCTTCACTCAGACACTTATACCGAAGGTCTGTGGCATCTTGCGCTGCTTTTATAATAGATTCGTGCGAATTCCAATCCCCATAAACTTCTTGGGCAATATTATCAGGATTGATATATAGACTTCCTTCCGACCATTCATTCTTCAATAATTGGGTCGTTGTCGACGTTTTGCCAGCTCCATTGGGACCGGCAACAATGCAAAGAACCGGCCTTTTCAATTCAGTCATATTACATGCTTAGCGGGTTATTCTTCGCTTTAATTCAGTTACTTGTCGAGAAACATCTTTCATCCGTGCCTCCAGCACAGCATCTACCATACGTGACTCTTCTTGAACCGCTTTACCTACTTCTTCCATCAACTTGTCGAGCAATTCGTCTGTCGGATCCTCTTTTGAATTTAAACGATATGTTCTAAGTGTCATAATTATATCCCTTTTCGGCATAAAGATAGATAATTTTCGGCATCAACAAGCCACCTACTTCTCGATAAACAATTGCACCCAGTAGAAAGTTCCCTTTTCGCGATGGCATCCCACTCCGATATGCGTAAATTGTCCGTTCATGATGTTTTCTTTGTGTCCCTTCGAATTCATCCAGCCTTTCATCACATTCTCGGGCGACGCATATCCTTTGGCAATATTCTCACCCGCAGATGCAAATTTCGTCGTGATAACGGTAAAACACGAATTGCCGTCAGGGCGGGTATGGGAAAATTCGGACACGATTTCTTTGGCGCGCACATCGCTGTCAACCATCAGCGAAGTCTCAATTTTCAGCGTTTTCAGCCCTGCGGCTTTCCGCTCTTTATTGACAAGCGCTACGACTTTTTTTTCGTATTCTGTGAGCGAAACCGATGGATGTTCTTCATCATCATCAACAGGACTTTCTTTAGCACACCCCGTCAGCAGCATAATCCATCCGCAAAGAAAAAGTAATATTATTTTTTTCATCATTTGTTGCATAAAGTGAGCCGCAAAGGTAATGTTTCTTTCCCGAATACAGATGACCCGCTTTTCTTTGACTTTGGTCTAAATTCCATTCCCGAATACGAACAAGCGTACCGGACTGATCCCAGCGAAAAAGGTGCATTCTGGCGGTTCGATCGTTATGATTAGGCCTCTCTCTGCTGATAGAACGAATGTTGATTTGGCGATTTAGGGAAAAAGCACTACTTTTATCCGCCAAATCGATAATTTTTATTGGACTGAAGATATATTTTTCGCATGAGAAACAGAAAGCTACGTATGGGCATGATCGGAGGTGGAGCGAATGCATTTATTGGCGCCATCCACCGTTCTGCCGCTCTTATGGACAATGAGATTGAGCTGGTTTGCGGATGCTTCAGTCGCAATAAAGACATTTCGCACCAATCGGGACGTTCTCTTTACTTGCCGGACGACCGCATATACGGAAACTATCGCGAGATGATCACACAGGAGGCACTGCTTCCCGAAGGAGAACGGATGGATTTCGTCTCGATCGTTACACCAAACAAAGATCACTACGAACCGGCCGCTATGGCGCTTGACGCGGGATTCGATGTCGTACTCGACAAACCGATGACGTTTTCGCTTGAGGAAGCCCGCTCTTTACAACAGAAGGTCGAAGAAACCGGACGCCTTCTCGCGTTGACACATACATACGCCGGTTATCCTGCCGTTAAGGAGGCTAAAGCGCGTATCGCGCGGGGAGACTTGGGAAAGATACGGCGTGTGTACGTGGAATATGTTCAGGGCTGGCTGACGGAACGTATCGAACTTCTGGGAAATAATAACGCCGTCTGGCGGACTGATCCGCAGCAGTCCGGTAAGGCCGGATGTATCGGCGACATTGGTACGCATGCGTGGCATCTGAGCGAATATATCACCGGTCTGCGCGTAACCGAATTGTGTGCCGAGCTGAAAACATTTGCGACGGGACGACAGCTCGACGATGATGGTGCCGCTTTTCTGCATTATGACAACGGGGCTACGGGCGTTCTTATCGCGACACAGATCGCCGCCGGCGAAGAAAATAACATCACCGTACGGGTTTACGGCGAAAAAGGAGGCCTCGAATGGCGCCAGATGGAGCCCAATACGCTATACGCCAAATGGCCGGATCGACCGACGGAAGAAATACGCGTCGGGAACGGTTTTACGGGACTAAGTGACGTTACCCGTTGGAATACGCGTACACCGGGCGGACATCCCGAAGGATATATCGAAGCTTTTGCGAATATTTACCGCAATTTCGCACGTACCCTTCGTGCACGTGCCGCAGGCGAAACACCGCAGCCAGAATGGTTGGACTTCCCGACCGTCTACGATGGACTGCGCGGTATGCAGTTTATCGAAACGATGGTCACTTCAGCACGCAACAACGACCGCAAATGGCAACCGTGGATCGATTAACAACAAAACAAACATAACGGACGATTGAAACAATATGAGAACGAGTTACCGGTCGAGAAGAGACGAAAAAAAGAAAAAGAAATGGCCCCTGTTTCTGTTCGGCTTTATCGTCGGCATGGCCTTTTTCATGTCCCTCTATGAAGTATCCGTCTACTATTCGACGGACGAAGCCTGCATGAGTTGCCACGTCCATCCGCACGCGGAAGAAACATGGAAATTATCGTCGCACGTAAACAACGGGAGCGGCGTCACCGTTCATTGCGTCGACTGCCACTTGCCTCCGAAGAATCAGACATGGAATCATTATTCGGCCAAGATACAGCTTGGCGTACGCGATTTGTGGGGGTATCTGACCAAAGACTCGTTCGACTGGGAAATGAAGTCGCAGCTCGAACATGCCGTAAAATACATCCCGAACGAGTCGTGTAAAGAATGTCATAAGAATCTGTTTCCCGCAGGTATCACGGACGCGGGAATCACCGCGCACCTCTACTACGAAGAAAACGAGAAAAAACTGAATTTGCAATGTATCAGTTGCCACCTCAACGCCGGACATTACAACCCGAACTACAAGCACGGACAGATGACCGGTATTCCGGGAGTCTCTGCCACGGCTTCAGGCCCGCCGTTCGATTCGGCAACGGTCGTGACTTCTTTCACCGATTTCACGGAACAGATTCCGGGCACTCCGGTCTCGTTCAAGATGATTGCCATCCCCGGTGGTACGTTCAAGATGGGCAGCCCCGATAAAGAAGACTTCCGCCGGGACGATGAGTCGCCGGTGCGAAACGTGACCGTCAGCCCTTTCTTTATGGCCGAGGTCGAAGTCACTTGGGACCAATATTGGGCTTTTTACGCGGCTACGCTCAGCGAAGGACGCACGCCGCCCGAAACGATCTACGCCAACAATACCCGCGCGGACATCGACGTGGACGGCGTTTCCGGCCCGACACCGCCGTTCGGATTTCCGGATCAGGGCTGGGGAGGAGGTACGCGTCCGGCCATTACGATGACGCACTATGCTGCCGAGACGTTCTGCCAGTGGCTTTCCCTCAAGACCGGTAAGAAATATCGCCTGCCGACCGAAGCCGAATGGGAATACGCGGCTCGCGGAGGCACAAAAACGCCCTATTTCTTCGCAGGAAGACCGAAAGATTATTCGGATGAAGGCATCATCCGTAAATTTATCAGCGCCAAAACCGAACCTATCGGCGAATTTATTATCTACGGCAAAAATGCGAAGAACAAGACGCAGGAGCCCGACAAGGTTAAAGCGAACCCGTTCGGGCTGAAAAATATGCTCGGCAACGTGATGGAATACTGTGCCGACAAATACGACCCGCAGGCATATGCCAAAGGGGCTTCGACCGTTACCGATCCGTTGGTGACCGAAGGCGAAGAATGGGTGGTACGCGGCGGTAATTATACGAGCGATGCGGCCGATGTGCGCTGTGCCGCCCGCAGCCATACGCGCCACGACGACTGGCTGAAAACAGACCCGCAACAGCCCAAGAGCATCTGGTGGTATTCCGACATCCGGGGGATTGGTTTCCGTGTGGTTTGCGAGCCGGACTCGTCGTTGAAAGCGAAATAATCAGGAACTAAAAAACAGTACATTTAACTCAAATTTGTCATGACAAAAAAAAGCAGTATCAGTAGAAGGTCATTCCTCAAAAGCTCGGCCCTTGCGGGCGCAGCCGGAATGGTCGGTACGGGGGGAACTGCCACCCTGCTTTCCTCGTGTGGAGGAGGCGCAAGCAGTAACGAGAACGCGAATGCGGCCAACAAGCCGCTGAAAGAACCGGGAACATATTATGTGCCCGAATTGCCCGATATGGCGGCCGACGGTAAAGAGTTGAAGGCCGGTATCATCGGATGTGGCGGACGCGGCAGCGGTGCAGCGATGAATTTCCTCGCCGCGGCGAACGGTGTAACGATTGTGGCGCTGGCCGACACGTTTCAGGACAGGGTCGACAGTCTGGCCCAGAAACTGAAAGACGAGAAGAATATCGACATTCCTGCCGATAAGCGCTTCGTCGGGTTAGATGCCTACAAGCAGGTTATCGACAGCGATGTAGACGTGGTGATCGTTGCTACGCCGCCGAACTTTCGCCCGGCCCAATTCCAGTATGCGGTAGAAAAGAATAAACATTGCTTCCTCGAAAAACCGATCTGCGTCGACGCGGTAGGTTACCGCACCATCATGGCTACGGCCAAGCAGGCGCAGGCCAAGAATCTATGCGTAATCACCGGCACGCAGCGTCACCATCAGCGGAGTTATATCGCATCGTACCAGCAGATCATGAACGGTGCGATCGGCGAGATCACGGGCGGAACGGTCTATTGGAATCAGAACATGTTATGGTACCGGGAACGTCAGACTGGATGGAGCGACTGCGAATGGATGATTCGCGACTGGGTGAACTGGAAATGGCTCTCCGGCGATCATATCGTCGAGCAGCATGTACATAACATCGACGTGTTTACATGGTTTTCGGGACTGAAACCGGTAAAAGCCGTCGGCTTCGGATCGCGTCAGCGCCGGATCACGGGCGACCAGTACGATAATTTCAGCATCGACTTCACGATGGAGAACGGTATCCATCTGCACAGTATGTGCCGCCAGATAGACGGTTGCGCGAATAACGTCAGCGAGTTTATTCAGGGAACGAAAGGTTCGTGGAACAGCGCGAACATGGAAATCAAAGACCTTGCCGGCAATGTGATCTGGAAGTATGATTTTGACGCCGAAAAGGCATCGTTCAAACAGAACGACCCCTATACGCTCGAGCATGTGAACTGGATCAATACGATTCGCGCCGGCAAATCGATCGATCAGGCTTCGGAAACCGCCGTATCGAACATGGCCGCCATCATGGGACGCGAATCGGCTTACACGGGCGAAGAAACGACATGGGAAGCCATGACCGCCTCCGCACTCGACTATATGCCGGCCGACCTGAATCTGGGCAACATGGATATGAAACCGTTCGTGGTACCCGTACCCGGTAAACCGTTAGAGAAAAAGTGATGTGTATCGACCGACGAAATTTTCTAAAGGCCTCTTTAGGCAGCGCGGCATTGGCAACGATGGCCGCCTGCTCCGGAGGCGCGACGACGGGCGCAGAGACAAAAGCGTGCTGCAAGGACGGAGACGACACGAAGAAAGACGTGAAGCTGAACCTCTCGTTTCAGGAGTGGACGCTGGGCGATCTTGAGCTGAAGGCCAAGCTCGACGTGATGGAAAAGCTCGGTGTGACCGGCCTCGAAGTGGGAGGCAAAGGGTTGGCCGCGCGGAAGGACGAGTTGAAAAAAGCGCTCGAAGGGCGTAATGTCAAAATCAGTGCAATATGCGCGGGCTTCGACGGATTTATGCTTTCGGAAGAAGAATCCGTGCGTAACCTGTGTCGTGACACGATGCGCGAGATTATTGCCGCGGCAGGCGAGTTGGGTTCGACCGGCGTCATCATCGTACCGGCGTTCAACGCGCAACAGCCGGCCATGCCGCATACGCAGGAGACGCGCGATTTCCTTTGCCGATGGTTCGACGAACTCGGCACGTTTGCCGCCGAACACCGGACGACGGTTATCTTCGAACCGCTCAATCGGAAGGAAGCCTTCTACCTCCGTCAGGTAGCCGACGCCGCCTCGATCTGTCGCGACATCGACAATCCGGGCGTGCGTTGCATGGGCGACTTCTGGCACATGACGTGGGAAGAGACGTCCGACATGGGCGCTTTTCTTTCGGCCGGATCGTTGCTTCAACACGTACATATCGCCAGCCGCAAGCGTCGCCTGATGCCGGGCGAAGACGGAGAGGCAGACCGCTACGTCGACGGTTTCCGCGCCCTCAAGATGCTCGGCTACGATCAATACGTGAGCTTTGAATGCGGCTGTCAGAACGACGACCGCGTAGCTACGGCTACGGCAGCCGTTGAATTGCTTCGCAAGCAATGGGACGAAGCGTAATCATATATATAATGTATAGCGAAAACGGATGTCGTTAGTATATGCCAATATGAGAATGAGCGAGGTGGTGAGCGAGCATCTCTCGCTCATTCCGGTTATCAACCGCTTCGGCATACGGCTGGGAGTGGGCGATGAAACCGTCATGGCGCTTTGCGAAGCAAACGAAATCGATACCGACTTTTTCCTCACCATCGTCAACACGTTTATCAACGAAGACTATTTTCCGGAGAAAAAGCTGCAAAGCTTTCACCTCAATCAGATTATCGATTATCTGAAGCAAACGAACCGGTATTATCTGCAATACCAGTTGCCCAATATCGAGCGTCACCTGCAAATTTTTATTCATACGTCGGGCGGGAGCAATGCCTCGCTGCAACTGTTGGGCAATATCTTCGCCTCGTTCAAAGAGAAATTATGCAGTCGTATTCAGACCGACGAACGAGAGTGGTTCCCGCGTTTGCTTTCGCTCGGCGAAAAAGAGCAAAACAGGAGGAGCATGCGCGCCCGGACATCGCCCGAGACGGATGAAATGATCGAAGCCATGATGGACGATATGCGGAACATCATGATCAAGCATCTGACGGGAACGTACGACGAAAACCTTGGGTATGCCGTGCTGTTCACCATCGATGCTTTGGGACGCGACATCCGTCAGCACAACCGCATCCGCAGTCGAATCCTGCTGCCGATGGTCGACGACAACGGCCATCTCTCGAACCGCGAGAAAGAAGTACTCAAGCTCATCGTCAGCGGATATACGAACAAGGAGATTGCCGCGCGCCTCTTCGTCAGCCTCAACACCATCCTGACACACCGCAAGAACATCACCGCCAAGCTCGGTATCAAGACGATTCCGGGACTTACGTTCTATGCCATCACGCATAAAATCATCACCGAAGTCAAATAACCGATCACATCACATGGCACGTCGCAAAATCACGAACACGCAGGCCGTCTGCATCATCCTCCTCTGGGGATTTCTGGTATATATGCTGCTGACATCGGCCAAGACGATCGATTTTATGACCGTCTTTTCGATTGTCGCTTCGGGCGTCATCGTCTTTGTACCCCTCTACAAAAACCGAAGGAGACAGCCATAGTTCGCCCTCCCTTCCGATGATACTTCGCCTCATTGCACATCCTGTTTTTTTACAACTTTTGCCGCTTTCTCTCTAAAAAGTGTTATATAACATAGAATAATCTTATCCTTTATCGGCAGAATGGCGTTATCTTTGCGCTCTCAACACACTAAAAAGGGAAATGAATTTTAATACGTTTAATTTGTGCTGGCCGGCAGCATCGAAACATCGTTTTCATGTATGTCTATCCCCCCTTTCTGTCTTGTTAATAAATTTTAACGGGGGGGGTATTTAGCGTATTATCAGTCGTATAAGAATCAATCCCGCAGCTGCTTTCTTTTTCCCGACGAAATTTTCATAGCCTTTCGCAGTATCCGGCGCATGGCCGGCGTGCTTGCTTGGCCTTTTCATACCATTACCGCATCTTGCTCCGGGCGGATGAGAAATATTTTCTTCTCGGCCGGGCATGACCATACCATGCGCGAAGACGTTCCGATTCGCCGGGAGATGTCCGTAGAATCTACGATGATTTCCCGTCGCGGCGGGCGATTCCCGTACGGTCTATTATCTTTTCCCGGCATGGCGGGCGACTCCCGTAGAACCGATGATCTTTTCCCGTCGCGGCAGAACATCTCCGTAAGGTCTATGATAACTTCCCGTCGCGGCGGGCGATTCCCGTATGGTCTATTATCTTTTCCCGGCATGGCGGGCGATTCCCGTAGAACTTATGCTTCTTTCCTGCCGCACGGGAGAAAGCCTCTGTCACGCTGCTACGATCATTTCATTATTCAACCTCTAAAATACCAATCTTATGTTACGTGTCAATTACAGTGAATTATCGACTAAGGTATTAGGAAACTTGTCGAACCGTACGATCGAAGTGATCTCGCCGGCCTATGCGAGCGGAGTACTGCAACACAATCCGTTAGTAGACGTGTTGATCGCCACGAATAAATCGTATCAGGCCATCGTCATTAAAAATACGTACAGCGGGCTGGGTAACCCGGTGGCACAGGCGGATCTGGTGCGCGACAAGGTGTACCGGAATCTCCGGCGTATGCTGCAAGGTATGGCCGGATTCAACGATAAGCCCAAAGGAAAAGCGGCCGCAGCGCTGCTGACGGTCTTCGAAGAAACGGGCGACATCTACGGCCTTTCGTATGCCGATGAGAATGTGGTAATGCAAACGCTGATTAACCGTCTCGACGAGGCAGGCAATCAGGTGCATCTTGCTACGGCCATGGTTATGGACGAATACAGCATGCTCAAGCAGGCACAAGGCTCCTTCGAGGCCATCAGTGCCGAACAGACGGACGCCAACTCGGCGTTGCGGCAGAAACAGTCTGCCTCCGGTGCGCGCCGCGCGCTGCATCAGGCTTTGCGCGACATATTCTCGCTCGTCTCGGCCATGAAGAACGTGGCAGGCTGGGAAGACTTGTATCACGATCTGAACGAACTGATCAAAGAAGCGCGCCAAAGCAACCGGAAACCCTCGAAAGGAGAATCCGAACCTCCGGCTGCATCCGGAGACGGGCTTCCGGAAAACGAATGAATATTTTGTACGTTTTCAACCTGAAATGGAGAATCGACTAAATAGAAACAATTGTATAACGAATCATTAAAAAACATGAGAAGAAAAAAACTTTTTGGAGCGAGAGGCTTGCTTACACTGTTGCTGTGTATCTCAGCGCTTTCGCTTTCGGCACAGACGATCACGGTGCGAGGTACCGTGACGGATGAGAGCCGTGAACCGGTTATCGGAGGAACAGTTATTGTAAAAGGACAACCTTCGAAAGGAACGATTACAGACATTGACGGTAATTATGTATTAAATGACGTCCCGGCCGATGGGATATTGACCTTCAGTTATGTGGGACTCCAATCGCAGGATGTCCGTGTGAATGCACGTACGACGATTGATGTCTTGATGCAAAGCGATACGAAACATCTGGACGAAGTCGTGGTCATTGGTTTCGGAACGCAGAAGAAAGTCAATTTGACAGGGGCTGTATCTACCGTTGATACGAAAGAATTGGCATCACGTCCTGTAGCTAACGTCAGCCAGGCATTGCAGGGTGTTGTTCCGGGTTTAAACATTTCCGTCCCTATTGGAGGAGGAGAATTGGATAATGCCCTTAAAATAAACATTAGAGGCTCCGGGTCCATTGGCGATGGAAGTGAAGCAAAACCTTTGGTGTTAATTGATGGCATGGAAGGTAATATTAATGCACTCAACCCGCAAGACATCGAAAGTATCTCGGTGCTGAAAGATGCGGCTTCGTCTGTTGTATATGGTTCTCGTGCTCCCTTTGGTGTGATTCTTATCACAACGAAAAGTGGGAAAGAAGGGCGTACAAGGATCAACTACAACAATAACTTCCGTTTCTCGGACCCCATTCGTATGCCCAAGATGATGGACTCTTATTCGTTTGCCGAATATTTTAATAGCGCATCTGAAAATGGCGGAGGAACCCCGATTTTTACCGATGAAGTTATAGATCGTATCAAAGCTTATCAGGCTGGAACACTAACCAAACCCTTTGTTCCTTCAAAAGATGGGGCTACATGGGATATGTATTCGAATGCAAATGGGAATAATGACTGGTTTGCCGAACATTATCGCTCTTGGGCTCCGTCGCAAGAACATAATCTGAGTGTTAGTGGAGGGAACCAAAAGATTAATTATATCCTGAGCGCGAACCTTATGGATCAAAGAGGACTGTTGCGTCATTCGAACGATAAGCTGAAACGTTATTCTATAACAGCAAAAATAAACTCTCAATTATCGCAATATATTCAGTTGGGGTATACTGCCCGTTGGGTACGTACAGATTATGATAAAGCCTACTACCAGAATGCATTGCTGTTTCACAACATTGCACGCCGTTGGCCGACAATGAATGCAAAAGATGAAAACGGCCATTATATTGAGCATTCCGAAATTATTCAACAACGCGAAGGCGGTCGTGATAATATGGTTAAGGACTTCTTAACACATCAATTCTCTATGGTGGTTGAACCAATAAAGAACTGGAAAATCACAGCCGAGGCAAATATGCGTACGGAAAATATGGAACGTAAGTATGCCGTTTTACCTATATTTTTCTATGGTACAAAAAATAATCCCATACCAATGAAATTCGACGAAGGACATGGCCCGGGCATTACCGAATATGGCAAACAAGTAGACCGTCGAGATTTCTATACAACGAACATTTTTACCGACTATTTCTTTGAAACGGATAAAGGACATTTCTTTAAAGCAATGGCCGGATTCAATATGGAATTAAACAAATACAGTTCGCTCTATGGCACCAAACAAGGACTGATAACAGGTACATTGCCTTCCCTGTCCACCGCTACACAAAACATGAAAACAGGAGGTATCGACAATAATGAATTAAGCGATTGGGCTACTGCTGGCTTCTTTGGGCGCTTGAACTACAATTATAAGGAACGCTATCTGTTAGAGTTTAACTTGCGTTATGACGGCTCGTCACGCTTCCTAAGAGACCAGCGCTGGATCTTATTGCCTGCCTTTTCAGCAGGATGGAATATTGCCAGAGAAGACTTTTGGAAAGATTATATGGATCAGCTGAGTACATTGAAACTAAGAGGATCATGGGGTGAATTAGGAAATCAAAATACAACAAATCTTTATCCTTTTTATCCGTCACTCACGATTAAAACAGAAGGTTCAAATTGGCTAATCAATAATAAAAAACCTAATACGGTAGAAATGCCCGGTTTGGTAAGTACATTCCTCACATGGGAAAGAATTCGTTCGTGGAATGTCGGATTGGATTTTGCAGCTTTAAATAATCGGCTTACCGGTTCATTCGACTGGTTTAATCGTACCACACTTGACATGGTAGGCCCAGCCCCGCTATTACCTTATATTCTCGGAACGGATGTGCCGAAAATGAATAATGCTGATATGAGATCATACGGATTTGAGCTTGAGATCGGATGGAGAGACCGTATAAGGGATTTTGCATATGGTGTAAAAGCCGTACTGTCCGATGCCCAGCAGGAAATCATGCGCTATCCGAACGATACAAAGAAAATAGATACTTGGTATGAAGGCAAAAAGGTTGGAGAAATCTGGGGATATACTACTGTCGGTATTGCCAAAACACAGGCAGAAATGGACGCCCATCTGTCATCCATGTCGAAAGACAAACAAAATGCGTTAGGCGGCAACTGGGCAGCAGGAGATATCATGTATGCCGATCTAAATGGAGATGGCTCGGTGAATGGAGGAGCCGGTATACTCGGTGATACAGGAGACAGAACGATCATCGGCAACTCTACACCGCGCTATAATATCGGGATAAATATGGATATGCAATGGAAGAATTTTGATTTCAGTATGTTCTGGCAAGGAGTGATGAAACGGGATGTAGAAGTCGGTGGACCGTATTTTTGGGGGGCCAGTGGCGGACAATGGCAATCGGCCGGTTTCACGGAGCACTGGGACTTCTTCCGTCCCGAAGGACATCGCTTAGGTGCGAATTTGAATGCTTACTATCCACGTCCTATCTTCAACACCCATGCTGGAAGGAATCAACATACACAGACACGCTATTTGCAGAATGGTGCATATCTCCGATTAAAAAACATTCAATTAGGTTATACCTTGACGGATCGTTGCGCTTTAATGAAAAATATAGGCGTTGAATCTGTTCGTTTCTACGTATCAGCCGACAATATACTCACTTTTACAAAGCTGACTAAAATATTCGATCCAGAAACAGTAGAAGGCCGGACATGGTGGGATACCAGTCGGCCGTCTGAATTGGGAAATAACGGTAAAATTTATCCGTTGTCAAAAGTTATTTCTTTTGGTTTTAACGTTAATTTCTAATCACATTCCCGTTTAACATTAAAAATGAAAATCATATGAGAATTTTAAAGAATTGCAAATTTTATGCTTTTGTCTTTCTATTGGTAACATGCTTCGGATGTAACGATTTTCTGGATCGTGAGCCTTTAGATAAAATAACGGATCAGTATTATTTTAATTCTGCATCGGACTTAGAAGCGTATGTGATCAACCTATATGATGAATTCCCTAACATTCGTGACCAATGGAATTTAGGGCCAGCTATTACTGGAGACGATCATTCGGACAATCAGGCAAAGACAAATGCTGAGCAAAAATATTGGGTCATAGACTTCTGGAAAGTACCAGAAAATGAAAATCGTAACAATAGTGAAAAAGAATGGAATTTTTTCAGCATCCGTAAATTGAACTATTTTTTTGAACATGTGTTGCCTAAAAAAGAAGCAAAACAGCTTACAGGAGATGAATCCGAAGTAAATCATTATATTGGAGAGGCTTATTTTCTGAGGGCATATGTCTATTTTAAACGCCTAAAAAATTTCGGAGATTTTCCGATTGTTACAAAAGTATTAGAAGACAAGAAGGAATATCTTGTAGCAATGAGTAAACGAAGCCCGAGAAACGAGGTTGCCCGTTTTATATTAAAAGATTTGGATGAGGCCATCAATCTACTATCGGATAATCCTCCGGGGAGCAAAAACAGGATCACCCGAAATGCCGCATTATTGTTTAAATCGCGTGTTGCCCTTTTTGAAGCGACTTTTGAAACGTATCATAAAGGGACACCTCGTATTCCTGGCTCTCCAGCATGGCCGGGCGCGACAAAAGATTATCACAAAGGATATACCGTTGATATTGAAAAGGAAATATCCTTCTTTATCGATGAAGCCTTAAAAGCATCTAAAGAGGTGGCAGATAAGATTACTCTGACCCCGAATAACAAAGTATTGAATCCTGTTTTCGGGCAGAAGACAGGGTGGAATCCTTACTTCGAAATGTTTGCGCAGGATGATCTGTCTGGCGTTAGTGAGGTGATTATGTGGCGTCAATTCAATAATGCATTGAGTAACACTCATCGGACAAGTACTTATATTTTTTCCGGAGGAAATCTTGGTTTCACTCGCAATTATATTGAGACATTTCTGATGGAAAACGGATTACCGATATACGCAAATGGATCAGGATATACTGGTGATGCCACAATCGAACAGACTTTGCATAATCGTGATTATCGTATGCAGCTTTTTGTAGTGGCCGAAAATACGCGTAGGGATGTGATGATAAAAGATGACTCACCATTGGCTTATTTTGGTTTGCCGTATATTTTGGAAAAAGCCGAAAACAGAATACCTACAGGGTATCATGTGCGTAAAGGTCTTACATATGAAGCCAGTAGTACAGCAGGCGGCCATCAACAACAAACAACAGGGTTTATTGTTTTCAGAGGTGTTGAAGCATATCTGAATTATATCGAAGCATCTTGCTTAAAAAATAATGGCTTGAGTATTGACGGAACAGCTCAGCAGTATTGGAAGGCAATACGCGAACGAGCAGGGATAGATTCCGATTTTAATAAAACAATAGCTGCAACCGATTTAGATAAAGAAAAAGACTGGGCTGTGTACTCAGGAGAAAATAAGGTGTCAAGTCTCATGTATAATATTCGTCGCGAGAGACGCTGTGAATTTATCGCAGAGGGGATGAGATGGGATGACTTGAAAAGATGGCGTGCTTTGGATATGGTAAAGAACTACATCATTGAAGGATTTAATCTCTGGGATGAGCAAGCAGCTAAATACAAGAGCATAATAGAACCGGGCACAGCAGGTAAAACTCCAAATGTATCGGCAAAGTCTGCTTCGAAATATATACGTCCTTATCAGATTATAAAAGAGAATAATAATCTTTATAATGGTTATACTTGGTCTAAGGCAAACTATCTGCTCCCTATACGAATAGAGAATATTCGCATTACAGCAGCAAATCCGTCGGACTTATCTACATCTCCAATTTATCAAAATCCTTATTGGCCTCTTGAACCAAACAAAGGAGCCTTGGAATAAGTGAGAATTTTGTACGAAAAAAAGAGGGTGTGCTAAACGGCATTCCCTCTTTTTCTTTACAAAAAAATCAATAAGCTACTATTCAAAACCCAACTTCTTCAATCCCTCGCGTATTTCGGGAGCGTTCATAAATAAACGCCAGAGTAATCCCGTACGATGATTTTCAATCATCGGGGCGATCGTCAACTGGTCGATAGCCAAATAGCGCTTCGGATACCAGCCATGACCGATGCTGAATGCATCGTAAAAACCATATGTCCCCCAGATGCTGTCGCCAAGGACAAAGTAGAAATGGCGCAGAGCCTTCATCGATTCGTCGGGAGTGTAAGGAAAGCTCGACAACGCCGCCGTAGGCGTGATGACGCCCGGATCATTCTGCATCGGTCTGTGCGCCGTGTAGCCGTCGACCGTGTAGCTGGCCGTCAGTCCCCAGCAGTTCTCGCCGTATCCTTTATGCCCTTGCGGGTTCTGGACACAGTAGGCATAATTGATCAGCGCCTGATTACGGTTCACCTCGCCATAGTCTGCATACGCGTCTTTCAGCCCCATCGGGCTCAAGCCGATGTAAGAATAATGTGCCCAGAAGAGAGGCCCTCCGTAGCCTTCGGCACCGTTATGCTTCACCCGCAACGGCAGCCCGTAAGCGACAGCCTCGCTGCGAATACCGCCGCTACGTGCCCATCCGTTATGGTAGGCCGAAGCCGAAATGGGATGCGTGGGCGACGAAGCCGCAAGAATATACGTGATCAAACATTCGTTATACCCTTCGAGCGGGAAGTTCATTTGCCATTCGTATGTAGGACTCCAGTGCCAGTACAACACATCCTTTCCGTTCAGATACCAGTCCCACTCCATCCCACGCCAAAGAGTATCGATCTTTTGCGCCAGCGCACGTTCCGAAGCGTTTCCTTCCTTGAAATATTCGCGAACGCACAGGAGTCCCTGCATCAGGAAGGCACTTTCGACGAGGTCGCCCCCATCATCTTTCGTACTGAACGGTTTTACCTTGCCGGTCTTGCCGTGTATCCAATGCGGCCAGACTCCGTGAAACCGGTCGGCACGCGCCAGATAATCGACAATACGATGAAGTCGGCTCACGCACGTATCGCGCGGAATAAATCCCCGCTCAACGGCTACCAGCAGTCCGGCGAGTCCGAAGCCGCTTCCGCCCGTGGTCACCACGTCGGCATCGTTTTGCGGATAGACTCCGTCCATGTGGATACGTTCCGGAGCCAAACCTGATGTCGGCTCGGCACCGTCCCACATATAATTCAAGTGCGTTCGCTGAATGTAATCGAGGAACGCGTCGTCGTCGGCAAAGGTCAGCAGACGTTGCTCAGCCGGGGGCGTCTCTTTCTGCGGCTTTTTATCGCATCCGGCTGTCAGGCAAAGACACAGAAAGGTTGCGGCGATCGCTCTCATAAGCCTCCTCCGTCCGGTTTTCGTTGTCCGAACAGCCACGAGAGATAATCGGGCTGCCTGAACGCCGGGTACCAACTGCCATGATCAACGCCCGGAAACTCGAAATATTCTACCTCGATGCCGGCCTTCTTCATCGTCAGATACGCTTCGCGCGAAAACTCTACAGGTACGACCGAGTCGGAATCACCGTGGTAGATGCGGAACTTCGTCGGTGTAACCAGCTGTTCAAGCCGTCCGGTATGCACACCTCCGCAGATGGGGATCGCGGCAGCAAAGAGATCGGGGTAACGGCAGACAAGGTCGAACGTGCCCATGCCGCCCATCGACAGTCCCATCACATAAACACGACGGGGATCAATGGGGTATTCCGCCATCGTCCGGTCAAGCAACTCCTTTACCAATGCAAGCGGTCGTGAGATTTCCGCATCGGCCGGAAACGGATTGCCGTCTTTGAAACCGTTGGGGCGTAGCGGCGTAGGCCAGTAACGATCTTCCGGACATTGCGGGAACAACACGAAGGCGGGGTATTGTGTTCGGTAAACGGGATTGGTAAAAAGCATGCCTCCGTGAAATAGTTGTTTCTCGTTGTCCGAGCCACGTTCACCCGCACCGTGCAGAAACAGTACCAACGGATACGTCTTGCCTTCGGCTACGTTTTCAGGTTTCAGACTGCGATAGAGCAGCGAGTCGCCACTCTTCGATACATACACGTCGCTCTCATACTGAGGAAATTTCTTCTGAGCGAAAATCCACTGCATGCCGCAAACACAGCATAACAGCAGGATGCAGATTCGTTGTTTCATATCATGCGTTATTTATTCATGAACTGTTTGATTTCGGCACTACTCAACGCTTTGTTGTAAATGCGTAGCTCGTCGATGAGGCTGTGATCCGAGAGGTGATTCCACTCGTTGAAGCGCGGTGAGCCCGAACCGATAGATATCAGGTCACAACCGTTCCAACTGATGCGGGTCAGGTTTGCGGCTGCCACTTCTTCACCGTCGAGGTAAAGGAAAGCCTTCCCCTCGGTCAGCACCAGCGCCACGTACTTCCATCCGCTCGCCTCCGGATCGAGGTCGGCTTTTGCACCACCGTCCAGCCAGCTGTCGGCTGTTCCGTTTCCTACATTGGCCTTGATGCGCTGCTTGACACCGGCTTTCTCACGGAAGATGCGGAAGCCGGCTGTACGGTTATTCTGCTTGTCGGCGGGCTTACCTTCCGTCTTGGGACCCAGCACGAGCAGACCGGCACGGTCGGACACAGGATTGAGCTTGTACCAGAATGCGAACGTCATCGCGGAGCCTAACGGTGCGGCCAGATTGGCTACGTCGAATGTGAGATAGCTGTCTTTCGCTCCGGCATAAGCCTTGCCTCTTTTTCCGTTGGCCAGCGTGGGCGCCCCTGTCGGCGAAGCCTCAAAAAGACTTTGGTATTCCTCGAAATCCTTGTCGAACGACAGGTAGAATATCTGTCCGTCGGCGCCGAGCGGAGGAGGTGTAGGCTGCTGCGGATAGTCGAACGGCGGGTCTTGTCCCAAGTCTTGAAAACACGACGTCAGCAACAAACCGGCTAACGCGATTGCAATATAAATTGTCCTTTTCATGATGTTTGTTTTTTATCGGTTAGTAATTCGGATTCTGTTTGAGTACTCCATTCGATTTGTCGACTTCAGCTTGCGGCAAAGGCAACAGCGCGTGCTTGTCCTGATAATTCGTTTTGCCGGCTGCATGCAACACCTCGAGAGCAACGCCCCAACGCACAAGGTCGTAGAAACGGTCGAACTCCATGCCCAACTCTACCCGACGTTCGTGGCGGATGGCTTTACGCATCTCGGCCGGATCGGTCGTCGTCACTTTCGGCAGAACGGCAGCATTCCCGCCCCGGGCACGGGCGCGTACCATTTCGAGATATTCCATCGCTTCGCCCGTCTTGCCCGTCTCATTGGCTGCTTCGGCCGCCATAAGTACAACGTCGGCATAACGAATCAGGCGGATATTATACCAGTGCCCGCTCTTTGTGTAAGTGGCACGCATCGTCGGATCGGTGTATGCTTTCTTATTATAATATTTATTGACGACGGAAGCATTGGCAACAGGCCGCTCGCCCCAAGGCTTGTTGGGCTCAATCGTATTCGGGTCTTCACCGGTTTTGACGAAGTAGAGCAAGGTCTCGTTCTTGCGCGGATCGCCCTCTTCGAACGCGTCGGCCAACGACTGAGTCGGCGTATGCCATCCCCATCCCAGATTCCATTCGCCGGCGCCACGCACGCCCTGCACCTGTGCAAACTGACTGCCAATTTCGTTCGAGCCCGGTTGTGATGGGGTCGCCGTACATTGCAACTCGAAGACAGATTCGCTGCTGTTCTCGCCCGATTCACGGAATATCTTATCGTACGGCGTATTCAGGTTATACAGTCCCGACTTGATTACTTCCGTCGATACCGCGTACATATTCGCCCAATCGTTACGTTGCATGTAGGTTTTTGCATGAAGTGACCGTGCGGCACCCCACGTCAGGCGACCGGTATAAACGGCCGGCCACGTTTTGGGGAGATGCGCTTCGGCAGCCGTCAGGTCGGCATCGATCAAAGCATAGATTTCTGCCGCGGGCGACTTCGGGATGTTCGCGTCTTCGGCCTTGTTCACCTTAAAATCAATTTTGGGTACGTCGCCAAAGGCACGCACCAGATTGAAGAAGGCGAAGGCCCGGAAGAAATGGGCTTCCGACTTGTTGATGCGGTCACCATCCGACAGGGAACCTTGCTCCTTCTCGCTCTGCTCGATGTCGGCAATAACTTTATTGGCTAAGATTATCAGTTCGTAGTTTCCTGTCCAGTAGCCGGCAATCAGCCCGTTTGTTGCAATGTACTCAAAGTCGTCGTACATCTTGCCATGTGCCGCGCCGTCGGAGGCCGTACTGCCTTTTTCGGCATCTTCGGAACGGAAACAATGCACCGCGAGCGCCGTTGTTCCGCCCGTTACGTTAAACCCGCGCATCTTGGCGTACAAGGTAAAGACATCGGATTGAAACGATCCGCCGCCGCTTTCATCGCCCTGTATCCATTCTCCCTGCGGACGCTGGTCTAACAAATCGGAGCATCCGATCGTCAGCATCGCAAGACCTGTTGCGAGTATTCCTATGATATTTCTGATAGAATGATTCATAATCGATGTATTTAGAAAGTTACGTTAAATCCGAAAGTATAAATAACCGGCATGGGATACGTTCCTCTGTCGATACTCGACTCCAAGGCCGAGCCTTTCATCTCGGGCGTGTATCCTGTGTTGCGCCGCCATGTTTTCAGGTTCTGGACGTTCGCGTACAGTCGCAGCGACTTCAGATGCAACTTGCTCAACAGCGCCGGATTGAGTTTGTATCCGAGCTGAACGTTCCGTATGCGGAAGAAACTGCCGTCTTCGATGAAATAGTTCGAGTTTAGCAGATTCAATGCCCTCGATGGGTTCAGCACCGGCTCCCAGTTCGAGGTACCTTCACCGTGCCAGCGGTTCATCCGTGAGGTGAGGTAGTTCAACTGAGCATACGTCGGGTCGTCCCAGGTTCGGTAGATTTCGTTGCCATAGACTCCCATCATGTCGACGCCCAGATCGAAGTTCCGATATTCGAGGTTGACATTAAAACCGTATGTAAGGTCGGGCGTTGGGTTGCCGATCATCGTGCGGTCATCCTGCGTGATCACGCCGTCGCCGTTGACATCCTTAAATTTCAGGTCGCCGGGTGCCGGACTGCCGACTTTGTTCGGGAAATACCGTTTCACGTCTTCTTTGTTCTGATATACGCCGATGACCTGATAACCGTAGAAATGCGCCACAGGATACCCTTCCATCGAACGCGAAATGCCTTTCGGTCCTTCAAAGATGGCATCTTCGGGGCCACGTCCGAGCGAAAGCACCTGATTGTCGATCGTCGTCAGGTTTCCTGATAGCGTGTACTTCAGCCCGCTTTCCCCGATCTTATCCGACCACGAAACCGAAAGCTCCAGACCCCGGTTACGGATTTCACCGAGATTTTCGAGCGAATTCTTCGCCCCGGAGAAACCCGACAGTAAAACAATGATGTCTTTCGTCACCTTGTTATAATATACCGGCTCTATACGCAACCGATTCCCGAAGAGGGCAACCTCAAGGCCTGATTCCCATGCGTGCGTTTTCTCCCACGACAGATTACGGGGCAGATACCTCAATGAATAACCGGCAATGATGTTGTCGCCGAAGACAGCACTACCCGAGTTCTCCAGTCGAGGATACGTAGGATAATGGAAGCCTCCGGTATTCTGACTTCCCAGCACGCCCCACGAGCCTTTCAGTTTCAGGTAATCGATCATCGACTGATTTTTCATAAATGCCTCTTCCGAAACGACCCAGCCTGCACCGAGCGAATAGAAATTCTCCCACGTATTGCCTACCGAGCGGAATACCGAAGCGCCGTCGCGACGATAGGACGCATTGAGCAAATACTTGTTCTGATAACTGTATAACGCCCGCAGGAGGTACGACATGGTGAAACGGCGGTGTTGTGCTCCTCTGTTCGACGAGGCTTTCGCATCGATCGAGGAAATCCACCATTTATCCTTGTCATCGTCGGGAATCGAAAAGATGATATCGTTAAGATGTTGCTCTCTTCCCGCTCCCAGCAGCGAAAATTCGGTATAATTCGTCGTTAGTCCGGCCATCGCCGTCAAACTGTGTCCGCCCGACGACACGTCGTAAGTCAGAATATAGTCGCTCTGCGCTACGGTACGTGTCGATTTATTCTGCGACACCGATTCGCGGTCGGTCAGATTTTCTTTACCTGCGACATCGGGATTGTACACATAAATAATCGGACTGAAGCTTCGCTCCTCCCCTACGGCATAATCCAACGAGAAGGTGGTTTTAAATTTCAGATTCTTGAGGATGTCCACCTCTCCGTAAATGTTTCCGGCCACGCGATTATTGACTCCCACAGAATGGCCGGCGCGCGTTTCCACGTCGATCATCGGGTTCCACACCTGCGCTCGTTGAAAATCAGGAAGCGTATGCAGGAGACCGGTCTTCTCGTGATAGACCGGAGCAATCGGTGCAGCCCGGATGGCTCCCGATACGCCTTTGGCATCGGAAGGCCATGTACGCGAACCGTTCACCTGAAAGCCGAAGCGCAAATAATCAGTCACCTGATAATCGCTGTTCAGGTTGGCCGTTACCTTAGAGTATTTTTCATGCAGAATGTTGCCTTCTTCCGAAGTGTAGCCGAGACCTAAGTAGAAACGATTCTTCTCGCTGGAGCCGGTAATGCTCACATTGTGGTTCGTCATAAAACCCTGCTGAAAGATCACATCCTGCCAATCCGTATCGGCATTCCATTTCGCGTAGTCGTATGCGCCAAGCCCCTGATTAACGCGCTGTTCATCATATAGCTCGCGAAACTGAGCGGCGTTCGTCATCGACATCCGGTCGGCTACGCTTCTGAATCCGAGCGACGAATTCACATTCACAACCGTCTGCCCCGATTTGGCGCGTTTCGTGTTTACGATAATCACCCCGTTGGCACCGCGGACCCCAAAAATCGCGAGCGATGAAGGATCTTTCAAGACCTCCATCGACTCAATGTCGGCAGGGTTCAAATAATTGATGTTGTCCGAAAACAAACCATCCACGACATACAACGGCGCATATCCGTTGATCGAGTTCGTACCGCGGATACGAATCTCCGGATCCTGTCCGGCATGTCCCGCATTAACAACCTGTACCCCCGCAAGCTTTCCTTGTATGGAAGCCAATGGGTTGGTTGACGGACGATCGGCAAACTCGGCGGCTTTGATGCTGACGATCGACCCGGTAAGGTCACGTTTTTTGGCGCTTCCGTAACCGATAACCACAACTTCATCCAATACCTGCTGATCCTCCGACATCATCACATCAATACGCGAGCGTCCGTTGACGGCCTGCTCTACCGTCGTCATACCGATGTAACTGAATACCAACGTTGCCTGAGCCGGAACGTCGGATAACGTGTACGAACCGTCGAGCCCGCTCACGGTCCCATTTGTCGTACCTTTTACCAGAATGCTGACGCCGATAGCGGGTTCGCCGGTGGCTTGCTCCGTCACAACACCCGATACGGTAATTTGTTGCTGGGCAAAGAGCCACAACGGCATCAGCAGAAAACTAAAAACAAGTAGCGATTTACATTTCATGGGTATTCTCTTTTTAATGTTACTGCAAAAAAACATTTTTCACAAAAGAACCGAAAAATCTTTCGCCACCCAAAAAATAAACTGCTGCAACGTTACGCTATGCTATAAAGCACATGCTTTAACCGTACTGTATTACTACGGCCAAACATCTTATCTGTTTTTATTTCAGAAAGATTACAGAAGGATTACAACCGTATCAATGGTCGACTGAATCCCACATTCCTTTCATGGCTTTTTCTTCCTGCCGGATACGTATGGCAAGAAAACAACCGTAAACCGGCAAACCGATCATCATCGTGTACCAGGCGTTACAAAGCAAGCCGACACCGATCAGCTCGGGAATAATATTCAGAAAATAATTCGGATGTCGTACCACGCGGAAAAGAAAACTTTTCTCGATACGTTGATTCGGCACTATGTACACCTTTACGGTCCACACATCACGGAGTTTATAAATCACATAAAACAACATGATATACGAAAACGCCATCAAGGCCGTTCCCCAAACCGAATAATGATTGAACCCGATTCCCGATCGATACGATTCGTAAAGTGCAGAGAAATAATATACAACATGTACAAGCGTAAGCATAAGTGAATTGAGAGCGCCGTGCTGTATGGCTCCCTGTTGGATAATCCGTTTTTCGTTACGGATAGAATACGATAATGAAACAAGCCGAAGTGCAAAAAAGAATGCGAATGTAATAATGATGTACAACATAATATAATTAACGTTTTTAGTTGATTCAGATTTCAGAAGAACGTTGTCTCTCTCATTCGGACTGCGAAAGTAACGATAATTTCGGGATTTCGCAATGATATGCGGCCTTTGGTGAAGCGATCATCTGAATCCATGGCATCACAAAAGAGGTATGGCAGTACAAGAAACGACACATTTTATCGTTTGAATAAAAAAACAAAACATATCGGATGAAATTTTTTACCTTCTTATGGATGTGCCCGTTGATTGTTGCTTGCTCCGGGAAAAAGAAAGACGTGGAGCAACTGAGCCCCGAAGAGACCCTTTATTTGTTCGTCGGGACATATACCTCTCCCGGAGAAAGCCGCGGAATCTATGTGTATCGTTTTGACGAAACGACTGGAACAGCCGACTCCGTTAGCATGGCAGAAGTATCGAATCCATCGTTTCTGACTCTCAACGCAGATCTGACACGCATCTATGCCGTAAGTGAAAACGGCACTGACGACAGCTACGTACATGCTTTTTCTTTCGATCCCGCGGCAGGTATGCTTAAGCTTCTCAACTCGCAGAAAGCAGGCGGAAGCTCCCCTTGCTATATCGAGCTCGATCCGATGGAGCAGCGGGTCGTAACGGCGAACTACGGCGGAGGAAGCATTTCCGTCTTTGCGACCCATACAGACGGTAGCCTACAACCTCTCTCTCAGCTCCTTTCTTTCAAGGGGGAAGGGGTTGATCCGGAGCGTCAAAAACAACCGCACTTGCATTCGGTACGCTTTTCATCCGACGGTCGTTATTTGTTTGCGTCGGACTTAGGTACGGATCACCTCTATCGATACCAGGTATCACCCGACTCAATACCGTTCGATAAAAGCTCTGTAAAAACGTTCCAAACTCCTGCCGGGACAGGTCCGCGTCACTTCGATTTCCACCCCAATGGGCAATATCTGTATCTACTTGGAGAATTGTCGGGTCAGGTAATCGTATATCATGATCACAAGGGAGATATGGAGGCGAAGCAATTGATCGTATCCGATAGCATCGGAGCACGTGGGAGCGCCCATATCAAGATATCCCCCGATGGACAGCATCTCTATGCTTCGAACCGGTTACAGGGAGACGGCATCGCGATCTTCTCCGTTTCTCCGACAGATGGAACGCTTACCAAAGCAGGCTACCAACCTACCGGAAAGCATCCGCGTCATTTCGCGATCACTCCGGACGGACGTTATCTGCTCGTAGCCTGCCGTGACGAACACAAAATACATGTTTTCCGACGTAATCCGGAAAATGGTCTGTTAACCGATACACATCAAGATATTCTCGTGCATCGACCGGTGTGTCTCCAATTCGGAGCAAGATAGTTTGCGCTGGGGCTATTCCGTATTCTAAAAAAGAGATTGTAGAAGGCGAACAGATTGCCTTCTACAATCTCTTTTTACTTCCGTTCCTTGATCCACGCCACGATGACTTCGAGTGCCGAAGGGGCAAAGGTCTGTTCGATTGTAGCATATTCATTGAGGGCACCGGTCGTGCACTCCTGAAAAAGATGATTTAACCCGGGGAGTTCGCGAACGGTTAAATCGGTATTTCCTCCCTCCTCCAAAGCTTTCCGGATAGCAGACAAATTGGATTGCGCGGCAACTTGCGTATCTTTCGTGCCATTGAGTGCCAGCACGGGACAGGTTACTTTTCGGAGTGTCGGGGCGGGATCATAGCGCAGGAAGTATTGCATCCACGGGGAGAGCATTCGTTTTGCGTTGAATTGGATAATTGGATTTTTTTCCTCCGGAGACGATCCCGGCAGAATGGCTTGCAGGGATTGCCTCATACAGGCTGTCAGACTATCCAACACATAGTCCTGATCACTGGATGTAAGAATTAATTCATATATCCTTTCCGCAATCCGATTGTTTATCTTACGTGCGCTGTCCGGTACACCCGACGCTTTAGCCATATCTTCGACCTGTGTTTTCATTAATTCATGGCCGGGCACACCTACTCCGGCAAGCATCACGATAAACGCCACGCGTCTGTTCCTCGCCGCGACCATCGGAGCGATGATGCCTCCTTCGCTGTGGCCGATCAATCCTATCCGAAGAGAATCTACCTCATGACGAGTCCTCAAGTATTCGATGGCCGCTTCGGCATCATTGGAAAAATCCGACGAGGTAGCCGTAGCGAAACGGCCGCCGGATTGCGCCGTGCCGCGGTCGTCATACCGCAGCACTCCGATACCGTTTCGGGTCAGGTAATCGGCTATCACCAGAAAGGGTTTATGTCCCATCAACTCTTCGTCACGGTTCTGGGGGCCACTGCCCGAGATCAAGACGACAACAGGAAACTCCCCTTCTTTCGCAGGCAACGTTAACGTACCGGCCAGCGTAATGTTATCAGTCGAGTTGACGAACGTGACCTCTTCGGAATGATAGGGAAAAGGAGGAGAAGGCTCTTGCGGGCGTTTGACCAAGTCTCCGGATGTATCGTCTCGGACCATATCAAGCTGCATCTTCATTCCCACCTGCGAGAAGAAGCCTTTCAGTGTATCATTCTCCAATACGGCATCATAAGAAGCTCCTATGCTTCGCGTAACGATACGCAACGCTGGAGGGTTGAATGTAACCGTATCACACGGAATGCCTTTCGCGTCCTGATCGGGGCTGTCGAGCGTAGCAGACAATCCCTGCTCGCTTTGCTGAATGTGAAACACGAGGCGCAGCTTGATATTTCCCAGGGAGATACTTCCGGTCCATCGTCCGGTAATTTCCTGCGCGGAGAGCATGCCCGTTATGAACATCGCCACCATACATAAGATCATTTTTTTCATAGAAAAAAGTGTATTAACGTTTTAGATAGAATTTCGGCAATAATCAGCCCGACCATAAAGCCGGTAATCAATTTTGCTCCTTTACCTCCGGTAGAGACTTTCAATCCGTTATACATGAGTGCAACGAACCAGACAAGAACCGGAATGGATAAGACGGAGAAAATAATGACCGTCGGGTGGGCGAGCAACACGGCAGGATTCGCTTTGAGCGTGGACGCATCGGGCATCGACACGCCCAGACTGAAGAGCGCCATCAGCAGAAAAGGAGCTCGCGCAAGTGTCATCGTCCCAGCGATATCCACAAAGCGAACGTCCCGCGCGATCACGAAGCCAGTTATCGCCATCACCACCACAAGCGATAACCAGTCTATGGCCAGCAATAGGAAGGCGTTCTGGAACGAAAGTACGCTGACCAGATGCGCATCAAGCACGCCGTCGAACGCCAAAGCCCCGCATTTACCGATAACACCCGTTAGCGCCATCACGATCAAGCCTATACCCAACGCCTGCCATCCGGCAATTCGCGTAAAAGGATTCCATAACAAAGACCATTTATTTTTCATACGATTCAAGTTTTTCAATGATTTCGTTCAACATATTCCGTACCGTCGGATAGCTCAACTTCATCCGTGCCGCCATTTCTTTCAGACTGCCACTGCTTTTTATAAAATCGAGAATAAACTGCCGATCGGCCTCGGTGAGACGCGCCAAAACCGGCAACGCATACAGTCCGATGACTTCGGTGCCGCAGCTTTCGCACAGCAAGGCTTTTACTTTGAGATGCGCATGACAACTCGGACAAGAAACGGGTAACATCATTTGTTTTTCTTTACGATCTATTTTGCAAAAATATCAATTATCTTGAATAAAACAAAGTGCATGCTGAACAAAATTAATTTTTCATTCAATAATACACCCTCAACACGAAATTATGCGAATAAAATCTTATTTTTGCCACACTAAGGAAGTGCTTCCCTTTTCGAGCAGGCGCTTTTTCAACGGTGAATTCGTGTTTTAGTGTTTTGCAAGGACGGTTAAATCGCTCCCTGTACTTTATATACCAGCTCCATCCATACCCAATAGCGGATGGCTTTGCCGAGAAACATCCAGAAAGCTACCCACCACACGTTGGCACGCAGAAAGCCGAGCGCCACGGCAATAAAATCGCCGATGCCGGGCACAAAAACGAAAAATGCTGTCCATGAGCCTTTCCCGCTGATCCAATCTTGCACTTTAAGCAGCTTGTCGATATTGAGCCGGAGGTATTTCTTGATCCATTCGACTTTCCCTACCTTCCCGATCCAGTAGCATGTCATTCCGCCCAGAAAATTTCCCATTGTAGCAGCGACCATGCAAGGTAGATACGAGGCGCCCCCTAAAAGTACGCCTGTAAGCACCACCTCTGAACTGAAGGGGAGAATGGTAGCGGCCAGAAACGAAGCGATGAATACGCCGATGTATCCGTAGTCGATCAGAAAGTCCATAAACGAACGAGCAGTAAGAGTACGAGAAAAATGACAATCAGAATATAGAACAAATACGTCAGCAGGTTGCGCCGGTCTGAGAAGAAATAGGCAATCAGCATGGATGAGGGCACATAGAAGAGGCACAGGAAATCGACCGAATGTTCTTCGTAAAGGCCGAGGGGCACCAGCGAATAAAACGCGAAGACAATCAGAAAGGAAAGGTATTGCCTCGTGCGTATCGTATGCTCGAATTCATGCAATAAGATATAGATATAAGTAATGATAGTCAGGCAGACAACACAGATCGAACTGAGCCATTCGATCCGTAGCGGATCGCGCAGAAAAACCGGATTCATCGTAGTCAGCTGCTCTTTCAGCACGATGAAAAAGGTATAATCATGTTTCCAAAGACACCAGACAAAGATAAACCCGAATGTCGTGAGGATACCCAACACGGACGTCTGCAAGTTTTGCAATGTTAGGGAATGGAGGCGGTACATCCCGAACCAGAAAAGCGGTACCATCCAGAGCATAAGCGGCCAGATGAGGCAGCCCAGGCTCAAGTAGACGGACATGTTGAAGATACGCCCTGTCCGTTCGGGACTTTGGTATGAGCGAAAAAGCTCAACTAACGCCGCCAACAGGAAGAAGAGTGCCAGAGAAGCGGGACGCAGGGGAAAAGTATCCGGATTCGTGCTGACGAAGAGAAGAAAAAAGAGAAAAGGCAACTGCGTTTTACCGCGTACAATGACAAACGAAAAATTGATGCGTTGTATGATAAAGGCGAGTACACCCATCAAAAAGCATCCGATCAGGTAGGTAAAACGTTTGTCCGGCAAGATGGAACAAACCGCCTTCCACACGGGCGAAGAACCCGAATCACAGACCACCGGATAGCCGGCCGAGCACTGATACCCTACCGCCCAACATACCAGACAAATGAGTACGGTAAAGATAAGGTTGGGCACGCTCGACAGGTTGATCCGTTTTCTGCCCCGAAACACGGCGGATTCTCGTCCCATATCCGGTGATGTTTACAGGTCGAACCCAATGTCGCGACGGTAGTACTTCTTTTCGAAGCCGATGGCTTCCGCTCCGGCAAACGATTTCTTCAATGCCTCCTCCTTCGTGTCCCCGTATGAGCTGACGGCAACGACACGTCCGCCCGATGTAACGATTGTTCCGTCTTTCCGCGTCGTTCCGGCATGAAAGACGATGCGGTCGGGAGTATCGATCGCCTCAAGCCCGCTGATGACTTTCCCTTTCTCATACGCTTCGGGATACCCGCCGCTGACGAGCATCACGGTAACGGCCGCACGCTCATCTTCGATTAGTTCGCATGTGGCCAGCCTGCCTTGAGCTACCCCTTCGAGCAGTTCGACCAGGTCGCTCTTGATACGCAGCATCACGACTTCCGTTTCGGGGTCGCCCATGCGACAGTTGTATTCGATCACCATCGGCTCGCCTTTCACGTTGATCAATCCGAGGAAGATAAATCCTTTATAGTCGATGCCTTCGGCACGCAGCCCGTCAACAGTGGGGCGGATAATGCACTCTTCGACCTTTTGCATAAAAGCAGCGTCGGCAAACGGAACGGGCGATACAGCACCCATACCACCGGTGTTCAGGCCGGTATTTCCTTCGCCAATCCGTTTATAATCTTTCGCCACGGGCAGGATTTTGTAATCGTTGCCATCGGTCAGGACAAACACCGAGCATTCGATCCCGTCGAGAAACTCCTCAATAACGACGGTGCGGCTCGCCTCACCGAACATGCCTTCCAGCATTTGGCGCAGTTCTTTCCGTGCATCGTCGAGCGAATTGACGATCAGCACGCCCTTTCCGGCTGCGAGTCCGTCAGCTTTCAACACGTAAGGAGGCGAGAGTGTTTCGAGAAAAGCCTCGCCGGCTGCCAGCTCTTCGGCGGTAATGCTTCGGTAACGGGCGGTAGGAATGCCATGCCGCATCATAAATGCCTTGGCAAAATCTTTACTTCCTTCCAGCTGCGCGCCCTCACGACTCGGCCCGATCACCGGGATGGCAGCCAACGACTCGTCATCGCGAAAATAGTCATAAATCCCTGCTACCAACGGGTCTTCCGGCCCAACGACGACCATCTCGACCCCATTCTTCAGCACAAAATCTTTGATTCCTGCAAAATCATTCGCACGCAGGTCCACGTTCGTTCCCACAGAAGCAGTCCCCGCGTTGCCGGGGGCAATATAAAGCTGTCCCACTTTCGAACTTTGAGCCATTTTCCAGGCCAACGCATGCTCGCGCCCTCCCGAGCCTAAAAGCAATATCTTCATTGTTTTCATTGTTTATTCATTTATGTTCTTTTGCCTCCCGATATCTCTCTCCTACTGCACAGAGTCGTCAGACGGCGACCTTAATAACAGGCAAATTTTCGAGGAGGCATCATGCCCCCTGATATTTCCCGCAAATATATGGAATTATTGTTGTCTTATAAAAGCATTTGTCGGATTAAAAATAAATGGGAAGAAAAACAACAGCCCCTCCTTGAATAAGGAGAGGCTTTATGATAAAAGATGAAGATGTTTTAACACCCCTTCACCATATTGTGAACCGTATCTATCTCTTTAAGGAAGAGTAAGCGAGCCTTCCTTTAAGATATCGACCAGAATCGGTTGGGCCCCGCTCACGAAGCATTCGACGGCAATCACCATCAGAATCAAGCCCATCAGACGCATCATAACGTTATTCCCTGTTTCCCCGAGCACTTTAACAAGACGAGTCGAAGCGCTTAGCATAAAAAAAGCAAAGAGATAAATCAATGCCACCACACCGATTAATACACCTTTCATCTCGATGGTGTGCGCGTCCTGCATCAGAACGATGGCATTGGCAATGGCTCCCGGCCCGCAGAGCATCGGGATGCCGAGTGGCGTAATCGAAATGTCGTTGGCGTACGTTTTGATCTCCTCATCTTTCAGGCGGAGCGAAGTGTATCGCGCCTGCAACATATCAAATCCGATTTTGAAGATGATCACTCCTCCGGCGATGCGAAAGCCATTCGTCGAAATTCCGAAGAATTTGAATAAGAACTGTCCGGAAAAGATGAAGACCATCAACGTGAGAAAGGCGACGATGGTAGCGCGGCGCACAATGGCACGGCGTTCCTTCTCGGTCATACCGTTTGTCATGGTCAGAAAGACAGGCATCGTACCTAACGGATTTGTTAAGGTAAAGAACGACGTAAAACACAGTAACGCAAAGGGCAAAAGTCCTGTATCCATTTATTTCTTGTTGTTTGTGCTTGTGAAAAACTGTTTTTTATTCTGTAATAAGCGAGAAGCCTCCGATTTTGAGCGGCGGATTGCTAACTACACTCTTTGCCGTAATACGCAGCGTCTTTCCTTGCACCGGCTGTGCAAACCGGACTTCCTGCATGACGGGATTGTTTCGGATATTGGAGAACTCGCCTTTCGCCACTTCTTTCCCATCGACAAAAACCTGATAAAAAGCGATGTGACCATCGGCATAACGCTGTTGATTCGGTAGATAACGGAATCCTGCGATCGGAGCATTCTCTTTCAAGACGATCGTCAACGAGTTCTCAGTCTTGGGCAACGTATAAAGCGTATTCCCATCGCCATCAAAAAGAGCTGTCATCTTTTCGTCCGTCATCTCGTATGACGAGGCCGGGATATCCAGCTCGGCCGTAGTAACCGGACTCCATTTATCAAATGTCGCATCATAGCAAGCTGCTTTGATCCGCCCCTTCTGCGCAAACGTAAAAGGCGCCTCATAACGCGTCGATTCCAGCGAAGGATTCGAACCGTCAGTCGTGTAGTAGATGACGGAATTCTTATCGCCCGAGAGCATCTTTACCTCATCTTTCTCGTTACGAACGATGCGCGGCTCAACCATCAGCGCCGGCGCCAAAAATGCTTCCACATTATTGATACAAAGCGGACCACGGGCATCGAGGAAGCGTATCCGGAACTGTTTGGCGGTAACGGTCTGGAAACGAACGATCCGTTTGTAGCCGACCGTTGTCGTAGAGTCATACGCCTCGACAGGGCTCCATTGGCCTTCCTGCTCAGCCTCGATGACAAAGGAGCGGACACGTTGTCCGAGCGGGATATATTCCTGAATCAGAAAACGGTTCAGCGCCGTCGGCTCGGAGAAAGAGAACGTCATATCACCGCTTACTTCACCATCGGCCGTTGCCCAATAAGTATCCCAATTGTCGTCAAGCACATACTTGGCAGCGTATTGGCTCCCCCGCTCAGCCGAGGCTTTAACCGTAGCTCGGGCAAGCAGATTTTCTTTCAAATCGTTGCGAATCGTTTCGGCCCATTCCATCACCCTTGCGGAATCGCATGGATGAATCGTCCCGCGCAGAGAGATCGGGAAGTTCAGGATAAGGTTCGCGTTATGCCCGATACTGCGATAATAATAATCGACCATCTGCGAGAGCGTACGTACCTGATGATCTTCGCTGGCATGATAGAACCATCCCGGACGTATCGACACATCGACTTCGCCGCCGAGCCATTTCGTTCCGTTTTCATCGCCCCACTGACTTTGTTTGTAGTGATAGTTATGCTCCGGCTCTGTTCCGAAGATGCTCCATTGCGTGTCGCCCGCCCATCCGCTCTCGTTGCCGATCCAGCGAATGTCAGGCACCGTACCTCCGAAAATCATCGCATCGGGATGTTTCTCTTTGATGATTTCGCGTGCCTTCTCGTAGTTGTAATAAGTCGAAGCGTTGATCGAGCGTTTTTCGTTCGCGCCACCATACCAGCCGTCTCCGCCGTTCGCCCCGTCGAACCAGAATTCGAAAAGCGGTCCATAGTTCGATGACAATTCACGTATCTGGTTATGATACGTCTCCACGTATCCGGAACGGCCGTATTCGGCGTGATTTCGATCCCACGGCGAGAGGTAAACCCCCAATTTCAGGTCGTATTTCTTACACGCTTCGGAAAGGTCACGCACCACATCGCCTTTGCCGTCTTTCCATGGCGAATTTTTCACGCTGTATTCCGTTGTCTCCGTCGGCCAGAGGCAGAAACCGTCATGGTGTTTCGTCGTAATGACAACCCCTCTGAATCCGGCGGCTTTGATGATGCGCGCCCACTGGTCGCAATCGAGATTCTCCGGGTTGAATGTCGATGCAGGCGTATCGCCGTACCCCCATTCAAGGTCGTTGAACGTATTTAACCCGAAATGTACAAACGCATACATTTCCGTTTTATGCCAAGCCACCTGTTCGGGTGTAGGAACGGGCATGACGGGTGCCGGAGCTTCCGTAACACCATTATTACACGCACACCATGTCGCTGTCATGCAACCGAAGACAAGAAGTTTTTTTAGATTCATCGCTATATTTGTTGATCATGATTAATTCTTCCACAAAGATATGACTTTTTTTGAAAGATACATTTTTACCTTCACAAAATCAAACAGGTTCCGGATATTGGAGCGTAAAAAATAGAGAGAAGCCTCCTTCTTCCTCATTTCATGTGAAAATGTAACATAATCTCTCTTTTTCGTAACATCGAAACAAGCGACTGTTGAATGGATCATCTAATTTCGCATCAAAAAACAGATTGGATATGATACGTCGTGCATTGCTTCTTTTGGTTTTGGTGTATTGTTTGCCGGATGTGGCGTCGCCTGCAGGTCAATCGGCCGACGGGGGGCGCTCCCAAATCTCGTTCAACTCCGGGTGGCTCTTTTCGAAGAATGAAGCCGACGCCGCCTTGCCGGATAGAGCGACGGCCGGATGGCAAGCCGTACAGCTTCCTCATACCTGGAACGATAAGGATGTGCTCGCCGACGGGCAGAGAGGATACTATCGCGGCGTCGGCTGGTATAAGAAACGATTTCGCCTTGTCCCTGAGAAGGGAAAAAGGTATTTTCTTCGGTTCGAAGGGGTGAATCAAACGGCCGAAGTGTTTGTAAACGGGAAACCGGCCGGAGAACATACGGGTGGTTACACTGCTTTCAACGTCGATTTAACGCCTTTCCTCGAGGCATCGGGCGAACAGTACATTGCCGTAAAAGCGGACAACAGCCATCGGGATGACGTGCCGCCCCTGTCCGCCGATTTCACTTTCTTCGGCGGTATATACCGGCCGGTACATCTGATCACCACGGGCGAGCAGCATTTTAGCATGTCGGATTACGGAGGCCCCGGAATTTATATCACCACTCCCCGGGTAACGTCTCACAGCACCGACGTATCTATCGCGTACCACCTGCAAAATCGCAGCGAAGCGCCCCAAGCTCTGACGCTCGAGACCGTCGTCCGGAAAGACGTTCGTCTGTATTGTATCGGCGTTTATTGGTCGTTCAGATATTTTACTCAGAATGTTTTATTTGCCGACACAAAATTGTGTTAGGCAAAAGCCGGAAAGCCTCTTTTTATTATTTTTTTTAATTGTATAATAAGTCGGATTTCTTTTTGAAGCCTGTTTTTCCTTTCTTCCGATTAAATGACTGAAAAAAACGAGCTTCCGTTGTTGGATAACACTTACTCCTTCAGTCGTTTTAGCAGAACATGTTGCATGGCATTGTAGAAAAGAGCAGTAGATAAATGGCCCGTATTCCAAATTTCCACTTCCATATCTCCGTAGGCAGGTGCGTGCTCGTGGAGTGGTAAAAACACATCGTAGCGAGCCATGACCGGAAACGCATTGGGGGATTGATTTTCTTGCCATTGAGCAGAGAAATTCAAGTGCTGTGTAATGATTCTGTTCCGTTGAATCTCCTTTTCCGTTGCATTTTTCTTTGGGAAAATAAAAAACTTCTCGTGAGCTACCGTTCCTACTATCGGGACGTAAAAATCGGCCGAATTATACGTTACCCGGTGCCTGTTTGCTATCACGGCTCCCAGGCTGAAGCCGCCAATTTCAATGCTCCGTACTCCTTTTTGTCGTAAGGTACGGAGCAGCATTTCGGTCAATTTCACACTTGTTGCCATCGTTGCCATAAAGGTCGATAGGGTCGCCGTTCCCTGTTTCAACGCCCCTTTTTCCTTGTGAAAAGGAGTTCGGACCACGATCAGGTTTGTCCCCAAATCGTTGAGTTTTTCTTTTTTGAAGATGTTGGAAAAAATCCCATAAAAGGGATATTCCGATGCTCCGTGATGGAAAATAAGGGTGTTGGAAGTGTCCGAATGCCATTTGTGTACTAAGAATGCGGGGTCTAAAATGCCTGCTTTGGTAGAAGCCTTCACCTCGTACAATCCTTCGCTGTGCCAGTCGGGAATTTCCAAGTTTATGTCCTCTACGTGCTCGGTGAAATCGGCCGTTCCCACTCCATCGGGAAAATAAACCGGTTCGGAATACGCCATTCGATCTACTAAAAAAGATAAATTAAAAGCCGGAATTTCTTTTTTATTCGCAGCATCCGATGCTTGTATGAATGTTTTACTTGTTTTTTCGTAAGACGGATTCCGGAAAAGCCATAAAAGCCCGATTGCTAAGCAACCGACAATTGACAACAAGAGCAAAAAGATCATTTTTTTGGTTTTCATTTTTTTGTAAGTCCTAAATTTTTAAGCAAAGTTAGCGCAGGAAGTCAAGCCCGGACAGGAACAAAGAGGCAAGGACAACTCATTGTATCTTTCGTGTGGCTCTTTTTATAATCCATTGGGTATGTGTATTGTCGGAAGATTTCCAACGCCCGATCAGAGGCTGTACCGCTTCTCGATTCACTTTAAGCCAGTCGGTGAGGTGGTTGGAAACCGATTTTTTCACGAAGAGTATTTCGTCTTCTTTTAACAGCTCCAAGATCCGGAAAACGGGCGCGGGATTTTCTATAAACGTATCCAGTTTACTGGCCCAGGGCAACTTCGGACGAAGCCCTTCGCTGGCCAATCTGCGCAAATGGAAATTGGGCGATTTCACCCATTTTTCGATGATTCTGAGCGAGTCTTCGGGATATTTTCGGATGTAGGGCCGAACGGCGTACTCGCCCGTATTTCTTTTGGTTATCTCTTCGATGGCTTGCATCGAAAGCTCGAAATGCTCGATGCCGTATTCCTGCACAAATTTGCCGATGGGCAAAATCCAATAATAATGGGTAAACATCCCCGTTTCGTTGGGATTTTCCTCGCCCAAAACAGCCATCAGAACAGGCAAAGCCTTCTCGTAATCCGCCGGAAGATAATTTCTTAGCAGCTCGGCAAGGGTAGCCACGCGTTGGGTGTAACTTTGTCCAACGGTTTTGCTGTCGGTGTCTTGTATAAAGCGGTCTGCCTCAAACTCAGGATAGACGGTGCCGATTTTTTCGGCTAATAACTCGGCGAGACCGGCCCCAAACTGTTCGGTAATGCTGTAATTGCTTCCCATTTTTTCGGTTTTTGAGGCAAAAGTAATTTATTTTTTTGAGAGGGAAGGGGGAGAGGATTGTATTATCTTTTCCGGATGGGATGCTTGGAGATATTGGTTGTTTGAATGGTGGTTTCTTAACTTCTTTTATATGGTTTTGGATATTGGATTGTATTTGTGGAATTAAGCTGATTTTCTTTTAACTAAGAGGTATGTAAATAAAAAGATATATGAAGAATATGTGGAAAATAAACAAAATGTGTATATTTGCCCTTGTATGGCATAAATAAACGACCATGAAACAAAATACAGCGGAACGATTTCTGATTTTAATTCAGCATCCTGAAAAATCAAGATTTTTAGTTTCAGATCAAGTTAGAAATGTTGGTTTAATAGGGGCAATTTTACTTGACTTATCACTTGAAGGCACAATTAATATAGAAGCAGGGAAATTGATACTTAAATCGACAGAAACGAAATTATCAATAGTGCATAAGAAGGTACTTAAGCAATTTGAAAAGTCCACAAAAACAAGAAAAATAAAAACGTGGATTTCAAGATTATTAAAGCATAGTAGGAGATATCAAAAAGAGATACTGTTGGTGCTTGAAAGAAAAGGATACCTAAAAATAGAGCCAAGAAAGTTCTTGTTTTTCAGCTATTATAAAACACGTTTGACCAATACTGCAGTTAGAGAGCAAATTATTAATGAGGTTAGAGATGTAATTTTTTATGCGAAACAAATAGATCATGATAGATCAATGATTCTAGGCTTAATCGACGCGTGCAAAATGTATAAAGTCATAGGTAGAGATAGAAGAGAATTAAAAATTTGTAAGACAAAATTGCGAGAGATCATTCAAGCCGACTTGATATCCCAAGGAGTTGACAAGGTGATTAAAGAAATGAACGCGGCTATTCTTGCAGCTGTAGTTGCATCGACTGTGGCTGCTACGTCAACTTCAAATTAATTGAGATTTAATAATATATGCTACAGAAAGCATCTATGAAATATTACACCGATTGAAGATGAATAATTTATATCATAAGGCATAGAGTGTTTACTATGTGGTTTTCAGAGCGATTGGCAAGTTCGTCGATAGTTGGCAAGAGCAGAAACGTTGGACGGTAAGTGAGCAAGAACTCCCATACGGCCAATGCTTTCATCGTTGTGTGTTACCAAAAAATAAAACAAATGATAGAGTCGACAACAAAAAGTTATCCGAGCGTATCTCAAAGCTTTGGGATTACAGGAATCCTAATTTTAGGAGTAGTATTGTTTAGTCCTGTGGATTTACTATTAAACAAATTTATCGGAAAAGAGGCTTCAGTGCTAATCTATTATCTTTTATCCATTGGAGTGCCTTTCTGGATAGTGCATTTAATTAGAAAAAGAAAGACCAATTGTCATACGTTTAATTTGACAATTAAAAATAAGCGAATAATCCCGTTTATAGTTATAGGAACAATAGCACTGCTTATGGGAATAGTCGGACCAATTACGAGTCTAATACCAACTCCGGAAAGTTTAAAAAAAATACTTATGGGTCTTGTAAGCCAGACAGGAATTTTTACTTTCATTTTAATGGTCATTGCTGCTCCAGTTTTCGAGGAATTAATATTTCGAGGAATAATCTTAGATGGGTTATTAAAAAGATATTCTCCAACAAAGTCTATTCTGGTTTCTAGTTTGCTTTTTGGATTGGTGCACTTGAATCCTTGGCAATTTGTAACCGGATTCATAATAGGATTTTTTTCAGGATGGGTTTATTACAGAACCAGAAGTTTATCGTTTTCTATTATAATACATGCAGCAGCCAATCTGAGTGGATTTTTGATGAGATTTTTTATAGATGTCGACTCATACATGAATGCAAGCATGGTGGATATGTATGGTGGATTGATAAACTTGATATTCGTAATTTTAGGCTCGGTATTAATTATGGCTGCCTGTGTCTATTTCTTACATAAGGAATTTGAAAGACTAAACCCAAATTCCGAAATAGAAAAAAGAGAAAAGAATCAGCAAATTTGCATCTGATAAATCTCATATTTTTTTAATGTATCGAATGGGGGAATTCTCAAGAAAGGCAGCAGAATGATTCCTTGTTTTTCTGTATGCGGCAAGACCCAGTTCACATAGCATAGAACATTCCATTAACGCACTGATGAGAAAATAGTAACACCCAGCACATGGTATAGTCCATGCGGGTTTTAACGGTTTGCTAGTGTTTGTGCCTTATAAGAAAGTCTGAGACAAACTGATAGTCGAGATTCTTTTAATGTTCTCTGATAACAAAGAAAATATATGTATTAAGGGTGTTAAGTTATTGCACATCAAACATCTTTTCAATCTGCGAAGATAAAGATACTTGCGTGTATTTTTTAGATTTATGATAAAGATAGATGTTCAGATCGTTCTTAAATTGAGGATTTAGAATCCCGTCTTTGTAATCTTGTTGAATCATTTTTTTATTGTTAAACACGGTATTAACAATATGTTCGACTACTAAATCACTTAATTCAGTATAGGGCTTGTTTGAATTTGCAATTAAAAATTTTTCGACTTCCTGCTTCATGAAGATCAGCGTGTTGTTATCTTTTGGGCAATCGCCTAATGGGAGTAGCATTAACTCAAAATAAACGGGACATTGATCGATAGCCTGATACGTGAAATTCTTTAAATACTCTTTTAATATTTTCTTATTAGACGAATTTGGATATTTATGTCTCAATTCACTCATTAATTCCTTCACTTTGTCTTGGTTCTCTATTCTCACTTTGTTCCCAAGTTGGATTAGTTCTGTTTGGATTCTCTCTGGAGGTAGCTTTTTAATCTTTTCCGGATGAATCTCATGACATAGCTTATCAACAAGATAAGTATATTGATCCGACTGAGCGGAACCGATGTATGGGGTCAGAATTAGAGTGGTTAAAATCAAAAATTTACCTTTCATATACTACATTCTTTTTATTTTGTCTAACTCATAAAGATACGTAATCCTATCATCGATATCTCTCTAAAAGAGCTAATTTAAGCGATGACTTACATGCGCAAAGATACATTTTTACCTTCACAAAATCAAACAGGTTCCGGATATTGGAGCGTAAAAAATAGAGAGAAGCCTCCTTCTTCCTCATTTCATGTGAAAATGTAACATAATCTCTCTTTTTCGTAACATCGAAACAAGCGACTGTTGAATGGATCATCTAATTTCGCATCAAAAAACAGATTGGATATGATACGTCGTGCATTGCTTCTTTTGGTTTTGGTGTATTGTTTGCCGGATGTGGCGTCGCCTGCAGGTCAATCGGCCGACGGGGGGCGCTCCCAAATCTCGTTCAACTCCGGGTGGCTCTTTTCGAAGAATGAAGCCGACGCCGCCTTGCCGGATAGAGCGACGGCCGGATGGCAAGCCGTACAGCTTCCTCATACCTGGAACGATAAGGATGTGCTCGCCGACGGGCAGAGAGGATACTATCGCGGCGTCGGCTGGTATAAGAAACGATTTCGCCTTGTCCCTGAGAAGGGAAAAAGGTATTTTCTTCGGTTCGAAGGGGTGAATCAAACGGCCGAAGTGTTTGTAAACGGGAAACCGGCCGGAGAACATACGGGTGGTTACACTGCTTTCAACGTCGATTTAACGCCTTTCCTCGAGGCGTCGGGAGAGCAGTACATCGCCGTAAAAGCGGACAACAGCCATCGGGATGACGTGCCGCCCCTGTCGGCCGACTTCACCTTCTTCGGTGGTATATACCGGCCGGTACATCTGATCACCACGGGCGAACAGCATTTCAGCATGTCGGACTACGGAGGTCCCGGAATCTATATCACCACTCCCCGGGTAACGCCTCACAACGCCGATGTAACCATCGCGTACCACCTGCAAAATCGGAGCGACGTGCCTCAAGCTCTGACGCTCGAGACCGTTGTCCGGAAAGACATCGCCTCCGCTTTGGCGACGGAAACCACCGCCGTAACGATTCCTGCCTTTGGCGATACGGTTGTGACGGTAACCTGTTCGGACGTGCGGAATTTCGATCTGTGGAGTCCCGATCATCCGGCGATGTATTACGTGGAGAGCCAGCTGATACAAGCGGGCAAACGAGTCGACAATCTGTCGCAGCCGCTCGGATTCAGAACGTTTCGTTTCGATCCGGAAAAAGGCTTTTTCATCAATGGAAAAAACATCAAACTGATGGGCGCCAACCGCCATCAGGACAGGATACCCTACGGCAATGCGTTGGGCAACGATATGCACCGGCAGGATCTGCGTCTGCTCAAAGAGATGGGGGGCAACTTTTTGCGCAATGCGCATTATCCGCAGGCTACGGAAGTGCTGGATCAGGCCGACCGGCTGGGATTTGCCGTATGGGAGGAGATACCTCTCGTAAACGAGGTAACCCTCAGCCCGAAACACGCCGAGAACGCGGCCGTGATGCTCAAAGAGATGATCAAGCAGCATTACAACCACCCTTCGGTGGTGATCTGGGCCTATATGAACGAGATCTATTGGGCGCACCGGTTTAAGCCGCAAGAGGAGATTGCCGGAAGGAACCGGGCGACGCTCGAACTGGCACGACATCTCGAAGACGTTGCGCGGGAGCTCGATCCACATCGGTATACGGCCATGGCAATGCACAATTATCCCGCCTACGAGGAGACCGGATTGGGGGATATCCCGATGATTGCCGGATGGAATCTGTATCACGGTTGGTATTACGGCAAATACGAAGATTTTGGGACGTTTATGGACGAACAGCGGCGCAAATATCCGAAGCGCATTCATTTGATCAGCGAATACGGGGCAGGTTCCGATGTGCGGCTGTATTCCGAAAAACCGGAGAAGTTCGATTTCACCATCGAAGAGCAGATCCGTTTCACCCGTTCCATCACTACGCAAATCCTCGACCGGCCTTATATTGCCGGAGGCGCGCTGTGGAATCTGATCGATTTCAGTTCCGAAAGAAGGGTGGACGCTACTTCCCACATCAACAACAAAGGGTTGGCAACGGCCGACAGAAAACCCAAAGACGCCTATTTTCTGATGCAGGCGTTGCTGTCGGAAAAGCCGGTAGCACGATTGGGATATCCTTTCCGCAACCGGTGGATACACGCCGCAACTTCGCCATTCGATACACTGGTGCCTGTGCGGATGCACGCATTCTCGAATCAAAAGAGCTTGTCGCTGTATGTAGACAACCGTCTCTTCGGAGAAGCGGAGGTAAAAAACGGAATGGCCGAGTGGGAGATGAAGCTCGCTCCGGGGAAGCATCTGTTGTCTCTCGCACCGAACAGTCCGAATACGCCGCAGAAGCAAATCGAGGCTCGGCTGATTCCGTTCCGTCCGGATGGAATGGCGTCGGAGTTGGCAATGAATGTCGGGGCCAATTACGCCTTTATCGATACCCGCACAGACCTCTACTGGCTTCCCGAACGGACGTACGAAAAGGGCAGTTGGGGCGTTGTGGGCGGAGAGCCGCTTTACGTAGGGGGCAAAGTGGGTACTAAGGAAGATATCCTCGCTGTGGACGAAGAAGACCCTCTCTACCAGACGATGCGTGTAAACCCGGAAGGATTCGGAGCCGACGTGCCTGACGGAACGTACGAGATCGAGCTGTTGATGGTCGACTACGTGAAAAAATCGCGGCGCTTTGCCGACGAGGACAAAGAGATTGCCTACGAGCCGGGGCGGAGAGTCTTCGGCATATCGGTCAACGGAACGACGATTCTCCCCGAAATCGATCTGGGCGGCAGCTACGGTTTGAATGTGCCGTGCAGGATCACCTTCAGATATACGGCAACAGATAACGCCGGATTATCGATCCGATTTCACCCCGTCAGCGGGGAGCCTGTTTTGAGCGCCGTTCGCATTCGTGCCATTGGATTTTAGCGTTCTGTGGACTGTATCGGCGGTTGTGTAACATAATTCCTCTTTTTGGTAACCGTATAAATGATGGATATTGGTAAATTAAGATTAACTTCGCAAAACAAATCATGAAGAGGGCGCGCATAGAGATATTATTGGGGATTCGGGTTTAAGATGAACATACGGTATGGTTAGATGACAAACGGTTAGATACTTTTATTTTCTAAAAAGACAATCATTGAAAAACAAAACAAATGAAAAGACTCTTACTTTTTATAGTTACGACCTTCTGCTTGCTCGTTGCGGGGATGTCGGCACAAGCGCAAACCTATGAGATACAAGGGACAATTATCGATGCCGACACGCAGGAACCTCTTCCCGGAGCAGCGGTGTACGATCAGGCCAATTACAACGGCACGGCCACCGATTTGGAGGGGCATTTCCGTTTGACCGGCCTGAAGAGCGGAAAAACCGTGCTTACCTTTTCCTATCTGGGATACAAGACCGAAGAAAAAACCGTAAACATGCCTGCCGACCATCATCAGGTGATGAGGATTCGTTTGTCGCCGGCAGACAAGGTGCTGGCCGAAGTCATAGTCGTGGGGAGCTTCGAAGGTCAGCAGCGGGCGCTCAACCAGCAACGGGCTGCGGACAACATCAAGAACGTCGTTTCGGCCGACCTCATCGGAAAGTTTCCCGATAAAAATGTGGCGGAGGCGTTGCAGCGATTGCCCGGGATCAACATTGCCCGCGACAAAGGCGAAGGTTCCACCGTCTCCATACGCGGTACGCCGCAGCATTTCACCAACATCAGCATCAACGGTGAGCAACTCGCGTCGGTACAGCAGAGCGGGACGAGAACCGAATCGCTCGATCTGATTCCGGCAGACCAGCTCGGTTCCATCGAGATCACCAAAGCATTGACGGCCGATATGGACGGCGATGCGGTGGGCGGAAACATCAACCTGAGAACCCCGACCGCACGATCGGACAAGCTCCGCGTCAAGGGAGACCTCGGGATGGGATTCAACGACCTCTCCGGGAAACTGAACTACATCGGCAAACTGCAACTCAGCCGGCGCTTCTTCCCCGACGCGAACACTTCGCAGGGACGTTTCGGCGTGCTGGTCAGCGGAAGTTATTACGGGAACAACAACTCCGAAGACCGGATGGATGCTTCCTGGTCGGGCATCAAGAAACCGGTCGAGATGGTGAACGAACGTCTCATCATGCCGGAAGATTTTCAGTTCCGGAAGACGGAGAACAAACGTACACGTGTGGGCACGACCGTTACGCTCGACTACAAGGTGAAACATCACGAAATCGTCTTCAACTACATGTACAATTACCGGAAAGACGACGACGTGCGCAACCGCCTGCGATTCGATTTCAACAGAAGCGGGTCGGAATGGATTACGCACGACAGCCTGAGACGCGGAAGAATCCGCCGCGACATAAATCTCTGGAAAGAGATCAAGTCGAACCACAACTTCAACCTCGAAGGGACCCACCGGTTTGGCCGCTGGACGCTCGATTGGGGTACGTTCTATACCGTTTCGAAGCGAGACCATACCAGTACCCGGGGAGATTTCGCGCGCAACGATGTAACCATCGTAGCCGACAATCCGCGGGGGGTATTGGCCGAGGTGCCTCAGTTCAGGCCGATCGTTCCGTTGAATATCAAAAATCCGCTGTTGTTCGATAATTTCAGGAGGTACGAAGAAGATATGGGAACGACCGACGCCTCGAACCTCGTGGGGAAATTCAATCTTCAGAAAAACTACATGCTGAAAGATTACGCAGGCGTCTTTAAATTCGGAGGAAAGGTGCGGAGCGTAACGAACGATAAGTTCCGAAATAACCGGGTGCTTTCTTTCTTCGATCCGAATCAGGAAGTAAATCTGGCCGAAGCCTTTGCGCACGTTGCCGGAAACACCGAGCCGAAGGAGTTTCTGAACGGAAGGTATGCGTTCGGCCCCAGAGTGGATAAAGAAAAGTTTACCCGTTATATGGCTGCGCACCGGCGATTGCTTACCGAGTCGGACGACTCGTGGGATGCCGAGCGGCTGTCGAAGAACGATACCTACAACGCTAAGGAGAACGTATACGCCGCCTATCTGATCAACCGCATTCAGATAAAAAAGATTCTGTTGATTACCGGAGTGCGGTACGAGTACAACGATGTAAATTACAGTGCGTTCGATGTGAAGCGGTCGGGTACGAAGATCGTAGCGACTCCCATCAGCGGCGGAACGAACTACGGCTTTCTGCTGCCGAGCGTGCACGTCAAGTACAGCCTCGATGAGCTCACCAATTTCCGGTTCGCCTATACCCATTCTTACGCCAAACCCAACTTCGTGGATATCGTGCCGTTTATCAATTACGACGCCGATGCGGCGCGGCTGTTTATCGGGAACACCAACCTGAAACCTTCGCTGTCGAACAACATCGACCTGATGTTCGAGAAGTACAACCGCAGCGGCGGAGTCGTTTCCGCCGGACTGTTCTACAAGAACATGAACCGTTTTCAGTTCACGAGAATCATTCCTTCGCTCATCGAAGACTATCCAGGCTTCCCTCAAACGGCCGGATTCGAGTTCCGTCAGGAGCAGAACGGCGAAAGAGCGACGGTCTACGGTTTCGAGTTTAATTTTATGCGCAAGCTCAATTTCCTCCCCGGAGCGATGAAAGGTTTAAGCGCCTACCTCAATTATACCTTCACCGGAAGCGATGCCAGCACGCAGGACCGGAGCAACATGCGGCTGCCGGGACAGGCCATGCATACCGGAAACGCCTCGCTCTCGTGGGACTATAAAGGGTTCAGCAGCAAGGCCAGCCTCAATTACAACGGCTCGTACATCCATTCGGTGGCCAGCAACGAGAACGACGATATTATTCAGGACGACCGGTTTCAGCTGGATCTGAATCTCTCGCAGCAGATTACGAAGAAGATCAGCCTCTATGCCGAATTTGTGAACATCACGAACTCGCCCGCCCGTCAGTATCAGGGAAACAACCGTCAGATCTCGCGCCTGGCCTATTTCGGCTGGTGGACGCGGTTCGGTATCACTTACAGACTTTAATCCCCATGGTTGCAAAAGAAAAACATAAAAAAACAGAGAACATGAAATTCAAATTGCTATTCTTTTTTTCGATGGTTGGGCTGATGCTTGCAGGATGCGAGAGGGAGCAGGAGATCGAGCTTCCCGAAGCAACGGTAGTCGTTGAAAATTACGACGGAAACGCTATGGTTCAAGAGCCTGGGGGCGAGGTGGAACTAAGCGTCGTCTCCCAGTCGTTGGCCGGAATAAAGAAGCTCGAAGTGCTCGCCAACGAGTCGGTTATAGAGACGCTGGAGACCGAGGAACTGTTCACGCACCGATACGGCTACACCTACCGTGTGGCGAAGGACGCTCAAACGGGCGATGAAGTCAGGCTCGTTTTCAGAATGGAAGACCGGAGAGGACGAGCCGTTTCTTCTCCCGCGGTAATCATACGAGTGGACGAGCCGTTCAGGATCGTCGATTTTGTCCGGGGCGGACATACATTTCGGAAAATTTACGGAAGAATCAACAAAGACCTTATCCTCACGAAAAAAGAGAAATGGATGGTCGACAGCATTGTGAGTGTCGATCAAGGGGCGACGCTCACGATCGAGCCGGGCACGACGGTCTATTTCCGCACGTTCTCGAACAACGACAAGCTCAGCCTGCTTTCCGTCATGCGGGGAGGTAAAATCACAGCCGAAGGCACACGTTCCGAACCGATTGTTTTCACTAGCGATAAAACGCTTTCGGGAAATCCCGCCCGTGGCGACTGGGGCGGCGTATCGATTCACGGGAATGCTCCTACGAACGCCGGGAAAACGGTGCTGCGCGACGGATTCAGGTACGGAGGCACGCACGTTTCGGACAATTCGGGACGCTTGCGATTCGTCCGGATCGAATACGCCGGAAAGAAACAGTATCACGCCTTGCAGCTGTTCGGAGTGGGAAGCGGCACGAAGCTCGAATATGTTCAGGTGTTCGAATGCTATAACAACGCCTTTCGGGTACGGGGCGGAAGAGTCTCTTTAAAATACATCTCCGGCATCCAGCATGGCGGTTACGGCATCTGGGCTGACGAAGGGTGGCAGGGTAACGGTCAGTTCTGGCTGTTCCAAACCGGCATCAAGGCCACGCTTATCCCCGTCAATTACTGGAATCAGGCGCGCAGCATCGAATTCAGGAACGACGACTCGTTCTACGAAAAAGAACCGCGCACCACGTTTAAGCTCAGCAACATTACGCTTGTCGGCAACGGGTATGACGAAGGAACGGATCACGGCACGCGGCGCGGCATAAGAATCCGAACGGGGGCGCAGGGGATTCTGCATAACGCCATTGTTACGCAGTTTCCGAGCGACGCCGTGCGTGTGGAAGACCTCCCCATCGAATCGCTGGGAAGCAGCATGCTGATCGACAACATGCGTTCTTACGACAACTTTGCCAACTGGGAACAGGAGGCAAAAGACTATTTTTTTAAAAGCAATCGCTACAATCTGAAAGAGACGCCCGTCGGCGGCATCTCCATCAATAATTTTACGGGAATCGAATCTGTTTCCTACAATCCTACGGCCATGAGCGGCTGGTTTACGAGCGCCCCCTATATCGGCGCGGTAGACCCGGAGAACGACTGGACGGCCGGCGGGTCGTGGTTCAGGAACAAGGACGGTTCCTTCAGATAACCGAGATGAATTTATTAACGATTAAACAGTACGTACAATGAGACCAAAAAGACATGAATGGATAATGGCTGCACTGTTTCTGGCGGCGATTATCGGCGGCACATCCTGCAAAGACGACAAGCCTCAGCTCGCTATGCCCAAGATAGCGATAACGGGCGCTGATTCCATCGATCTGGCACCGGGAGAAACGGTAAAGATTTCTCTGGCTCTCGAGGGAGACGGAGGAGCCAAATCGGTGGTTGTTACGAAGAACGGAGGATTCCTCAAGGAGTTCCCGGTACATCCTACGGCAACACAGTTCGTATATACGACCGAGGCGTTGCCTAATGGGCTGAAAGAAGGAGAGGTACTTCGATACGGCTTTATCCTCAGCAACACCAACGACGTCGACAGCAAAGAGATTCCGTTCGTAATCAAAACGGCTCTTTACCCGAAAATCACCGTCGGTGAAACTCAGCTGTACAGCTTGAATATCGGAACCGAGGGCATTGTACCCTCGGGGAGCGAAATCACCCTGATCAAAAAACGGAACTATTTTGTACCTCATGCGCTGACCTTCGAGGCCGGATCGAAGCTGAAAATCGAAGAGGGCGTACACGTGTACATGAATGCGAAAGCTGCGTCACCCGTCAAGATCGAGATTCAGGGCGAGGCGGATATCGTCGGCACGGCTTCGGCGCCCGTCGTATTCACCAGCTCCAAAACGCTGACACCCGCGGATCCGGCCAAAAGCGGAGACTGGTCGGAGTTCCGGTTGAGCGGTTCGGAGTCCGCTTCCTCGAACGGGAAAGTGAGCTATGTGCGGATAGAGTATGCCGGCGAACGTGCTTTTCGGCTTGCAAACGTAAGCGAAGCGACTCAAATCGACCATGTGCAGGTATACCGGTCGTCCGGTGAAGGCGTCATGATTACCGACGGAAAAGCCCGGTTGAAATACATCGTAGCCACCGATTGCGAAGGCGGATCGTACCGGTTGGGCGACAAATACGCCGGAAAGATGCAGTTCCTTATCTCCGTCAATTCGGAATATTTCAAAGAAAACGACGATTTCACCATCCGTGAAGAGGCCTCGCCTGTGGTATCGAACGTTACGCTGTTGGGCCCCGGTGCCGAGACAAAAAAGAATACGCACGGCATGCGGATGAGAGGCAGTTCCGCTTCGAAAGTGTACAACTCGATTATTGCCGAATTCCCTCGAAGAGGCATCAGAGCCGTCGAAGAAGTAAAAATAACCGATCTCAACGGATCGGCGGTATTTGCCTATTCCTATGTCTTCAACGTGCCCAAAGACCCGTATCGAGATTTGGCCAAAGCGTTTGCAGGTACCTTTAACGCCGACGGAACCATAGCCTCCAATCCGTTCCATAATAACGCGACCAAGCTGGAAGGAGGGAATTATACGCTCAAAGCCGTCGGAGGAATCGGTGTCAAAGACTTTGTCCCCGATGCCGAGCCGAAGAGTACCTTCGATCCCGTATCGTTAGACGCATTCTTTTCGGCCGCCGCATTTGCGGGAGCTGTGAAGAACGCTGCGGAGGACTGGACAAAAGGCTGGGTGAAAAATCCCGATGGAACGATCAGATAAAAGAACGACGTCCGGCAGATACTTGTTTCTTCACAAAAGAGCAGGTATCTGCCCGACGAAAGACAAGAAAAAATGAAAACAAATCATCTCTTTTTTATCCTCTTACTTCTGGCGGGAAGCTGCCGGTTGACGGCACAAGAGGTATCGCCCGAATTACAGGCCAAATGGGATAAGGAAAGTTCCGAACCTAAGACGCCTCTGTTGCGCTATGCTCCGTCGTCGCTGCCCGACCGGATCACGCTCGTGCCTTTGTCGGACGAGGCGAAGGAGATCGCCGTTACGTGGAGAACCGATACCACCGTGAAAAGCGGAACGGTAGAAATCATCCCCGGCGACTCGATCACCTTTCCCAAAGATCGGCGCGAACGGATAGAGAGCACGGTCAGCGTCGTTCGATACAAAGATTACCCGATGCACTACCACAAGGCGGTTCTCCGCAACCTGATCCCCGGCAACATCTATAAATACAGAGTGGGAAACTCCCCGCAGTGGAGCGCCTGGCATACGTACAGACATCAACATTTCACCGATACGATAGGCTTGCTTTATTTCGGCGATACGCAAAACGGCATCTACAATCATGCGGCAAAGATTTACAAACAGGCCATCCGAAGATTCAACCGGGCAAAGCTCGCGGTATACATCGGCGACCTCATCAATCATGCCAACAACGATTACGAATGGACCGAATGGCATACGGCGGCCGACGATGTGAATACCTCCATGCCTGTGATCGCCACACCGGGCAACCACGAATATCTGAAAGACTTGAACGGCCGGAAAGTACAGCTATCCGCCTATTGGACGTCTACTTTCCCGTTCCCCTACACGTGGGATGCGGGCCCGTTCTACCTCGATTTCGGCTTTGTCCGTTTTATCGTGTTAAATTCGAACGAAAAACTCGACGAACAGGGGCGATGGCTCGACTCGGTATTAAGCAAGACTACACACGATTGGACGGTACTTGTGTGGCACCATCCCGTATTTTCGGGAGCCCGGAACCGCAATAACAAAGGGCTGCAAGAGAACTGGCTGCCGGTGATTGAGAAGTATCGCGACAAGATCGGATTAGTCTTGCAAGGGCATGACCATACCTATGCGCGGGGCGGGTTGCCCGAACGCAACAAAAGCCGCACCAACCCTTCGCATCCCGTATTTACCGTTACGGTAACCGGAAATAAATATTACAATCTGGAGACGCAGCCGTGGATGGACGTCGCCGTTCCCAACGTCAGTTCGTATCAATACATCGAAATCACACGAGATAAGATCGTGTATAAAGCGTACAGCGAGACCGATCACCTGTTGGACGAATTTGAAATCCGGAAATGAGTATGTGGGCCGGAAAGCACCTTCTCACGCTTGTTGTCTGTTACATCGTTCTGCCTTTAACCCTCACGGCACAACCTGATCGGCCGTTTACGTGGCTCGATGAAAAGACCCTTTGTGTAATCGACGGCGTAAGCGAGCAGGTCTATCTCTGGGAGAAAGGAACGCTGCGGCTTTTATGGGCAAGGCCCTTGTCGCGGACGGCGAGCGACCTGTTTCCCGCGACTTCCTCCGACAGGAGCGGCGACGGTGAAAGCCCCGCCGCCACATCGTGGGACATCATCCGGTCGGAGGCGACCGAAAGGCGTTCGGCTTATACGCGGATAAACCTGCACGCCGCTTTCAAGGAGTACGAACTGACGCGCAGCCTGTGCGTCTACGACGATTGCCCCGGCATCGAATGGCGGCTTTCCTTGAAAGGGAAAAACAGCCTGTTCCCGGCTGCCTCTTCGGCCGATTCCGAACCGGTCGAGAATCCCGAACGCTTGCAAGGCGACCGGCCGCATTACTTTTTCATGCCTTTCTCTGTGCCGCATTTTGGCGTGCGGGTCGTCTCTTTCCGCGAAGCGACCGACCACCATACCAACATCGTCCGGTCGAGCAGAGAGCTTCCCTACCGCAAACCTCAATATTACAGAGGGTCGATTCTGCTCGCCAACCGCAACGGGCGAAGCGATGAGGTGCATCTGGCCGTAAAGATGGCGCCGTTGCAGGAGGCGCAGTCCGCTTACGCCGGCTTCGACTTCAGCACCGATTTCACAGGCTTCAAGGTGCATTCGCCCGGATTCGACTTTCCCGACGGGTGCGATACCTGCCGGCAAGAGGCATATCCTCTGTTCTCGATCATGTATGCCGCCGGCGAAGAGGAAGCGCTCGATAGGTACAAAAAATACGAGCTGGCGGTTCACAAATACCTCCCTCATCGCGACAATACATTGACCATGAACACTTGGGGCGACCGAAACAAGGACAGCCGCATCAACGAATCGTTTATCCTCAACGAGTTGGAGGCGGCTGCTGCACTCGGCATTACCCATTATCAGATCGACGACGGATGGCAGCAAGGTCTGTCGAAAAACTCGGCCGAAAAAAACAATCTTCTATGGGACGACTGGCAGGCGTCCGACTGGGAGGTAAACAGTACCCGATTCCCGCATGGACTGAGCAAGGTGAAGGAGAAAGCCGACTCCCTCGGCATATCGCTCGGGCTCTGGTTCAACCCGTCCAAGAACAACCGGTATGCCGCGTGGGAGCGCGACCGGAATATCCTGCTCGACTTGCACCGCAAGCACGGGGTGTCCTGGATAAAAATCGACGGAGTGGAAATCGGAGATCGCCTGTCGGAGAGCCGTGTGCATCGAATGCTGCGCGAAGCTCAGGCGGAGAGCGACAATCGTTTGCAGTTCAATATGGATGTAACGGCGGGAAAGCGGGGAGGCTTCTTCTACTTTCATCGTTTCGGAAACATCTTTCTCGAAAACCGGTATACCGACTGGGGAAACTATTATCCCCACTTGACCCTGCGAAACATCTGGTCTTTGGCTAACTATGTTCCCGTGCAACGGATTCAGGTGGAATGGCTCAATAAATGGCGCAACGCGAACCGGTATCCGCCGGATGACCCCCTGAAACCGACAGAGGTACCTTTCGACTATCTCTTTGCCGTTACCATGATGGGGCAACCGCTCGCTTGGATGGAAGCGACAAGCCTGCCCGCCGAAGCCTTTAAGATCTCTCGACTGATTCGTCTCTGGCAGTCGGAAAGAGGACGGATGCAGGAGGGTGTTATCCGTCCGGTAGGGGAAGAGCCTGACGGATACAGTTTCCCCGGCTTTGTGAGTACTTCCGGTCATCGGATTTACGTGCTTTTATTCCGGGAACACACGCCGCTACCGGAAGGGAAGTACGACGTATCGCCCGCCGATATCGGAGGAAAGCGTTTTGTGAAGCTGGCCGGTGAAGGCGAAGTTATTCACGTTGAAAAGGATACGGTGCGAGTGAACTATCCCAAACCGTTCGCCTTCATATGGGGCTATTTCGAGTGATAAGGACATGCTTTTATGAGTGTTCGAGGATAAAAAAGGTCGCATTCATCAGCTGAATCGATATTTTCTCCTTATTTAATTTAGAACATTGCCGGTTCGGAAAAACACACTACTTTTGCATCTATAATGCACGTTATATTGCAATTGTTATAGAATGGATTTATGCCAAAATCAACAATCATAACGAATGCAGACCTTATGTGTGTCTTTGGGGAGTGGCATGGAGGTGAGTAAAAGGGGGGGTAAAAGAGATCGTTATGATAAACGAATTGATAATTACAATTACAAAAAAATACAGAGGATTTCAAAGGTTTACTTTGGACATACGAAGATGCTTTTGATTGGGAAGATTTTCAAATGCCTGAGGAGAGTTATCTTGGAAAAATTATCCGAGAAGGAACATTGTATCATTTTGATTGCAAGGCAAAATGACGAAGTTATCGGTGGACTTACAGCGTAGCTATTGCACAACTTTTAGATATTTTCGTCAGAATGAGTTGTGTATCAGGTCTAAAAAAACAAATGAACGATGAAACAAATCATCTTGCTTTCAGCTAATCACAACGATTATCACCTCGGTTTTGAAGTGCAATCGCCTGAGCCCAAATTCTTTTCGTGGGACGCTACTTATGAGGAAGTCATCGATTCGCCCTTGGTGGAATGGGACAGCCCCTTCGATTTGGATTACGAGGTTTATGAATACTATTATTTCAAATATCCGGTGCGTGTGGGCAATCTGCTTTTTTCAAAACTTGAATTTCGCATACACAACCTTCAGCGTAGTGATATCGCCGTGCAAGAGTACTATGCCTACGGTGAAAAAGGAGTCCTCGAATTTGATTTTTGGCAAGTTCATCATCAATTGGAAAAGCATTTACCCCTTGATGAAAGCTACAAAGCTTACGGGAACCTCTATTCTTGGTTTCGGAAAGATGAGATTTCCTTTCATATCATCTATTATGGAGAACCGCAACATCAATATGTGTTTTGTAATATTATCAATACGCGTGATTATTGGGAGTTAGTCACCCCAATTGAAAACGAAAACAATATGCAACTCGCTGATTCTATTTTATTTCCAAAAGAACATATCGGAATTACTACGAACTACCAAGAAAACGAAGCTGTAAAACGCCGTCCGCCCCTGCTTACTGAAAAATTCGGCGACCAAGCCATTTTGTGGCGAGACGAAGTAAACAACGAAATCGGAGTAAGTGCGGGCAAATTTTCCAATATTTTTCCGCTATCAGGCATTAAAAAAGTGGACATCGACCGAATGCTTCCTGCCAAAGGCAGTGGTGCCGATACCTTGCGGGTGTATTACGAAAACGAAGAATACCCAAAAGAAATCCTCAGTACCAAAGAGTATGATTTGGATAAATATTTACCCCAATTGGAAAAATTTTTCGGCATGCGCATGGAGGTTACAGGGTTTTATTATAATTGTTAAATCTTAGAAAAAGAGATATCCTATCCTCACAAGTTGATGTGTGTATGGAAAGAATAGAGAATTTTAAAATAGGGAAATAATGGAAAAAATCCACATTTCTTACAACGGCAAACAAGTAACGGCATATCGGCTGAGGATAGCCTCGCATATTGGTATGGATGTAGAAAGAGCTTGGGAACTCTTAAAGACCAGCGCTTTATTGAAATTTATCACCAAAGGGAAAGTAACATTCAAACCCATCGGCGGGAAATTCCCAGAGCTTTGGACTCAGGGAAGCACCGTAAAAACCAAGATGCTGCTCTACGGCTGGTTGCCCTTTGGCGGAGTGCATACGCTGTATTTTGAACGTATCGACGAGCAGCAAAAAGTACTTGCCACCCAAGAATCCGATGCCGTTTGCAAGGTTTGGAACCATAGCATTTTTATTGAAAAGGCCGAAAATAATAGCATTCGTTATACAGACGAAATCATTATTTATGCGGGAATATTTTCCAAAATAGTCGCCCTATGGGCAAAGCAATTTTACATTTACCGGCAAAAGCGATGGAAAAAAATCAAATAAACGATAGTATTGATGTAGAAAATTTCCTGAAAACAACCCCCAAGGCGTATGCGGTGTTTCAAAAACTGAGTCCGTCTCACAAAAACGAGTACCTCAAATGGATAACCGAAGCCAAAAAACAGGAAACCAAAGAAAGGCGTTTCGAAAAAATGCTCGAAATGTTGCTGGAAAAAACAAACAAAGAAACGAGATAACAAAAAAACATGAAACATACCACAAAACTTTGGTTGTATTTTATCATCACCATGGCGGTGTATTTACTGATGGTTTTCATCACCATCCCCACACTGAACCGTCTTGCCAATGGGCTGGATATTATTGATGTCGTTCCGTTTTACGATGGCGAATATGTGGTGCGTCTTTTGGAGTATTTGGAAACCGAAGGGAGAAATTATTACCTGTACAGGCAATTACCTATTGATATGCTATATCCGTTATTGTACGCCTTTACCTATGGGAAAATTTTAAGGCATTTCACGCAGAAACTCAACCTGCAAAAGCTGAGTTTCGTGGCGTTCTTACCCGTAGTGGCGGCAGTTTTTGATTATTTGGAAAATATCGGGATCGGCATATCGCTTTACCGCTTTCCGTCGCTTTCGGATACAATTTTATCGGCACTGCCTTTTTTCAGTCTGCTAAAAACTCTTTTTGTGGGGCTCTATCTGTTGGCATTTTTCGGATTGGGAATTATGGTTTTGGTAAAAAGAAGGAAAGTATAAAGTTTAGAAACAAATAGTATGACAAACGAATTTAAAATCATCGGGATAGCGGTACGAACGACCAATGCCAACGGACAGGCCGCAACAGATTTGGGCAAACTTTGGGGGCAATTTATGAGCGAAGCCATTTCAAACATTCCGAACGCCATTTCGGAAGAAATTATCGCGATGTACACCGATTACGAAATTGATTATCAGGGGGATTATACCGCGATTATCGGAAAGAAAGTCGGTTCGTTAGATGAAATTCCAAACGGAATGATCGGGCGAGAATTTCCTGCTGCGAAGTTTCAGAAGTTCATTGCCAAAGGGGAAATGCCGAATGCCGTTGTAGAAACTTGGAAAGCCATTTGGCAACAAGATGCAACACTTCATCGTGCCTACCAGTACGATTTTGAAGTGTACGGCGAAAAATCCCAAAACGGTAACCAATCCGAAGTGGATATTTTTATCAGCGTAAAATAAATAACGATAAATATGCAAAAATGCCCACAACAGAATCTATAAAATACTTTGAAACTCGTGAAGTGTGGCGTAAGTGGTTGGAAACTAATTTTGAAACCGCTGCCGAAGTGTGGTTTGTTCACCCGAAAAAAACTTCTGACCGAAAAGCCGTTTCCTACAACGATGCTGTGGAAGAAGCCCTTTGTTTCGGTTGGATTGACAGCACGGTAAAATCGTTAAACGAAACGGAACGAATACAGCGTTTTACACCTCGTAAACTGAGAAGTCCGTATTCGCAACCCAACAAAGAAAGATTGAAGTGGCTTTTTGAAAACGAAAAAATACATCCGACGCTCTTATCAGAGGTTCAAAAAGTATTATCGGAACCTTTTGTGTTTCCTGATGATATTTTGGATAAACTCAAAGCGGATAAGACCATATGGCAAAATTTCAATCATTTTTCAGATGCCTATCAGCGGATCCGTATTGCCTATATTGATGCTGCCAGAAAACGCCCTGAAGAATTTGAAAAACGCCTGAACAACTTTATGATGAAAACCAAAGAGAATAAAAAAAATGCCGGATTTGGAGGAATTGAAAAATATTATTAAAATCATTTTTACGCAGTGAAAGTTATAAAGTAAACAACGAAGAAATGAACACCTACATCGTCCTTTTGCGTGGTGTAACGCCCAGCGGAAAAAACAAAATTCCGAGTATGGCTTTTCTGAAAGAGATTTTAGAAAAAGGCGGCTTTGTGAATGTAAAAACCTATATCCAAAGCGGAAATGTGGTCTTGCAAACGCATGGTTCTTCTGTGGAAGTGAGTGGGAAGGTACACCAACTCATCAAGGAAAACATTGGAGCAGAACTTCCCGTGATGGTGAAAACCGCTGAGGAAATCAAACAGGTCTTGAGCAAAAATCCGTTTACGGAAAACCACGATATTAAGCGTGTTTTCTTTACGCTTTTTAATGATGAACTACCGCTACCATTGGCAAGTGAACTCAAAAGGCAGGATTTCGGAGAAGAAAAATTTGACTTTACCCCTCAGGCGATGTATATGTACATTCCTACCAATGCCAGCAGAAGCAAATTGAGTAATAATTTTTTAGAAAAGAAACTGAAAATCATCGCTACCACTCGTAATTTCAACACATTGAGTAAGTTGATAACAATGGCAACGGAAGTAGCGAATTTATAAAGTAAAAAATCAAAAACTATGAATTTTATTTTCAACAAATTTACAGACAAAGATTTTGAACCTTATGATAGTAAGAGGTAGTATCTCCTACAATAACAGAGAGGTAAAAACATATCGGTTGATTATTACTTCACACACACATACTGTTATTGGTGTGGAAAAGTCTGGAAACTCATAAAAACCAGCGCCTTATTGGAATTTATCGCCAAAGGGAAAGTAAAATTCAAACCTATCAGCGGAAAATTTCCAGAGGTTGGGACGCTGGGAAGCCCGTGAAAACGAAAATGTTTCTTTACGGCTGCTTGCCCTTTGGCGAGGTGCATACACTGTACTTTGAGCGTATCGATGAGCGGCAAAAAGTACTTGCCACCAAAGAACCCGATGCCGTTTGTAAAGCTTGGAATCATAGCATTTTCATCGAAAAGACAGAAAATAATAGCATTCTGCTCTTGAAGGTATTAAGAGTTGGTGTTCTGGGGTTTTGAAACCTTTTGGGAAAAGAGTTTCGTTACGGTTAGAATGTACGCCGTGAATAAACAAGATTGTTTCTCCTCTCGTCCAAACATATAGTTGCCCTCATATTCCTAAGTTCGCCTGCAACATCCAAATAAACAGGGCGAACTTATATTGCACTGGATTTCAATCAGTTGATTGTTAAATTTATTTCCTTACAAAGTTACAAAAAATCGTATATCGTCAGTAATAATCATACCTACGGGGATAAAAAAGCTAACATCGGTTGGTTGAACCGATATTTTCTCCTTTTTTAATTTAGAACATTGCCGGTTCGGAAAAATACACTACTTTTGCGTCCATAACACATGTTATATTACAATTGTTATAGAATGGGATTATGCCAAAATCAACAATAATAACGCAGGAAGTGATCATCGAAACCGCTTTCGAGATGGTGCGTAAAGAAGGTTTTGCGGTGCTTTCTGCCCGAAACATTGCCAAACAAATCGGTTGTTCCACGCAGCCCATTTATTGGACATACAAAAATATGGACGACCTCAAAGCCGAAGTCTGTCAAAAAGCACTTTCTTACCTTCAAAATGTAATGCTCGGTTACTCAAAAACGGGCAATCCCTTTTGGGATTTGGGACTGGGGTATGTGCGGATGGCTCATACTGAGCCGGCACTATTCAAAGCAGTTTATATCGACAATGTTATGAATGTAAAGCTTACCGATATTTTCCCCGAAAATCAGGAAATCGTGGAATTGATGAAAAGCTCGGAAGAATACCGACAACTATCCGAAGAGGAAGCAAAGAACAGCATTGCCAAATCGTGGATGTTGGTACACGGAATCGCCTCGCTCGTAGCTACGGGCATGTTTGCGTATGATGAAGAGAAGATTTTGGAGATATTGAAATAATGAAATTAAGACAATTATATTTTTAAGGATATTGAAATGAAAGAAAACTTACTGAAGATATACGAATATATGCGTGACAAAGACTTAGGTAATGTAAACGTATACAACGCTTATGGTCAATGGATTGGTGATGTAGTTTTTTTGTATATGCCCTTCCAATTTGTGGATTATGACGTAGCGGAAGATTATGATTATAGAGAGGAAATCGGACTGACTAACAGCATTTTTCATAAGATGGGGCTTAAAAGTCTTAGTCCCGAACAGTTGCAAGATATTCGTGAAGGACGTGGATTTATGATCATGCAATTGCTGTTTAAAACCCACAAGAACAATAAATCAACGAAAAGTCATAACGTTTCGTTTGCGATGATTTTGTACGATAATGGACATTTTGGCTATATGCACTGTAACGACGTTGATACGGAATCTACATACAAGCAAACGATGATTGACAGCGAGCCTTTTATTTATGAATTTGCCAGCAAAACCGAAAAATTTCATTTTGACCAAATGCTTAAATTCACGGAGGAAGTCTGCAAAGAACTTGAAATTGAGACTCAACATAATAAAGGTGTCTTTGAGAAGGAAAATATGCCCGACGAGGAAGCCTTTGATGAATTGGTACATCTGTTGAATTATAATAACCACTTGACAAACAGTGATATTTTCGAACTAAAAACCGATTGGAAAAATATCAATCACAATCGCCAAGCCTTTGCCGAAAGACTCATCAATGAGGGTGTCTGGTACAAAGAAGATTTGGAGTATCTTGATGATTATCAAACAGACTACCTGCTATATTGGGCATTTGTCGAAAAATTGGATGTCTTTAAAGACGATTGGAAGTTTGACGTAAAAGAGTTGTGTCGGTTTATTTCCAATAAAGTCGGAGAGCCTTTTAAAATGACTTTCAGGGAAGTGGGCAACAATTGGGAGCTTGTCCGAGAAAAACTGGAACTCCACACCGAGTACACCTTGCTTGACCTTGCCAGTGGAAATGACGATTGCAATCTAATCGTAGTGAAAAAAGATGACAAATACGTTATTTATGCTCTTGCCGAACAATTGGGCGTGCCGGTGGTGTAGCAGTTTTGTAAAAAATGGTCGCAGTGGGAATGTTTGTGTACGATGAAGAAAAAATTTGGGATATTTTAAAGTAACATCATTTCTACACCTAAAATGAAATTTCATTCAAAAAAAACAATGTAAACCTTTAACAATATGAACACCAAATCAAAAACTTTTAGAAATGTCGCCCTGTTCAGCCTTGTAGCTGTTGTTTGCGGTTGGGTGGGCGTTGGGGTGGATAAGCTACTTGGGCAACCTTCCAATTTGGAATCGCTTGGGGCGTTGATTTTTATCGCCTCACCGCTTTTGTGTATGATTTTGCTTCGCTTTTTCGGTGGCGATGGCTGGAAAGACCTTCCACTCAAACCGAATTTAAAGCAAAATGCTCGTTGGTATTTGTTTGCCTTTGCGGTGTATCCAATGGTGATAGGCATAACGCTATTTATTGGAAATATGCTGGGTTGGGTAGATGTGAGCAAGTTTAGTTTTTCGGCGTATTTGCCTGTTTTTGCGGTCGCTTTTTTGCCCGAATTTATCAAAAATATCTTTGAAGAATCGGTTTGGCGAGGCTATCTCACCCTAAAAATGGAGCAACTTACCAAAAACGAATGGTTGATTTATCTGGTGGTAGCGTTGGTGTGGCAAATCTGGCATTTGCCGTACTATTTGATACTCTTGGACGATGTTTATGTTGCAAAATTTTTCCCTTATGGTGGACTTTGGCTTTTTATTTATGGCTTTGTGGTAGTCGGTATTTGGACGATTATGTACACTGAAGTTTTCTTCCTTTCGAGTTCACTGTGGGTGGTCATTTTAATGCACACAATGGAAGATGCTCTCAATCCGCTAATTTCCGAAGGATTCGCAACAATTCCACCCGACAAAACGCTACTCATTTCGCCAACATTTGGGGCAGTTGCATTATTGATATATCTGTGTATCGGATTGTATTTGAGAAAAATACGAAAAGCGAAATTCTGTCAAACCGATTGATTTTATGGTTACATCAAAAACAGAAATAACCAATATACAATATAATATATGAGTAAAGTAATTCTGTATATCTCAATGAGTTTGGACGGGTATATCGCCAAGCCCAATGACGATTTAAGTTTCTTATCCATCGTGGAAAAAGAAGGAGAAGATTATGGTTTTGAGCGTTTTATATCAACGGTGGATACGCTGATTATCGGACGAAAAACATACGACTGGGTAATGAATGCGGTAGGGGAATTTCCGCATAAGGAAAAAACGGTTTATGTACTGACGAAAACCGAAAGACCTTCCGCAGGGAACATTCATTTTTATACGGGAGATATATCGCTGCTCATCGGCAAATTGAAAAAAGAAAGTCGCCAAAACATCTATTGCGACGGCGGGGCTCAAATCGTGAATGAACTTTTGAAGGGCGATTTATTGGACGAACTCATCATTTCCGTCATTCCGATATTGGTGGGCAACGGCACAAAATTGTTTAACGACAACAGACCCGAACAGCCACTAAAACTCATCAGCGTAACCCCTTACGACACAGGACTTGTGCAATTGCATTACAAAAGAATATAATACATAAATTAAAATCATTAATATTTCAACAATATGAACACAAACAAAAAAATGCACTCCGGTGCTGACTGTTGGGACAAAATTTTCCCGAAAAGCGATAAAGTAGAACATAAAAAAGTAACGTTCAGAAACCGTTACGGCATAACTCTTGTCGGCGATTTGTATTTTCCGAAAAACAGCGAAGGCAAGAAACTTGCAGCTCTTGCCGTTTGCGGTGGATTCGGAGCGGTAAAGGAGCAAGCCTCCGGATTTTACGCCCAGATGATGGCGGAAAGAGGTTTTGTAACCTTGGCTTTTGACCCTTCTTATACAGGCGAAAGCGGTGGCGAACCTCGCAATGTAGCCTCACCCGACATCAATACCGAAGACTTTTCGGCTGCGGTCGATTGCTTGGGGCTTCAACCCTTTGTGGACAGAGAAAAAATAGGGCTTATTGGCATCTGCGGTTGGGGCGGATTTGCCCTGAACGCTACGGCTATCGACACGCGAATAAAGGCGGTGGCGACGATGGTAATGTACGATATGTCTCGCGTCTTTAGCAAAGGATATTTCGACAGTAACACACCCGAAATGCGTCTAGAAATGAAGCGTTCGCTCAATGCGCTTCGTTGGACGGATGCCGAAACGGGAATGCCTGCTCCTGGCTATCCGATGCCAGACGCTCCTTCCGATAAAGTTCCTCAGTTCCTGAACGATTATATTGAGTTTTATAAAACTCCGAGAGGTTTCCACGAGCGTTCGGTTTCCAATCAGGTTTGGACAGCCACTACACTGCTTTCGTTTCTAAATTTTCCATTGCTGTCGTATGCTCACGAAATAGATGTCCCGACCCTTATCGTTGCGGGAGAAAACGCTCATTCCCGCTATATGAGCGAAGATGCCTACCAATCCGTAGGAAGCAAAAACAAGGAGTTGTTTATTGTTCCCAACGCCAAGCACACCGACTTTTACGACAATCAGGCAGGAGTGATTCCGTTTGATAAATTGGAAACGTTTTTTAAGGAGAATTTGTAAGAAATTCAGAATTCAAAAAGATATGATTATCAATGGAGTGGACACAAAATTTGGGTTCACTCTGTTGATGATTTATTTAGAGGTAGGCTTGTATTTGAGGAAGATACGGAAAAAGAAAAATTATTTACTTCATAATCAATAAAATTGTAAAACTAAAAATCAACGATACAAACACAAATGAACAAAATAATATAACAAAACAACAAAGTCATAAAAAAACGTTACCTTTGTAGCAGTTTTAAAACAAATCGTTTCATTTAAAATTTTTATTGTTATGCCTATAAAGTATAAAGTAATTCAGCGGGTACAGCCTGGCGTAAGCGGCGGAGGCGACAAAAAGTATTATGCCACCAACACTATTTCGGGCGAAAAAACATTGGTTGACCTCACCAAAGAAATCGAAAAGATAAGTACGGTAAGCGGTGCCGACATTCGTGCCGTTCTGTACGCTTTGGTCGATGTGATGCAGAGTTCGTTAGCCGACGGCAATGCGGTTCGTTTGGGCGAACTCGGGAGCCTGCGCGTGAGTATCAGTAGCGACGGTAAAACCTCCGAAAAAGAAGTTACCACAGCAAGCATCAGAGGCGCCAAAGTGCTTTTCACACCCGGCAAAGACCTCAAAAAAATGCTCGATACGTTGGAATTCCAAAAAGAATAGTTAGGTTTTCTCAAAAACGTAGCTATGTTTTTTCGGAAATGTAGTTGCGTTTTTTGGAGAACATCGTTACGTAAATACGCAATTTATTGCGTATCCATTACAAAAAAACACGCAAATTATAGTGTATCTATCATATAAAAAAACAACAAGCACGATGGAAGTTATACAAACCAACTCACTGAGCAAACGCTTTGGGGCAACCCTTGCGGTAAACAATATTTCCATTCACGTCAAACAAGGTGAAATTTATGGTTTTCTGGGGCTTAACGGCGCCGGTAAAACCACCCTAATCCGTATGTTGTTGGGGATGATTAAACCCGATAGCGGAACGATTTCGCTTTTCGGAAAACCAATAACTTCGAAATCTCAAAACCGGAACGACATCGGTTATTTGGTCGAAACGCCTTATTCGTATCCCAATCTCTCAGTTTACGAAAATTTAAAAGTGATAGGCAAATTGCGTCATTTGACCGACAAAAACGCCATCGAAAATATTATCGAAAAATTAAAACTCACAAAATACAAAAACACCCCTGCCCAAGCATTATCACTCGGAAATCAACAGCGGTTAGGACTTGCCAAAGCACTGGTACACGAACCAAAACTATTAATTTTAGACGAACCCATTAACGGATTAGACCCCGAAGGCATTGTGCAAGTGCGCAACCTCTTAATTGAGCTTGCCCAAAAAGGTTCTACCATTTTTCTTTCCAGTCATATACTGGGCGAAATCTCGAAACTTGCTCATCGCATCGGCATTATTCACGAAGGAAAACTTATTAAAGAACTGACAACAGACGAATTATCAAACCAAATCATCAAAAAAATTTTGGTACAAACAACCGATAATCAAAAAGCACTTCATTGCCTGCAAAACTCAAATTATTCGGCTGTACAAACCAATACTGACGAAATAGAAATTTCAAGTCCGCAAGCCGTTGCGCATCCCGAACACATTTCAAAACTACTGACGGAATGCGGACTTCCTCCAAAACAAATCTTTTTATTTACGGAAGATTTGGAAATGTTTTTCCTACGAACCATTAACAATCACAAATGATGAAACAACTCATACAAGCCATTGAAGCAGAATTGATAAAAGTAAAACGCGCAAAAATCCTTTGGGCTACGTTCATTGCATTTGGAATAGCACCCGTTATGGGAGCTGTTTTTATTTTTGTTATGCAAAACGGCGATATGTCGGCAAAAGCAAGTGCCTTGATTGTCAAAGCCGAAGCGATGAATCTTCAAGCAAATTGGGAATCGTATATCGGTATTCTTACGCAAGCCGTAGGTATTGGCGGGGTTTTGCTGTTCGGATTTGTAATCGGTTGGATTTTTGGTCGTGAATATTCGGATAAAACGGCAAAAGATTTATTGGCACTCCCCACCTCGCGAACAACCATTTTAAACGCAAAATTTATGGTTTGTTTTTTTTGGTGTTTATTACTCGTTCTGTCCAATTTATTACTTGCCTTTGTTTTCGGTATGCTTTTGCAACTTCCTTTGACAAGCACAAACACATTGGCACAACTGCTAATCGATTACTTCGTTACCACTTTTTTAGCTGTTTTAGTGAGTGTTCCGATTGCTTTTTTTGCACTTTGGGGGAAGGGCTATCTGGCTCCACTGGGCTTTGTTATGCTGACGTTAGTCTTTTCACAAATAATTGCCGTAACGGGTTATGGGGCTTATTTTCCGTGGGCAGTACCAGGGCTTTACAGTGGTGTAGCAATCCAATACAAATTATCACTCAATAATTTGAGCTACGCCATTTTACTGCTGACAAGTATCACAGGATATATTGCCACAATCGTCTATTGGAATTATACAGACCAAAACCAATAAACTAAAAAAAATGATAATCAATAAAATGAACACCAAATCAAAAACTTTCAGAAGTGATTCCCTATTTAGCTTGGTGGCAGTTGATTGAGGTTTGGTTGGTCGTTTTGATGCACACGATGGAAGATGCCCTCAATCCGCTAATTTCCGAAGGCTTTGCCGTTGTCTCGCCCGACAAAACCCTACTCATTTCACCAACTTTCGGACTCATTCCGCTACTGATTTATCTGGCAATAGGATTGTATTTAAGGAAGATACGGAAAATCAAGAATAAATGAATTAATTGTAAAACTCAAATTTCAACAATATGAATACAAACAAAAAAATGCCTGCTGGAACTACCTGCTGGGACAAAATTTTCCCGAAAAGCGATAAAGTAGCACATAAAAAAGTATCGTTCAAAAACCGCTACGGAATCACCCTTGTCGGCGATTTATATTTTTTGAAAAAATTATAAATTTGCGAACACTTAAAAATAGCAACACTCATGAATAAAAATATGAAAGATAAAGTTTTAGTAGCAGGTGCGACAGGATATTTAGGAAAATACATCACCAAAGAATTGCTATCGAAGGGCTTCAAAACGAAAATAATCGTCAGAAATCCACAGAAAATAGCTTTCCTCGATAGTAACTTCAGCATAGAAAAGGCGGAAGTTACTTGTCCTGAGACGCTACAAGGACTTTTTGACGATGTTCGGGTGGTGATAAGTTGTATCGGGATTACGCGACAAAAAGACCATTTGACTTATATGGATGTCGATTTCCGAGCCAATGCGAACCTTATTGATGAAGCGAAAAAGAGCGGCGTGGAAAAGTTCATTTACATATCGGTTTTCAACGGAGAAAAGCTGCGTAATCTGAAAATTTGCGAGGCGAAGGAGAAGCTCGGTGAGTATTTGAAAGCGTCGGGATTGGCGTACTGCATCGTGCGCCCTACGGCATTTTTTTCGGATATGGGAGATTTTCTGAAAATGGCGAAAATGGGCAAGCTGTATCTTTTCGGCGACGGAAATTTCAAACTCAATCCGATACACGGTGAGGATTTGGCAAAGGTTGTCGTTGAGGCTATCGAACAAGATTCTAAAGAGATAAGCGTAGGTGGCTGTCAAGTGTTTACGCAAAATGAAATTGGCGAATTGGCGCTTAGAGCCTGTGGGAATTCGATAAAAATTATCCACCTCCCCGATTGGATACGGAAGTTTATTCTTTGGAGCGTGCGAACCTTTACCGGTTCGAAATTTTACGGCCCCATAGAGTTTTTCCTCTCGGCAATGGCGATGGATATGCAAGCGCCCGCCTATGAAAAGAGCAAACATCGATTAGAGCAGTTTTTTAAAGAAAATTCATAATAAGTATGCTCATAAAAAGAGTAGCATCTCCCGCAGAGACGCAATTCATTGCGCCTCTACAGGCGCTCCTACCAGAAAAATGTTACTTCTATCAAGCAGCAAAATCTAAATTTGAAAACACAGCTAACGCGTGTTGCGAACCTTACGCTTCCTTTTGTATCCTATCTTTTGCCGAAAAAGCTTAATTTTGCAAATTATTATAACTTTGCGGAAAAACAATACAAAATGGAAGCACTTCTCAACGCCATACAGAATTACGTTCCTCTTTCTTTGAAAGAGAGAGAATTGATAAAAGGATTGTTCTCTGAAATATCGGTACCCAAAAACACTCATATTTTAAAAGCAGATAACATTTGCAAGTATCTCTATTTCATAAAAGAAGGATTATTTCGCCAATATATTGATGAACAAACGGTACATTTCAACTACGAAAATTCATTTATGTGCGACCTTGTGAGCTTATCCACGCAAACACCTTCGTTGAAATCATTCGAAGCATTGGAAGATAGTGTTTTATACAAAATCTCATATACAGATTTGCATAACCTTTGCCAAAAAGTACAATACGGAGAACGATTTAACCGACTGCTCGTAGAGGAGGCTTTTCACAAAACGATTTTATATATTTACGACCTACATAAGCAAACACCTACCCAGCGGTACAAAACTTTTTTACAGCAATTTAAGGAATTAAACCAGCGAATACCGCAGTATTATATTGCCTCTTACCTGGGAATTACGCCTCAATCGCTTAGCCGTATTCGCAGGAAAATATTTTCTGAATAGATAATCATTTATTAACCAAAGGTAATTGTCAGTTGTTTTCGTTGTTATAATTTTGCCTGAAAAAGAAATTGTAAAATGAAAACAAAAAATAACATTTTTGTCGCTGTCTCTCTGTTTTTTATAACGGTAGGATTTGCATTGAGTTTGGGAAGCATTGCTTCTTTTATAGCAATGAATATTATCGCCACGAAACCTCTTTTGCCTGATGATTTTGTGGTTTGGCAACGGCATTTCATCACTCCTATTATGAATTATGCAAGCATTCCAGGAATCGTTCTTTTCTTATGTGGAAATGGCTTATTTCTTTTTCAAAAAACAATTCGGAAAACAGATGTTACTTTGTTTCTTCTCTCAGCAGTTGTATTTGTTAATGGAATGTTTTTTATTGTTCCGACGGCTCATAAAGCCAATGTTTTTGCCGATAACCAGATTTATTTAGCACAACATTGGGATACTTTTTTGGAACAAAAAACAATAGAAGATAGTCTGGGAGGAGCGAATTTGTTATTGTTGTTGTCTTATCTTTTTGTTTTTATTTATTTGATAATCAAAGATAAATTAAAAATATAATACGATGATACGAAATTACTTTTACCTAATTGTAGGACTTGTGTGCTTATTATCGGCGGTTACTCACACACTAAACGGATTAGAAACGGCTATTGCTTCTCTGAATCATTCAACAATGGATGCTCATAATAAAGTTGTGTTCACTTATGTGTGGCATATCATTGGGGTTGAGAATGTCGTTTTTGGGGTTGCCTTGCTCATTATGGCTTTCCATAAGGAGAGGACGGGAGGAAAATACATTGCTTGGTTTATCATCGCAATACTCGTGCTACGTTGGCTAACCATACTGTTTTTTTCTTTGCTCAATAATGTTGAAGAGATAGCAACTCTAATCCCCGAAACGATTGTAATATGGATAGTTATCGTATTGCTATGGTTCGGAATAAAGATAAATAATAAACAATTAACTCAAAACCATAAAAAAACGGCACAATCGAAAAACAACATTGCCTCTCATAGTTAAAATCAAAAAAAACAGCATCACAGCCTACGATATATAAATAAGGAGCAAAGTAATTTGTTCCTTATTTTGTGAAATCTTGAAAAGCATAGAAATGTTTGTACCTTCCTCTAAAACGTATTTTGTGAGTTTGCTTAGATTGCTGCTCAATCCCTCCCAAATTCGGTTGTTTGGGTGACTATAAGACACGACTGTTGGCTCCGTGACGGTCGGT